>DIEW01000033.1 GCA_002418825.1 Syntrophaceae bacterium UBA5764 | reverse complement strand
CAACCCCCTGCCGGGAATCGCCGCGCCGGGTTCGATCCGAATCGGGTCCCCGGGGCATTTGGGTTCAAGGATACAGCCCAACAGTCCGGGAGACGACGAGGAGGAGATTCTGATTTCCGTCCTGGAAGGTCTGTCGTTCGGATGCGGAGACGTCATCCTGGGTTTGAACCCAGCCAGTGACGATATGGATACCATCGTCAGAATGGAGCAATTGCTTCAACGCATCAAGGAAAAACTCGCCCTACCGACCCGCTACAGCGTCCTTTCCGACATGGTAAAGCAGTCCGCCGCTTGCAGGAGGACGAAAGTGGATGTCGGTTTCCAGAGTCTCGCCGGCACATCCCGATCGCTGGCCGGCATGATCGGTCTCGATGCCGACGGCATCATGGACCTGGCGCGCGGTTTCGACGGTCTCTATTTCGAGACGGGACAGGGGTCCGAGGTCACGAATGGGGCGGCCGAGGATACGGACATGGTCACCCTGGAATCGCGCTGCTATGGGCTGGCCAGGGCCATCGGCCGGCGGTGCGGAAACCCATGGATGATCGTCAATGACGTGGCTGGATTCATCGGCCCGGAGGTCTTCCGGACCGGGCCCCAGTTGCAGCGGGCCTGTCTGGAGGATACCGTCATGGCGAAGCTGCACGGCATCACCATGGGCTTGGATATCTGTTCGACCTTTCACATGGGGATCCACCCGTCCGAGTTGATGGCATTGACCGAAACGATTGCGCACATGGCGTGTCCCGCCTACCTGATGGCGGTGGCGGGCAAAGCGGACCCCATGCTGGGCATCCTCACCACCTCCTTCCGTGAACACCCGAGATTGCGGGTCAAGACCTCCAGGCAGATGACGAGCGCGATGCGGGAAAGGCTCGCTTCGCTGCGCGTAATGGAGGGACCCGGAGAGGCAACAGGACATCCCCGCACGACAGCAACCCTCTATGCCCGGTATCTGAAGGAGGGAGGCGATACACGGCCATGGAGCGCCCTTCAAAGCGAAGGCCTCAAAAAGATATCCACGATGCGGGAAAAGGGTTTCGATATCGGTTATGGCGCCTGCCCGGACCTGACCGATCCGCCTCCGGTAACATCCCGGATAGAGGCCATCTTCGACCATGCCAGGAAGGCCCTGTATGCAATGATCGATCCGGCGGTCCTCCGGGATTGCTGCCCTCGACACCTGAGCGTGACCACCCGGTCCGCAGACCGGGAGGACTATCTGGCCCATCCGTTTACCGGAGAATGGATCCGCAACGAGGATGCCGAACGCATCCGTAGGCTGTTTCACGGGCAGACGCTCAAGGCCTCTATCCAAATTGTCGTATCCGATGGATTGAACGCCGATGCGGTCAATGAAAACCTGCGGAACGTCCTGCCCGCCCTGCGGGGACGCCTGAAGGAATCGGGCCTGTCTGTCTGTGAAATGGTGCCGGTCTTGAAAAACGGAAGGGTTCGTGCGGGATACCATGCAGCGGAAATGATCGGCCCGGACATCCTCGTGCACCTCATCGGCGAAAGACCCGGTACCGGACTGAATCCGTTGTCGGCCTACCTGACCTACGGGAAGGATGACACCGGCCGGTTTCGCTGGCATCCAAACCTGGATCACGCCTGCACGACCGCCATATGCGGCATCCATGCGAAGGGCCGGGCGCCGGCTTTGGCAGTCGAAGACATGGTCGGCTGCATCCGGTATATGCTGGAGCGGCATTGCTCCGGTGTGGCGCTGGGCGGCAATTGGTCAGTCGCTTCAGCTGTACCGAAGGCTTAGAAAAGATTCAGGAAATGAGGTAAAGTCCCTATTTCTCACGGCAATTTCGTGGCATGAACGGAAGAGAGGTAAGGCTTGCTCCCTATGGGATGTTTTACTTTTCCATAACTATGAGCCGATCCCATCCCATCGGGTAGCCGGAGATAGCGAAATCCAAGCTCTCTCGACTCTTCGGCGGACAAAAACCCTCGAGCCTTGAGCCGTTTGTTGGTTATGGCCGTTTGCGTGGCCAACGTCCGGAAGCTGTTGCCGGCGTTGATTGAGCTTCCAAGGGGATCTTTTCTAGTAACAATATCGAATAGATATGATGATACTGCGCCTCCGTCATCGGTGTCTTTTCGACCTTTCCCCGGGCGGGAGGCCTTCCGTTGACAGAAACCGTATCCCTCCTCGTTCGGCTGTCACCCCAGAATTGGTCTGCCTTCTTCTTCTTTCAGCCGGAGGGCATGGGCGTCTGCCCAAGCGCGCCCTGTCCCGGTTCCGGATCTTCCCCTCCCTCGGCCTGAGACCGGAAGGCCTCGATGGAGCCTGCGTCCCCTAAAATGATCAGTCCGTCACCGGCGCAGAGCCTTTCATCGGGACCGGGGGCGTTCATCCGCTTCTCTCGCCGAACAATACCGATCACGCTGATGCCGTATCGCTGGCGGAAGGCTGTCTCGCCCAGGGTGCGACCCACGACAACGGAAGAGGGACCCAGCTTGACCTCCTCGATACGAATGCCGTCAGCGGTGTCCGAGCCTGCCAGGAAGGCGACGTGCTGAAGCACCTTTTCCGCCTGGCGCAGATCGTCCAGGGCGCCCGTCAGAATCAGGCGATCGCCTGGATAAATCCGGAAATTCGGTTCCGGATCGAAATAATGGCGGCCGGCCCTGGTTATAGCCAGGATGGAGACGCCGGACTGGGACCGGAGGGGAAGGGCCTTCACACGTTGTCCCGAATAGACCGATCCCGCAGGCAGGCGCACTTCCCGATACTGTATCTTCCAATCGGCCATTCCCGGCAGGACATCCATGGCGTGGGTCAGGGCGTCAGCGGCCTGCTCCCCCACATCAAGGTAGGGGCGGAAGATCACCTGAATCCCGGCCTTCTCATACGCCTCCGCATCCTGGGGGGCAGCGGCCGTCAAGGCCACGTTTCCCCGATAGTTGCGATTCTTCAGCATTTGAAGCAGGGCCAGGTTCAACTCCCGGATGCGGACGGTGCTCACGATCCAGCGGGTCTTGTCGAGGGGCAGTTTCTCGTGTATTTCCGGGTCGCCCATGTCGCCGTACAGAACGCTCACCCCCCGTTCCCGCCATTTTTTCAGGACTGTGGGATCGAAGTCCACGGCGATGATCCTTTTGCGCCGGCGCAGGAGATGTTCGGCCAATGCGCCGCCATAGGCCCCCAGACCCACGAGGATCGCATCCGTTTCCGCTGCATCGTAAAGATAGCTCTCCGCCGCCTCCCGTTGCGGGTTCTTTTTCTCGAATATCTTCAAAGGATTGGACAACAGTTGGTACAGGGGGCCGGAATAGAGGATCATATAGGTCGAAACAAGGATCGTGACAACGCCCACAAGGGTGATGAGCCCCACCACAGGGGTGGTAATGTGGCCGAGGCTTAGTCCAAGGGCGGCGACGATGAGGGAAAACTCGCTGATCTGGGCTACGGTCAGGCCGGCCAGGAAACTGGTTCGACGGCGGTAGCCCATGAACCCCATAATGGCCAGGACAATCAGTGGGTTACCTACGAGAACGAAAAAGGATAAAAGGATGGCGGGACCGATCTGGGAGCCGACGGCGGACCAGTCCAGACGCGCCCCGAGATCGATGAAGAAAAAGAGCAACAGGAAATCCCGCAGGCTGGTGAGGCGTCCGCCGATGGCGTCCCGGTATTCGGTGGAGGCCAGGGAGACGCCCGCCAGAAAGGCCCCCACTTCCTTGCTGAAACCGAGATAATCGCTGATCATGCTCAGGATGACCGTCCAGGAAATGGAAAAGAGGGTCAACATTTCCTGGGAATAGGCCAGGCGTTGTGTAAGCCAGGGCAGGACAAACCGCATCAGAAGACCCACCACCCCTACAAACCCCAGCCCCTTGAGGGCAATCCAAAGAATGGTGAAGGCCATGGCCTGCTCCCCTTCGGGACCGGAACGGAAGAAGGTCAGTCCCACCAGGGCCAGGATGGCCGCAATGTCCTGAACGATCAGAAATCCCAGGGCGATCTGCCCGTGGAGGGAATCGATCTCCCGTTTATCGGAGAGGAGCTTGACGATGATAATGGTGCTGGAAAACGTCAGGGTTACGGCAATATAGACGGAGCTGACAAAGGAATAGCCCAGGGCCAAGGCGATGACGAGCCCGAATACGGAGGTGAAGACGATCTGACCCAGCCCCGTTGCCACGGCGACAGGCCCCATGGTGCGAATCAGGCCCAGGTCCAGCTTGAGCCCGACGATGAACAGCAGCAGGGAGATGCCGATATGGGCCAGCAGTTCGATCTGGCCGTGGCTGGAGATGATACCGAGCATGGAAGGTCCTGCGGCAATGCCCGCGGCCAGGAACATGATGATCAGGGGCTGTCTCAGTCTTTGACCGATGACACCGAAAAGGGTGGCCAGCCCCAGGATCAGGGCCACTTCATAGAACACATTGCCTTGGAGCATGTTTTTTCTCCTTTTCTGACCGGACCTTTGGACAATTGCACGCGAACAGGGCGATCGGTTGGTACAAAAAGGTACAGAAGAAATCGACAGGGCAGAGAATCCTATCTTGATTGAGGAGGCATCTTGCAGGGCAGGGAAAGATCCCCAACGTTGTGCCCCTTGCCTCGGTTGTGTCCGATTTAACAATCTCCGATTTAACTCTTGACTTCTATGTAGGTCGATCGGTATTCTAGTAAAAATTTCATATTGAGATCAACTCTTTTCTGGAACCGTTCCCGCCTTACCGATTCACGTAACCGGAGTCCAAGTACGACGGAGGAGAATGCCATGAAGAACAGGTTTATCGTACTGATCGATTTCTCGCCTTATTCCGAACACCTGCTTCGTTTTGCCCATGATTGGAGCAGGAGATCAGGCGCCGACTTGCTCGTGTTCCACAATACCCTTGCCCTGTCACCGCTCATGACGCCCTATGAAACCAAAACGAAACTGATCGACGCGGCGAACCGGGAGGCCAGGGAGCAGCTTGTACGATTGACGGCAACGGCTCTACCGGGAACGACCTCGATTCAACATGTCGTGTCCGAGGAAAACCTGGTGGCGGCTTTGCGAAAATTACTGAAAAAACCTTACAACCATTTGGTGTTCCTGGGGATCAAGGGGACGGGCCTGATGAAGAAACTCTTCATCGGCAGCCAGGCCGTGAATGTCATCGACGGTATCGACAACCTCATCGTCGCCATGCCCCAGCAGGCCCCCTGTTGCGCACCCGATGCGATCCACGTGGCGGTTCAGAAAACCTATCCCCTGAACCTGATCGAATTAAACAAGCTTTTGCAACTCAATGGAAATGAGGGATCAAGAATCGTCTTTTTTTCCGTCGTAACCCCCGAAGACGACCAGGAGGCCACGGAAAGGTATTTAAGGGAGCTTTCGCAACTGTATTCCGACCGGAAAGAGGCTTCCTATGAACTGTATCTCGGGGACCATGCCTGGCGAGACCTCAAGAGGATCATCCAGCAGAAGCAAAACGAATTCATCGTGGTGCAGAGGGGATCGAGGATGTTCCTGGATCAGATCGCCAGAAAATTCCTGATCAACGACCTGGTCTATGAAGGCCATACGCCGTTGATCATTCTGCCCTGAGGATTCCCGCGCCTTCCTATACGGTCGGCGAACGGGAACAAAGAGGATGCCACCGGCGAGGGGAGAAGGGATGAGGATCCGTGCGGAAACCGACCGGCGGCTCTTCGTCGAGACGCTGAAATCTATCATGACGTTGCAGGAGGTAAAGGGATGAAAAGTGCATGGCTTAAGGTTGCGTTGGTGTTCTGTGTTTTTCTCATGGCCGCGGGTTGCGGGAAAGACAAAGAGATTGCGAAAGGGCCGATGCCCCAGGAGTTTTCCGCTACCATGGCGAGCACCTCCGCGGGTCAGACGATCACCTCGAAGATCTACATGAAACCGGGTAAATTCCGGGCAGACTCCGAAATGGCGGGATCCTCCACCATTGTCCGGCAGGATCTCAACAAAGCCTGGACGATCATGACTTCCCAGAAGACGTATATGGAAATGGAGGGCGTTTCGGACATTCAGCACCAGACGATCTCGGAGACCGTCAAGGGGGAAGTGAGCCGTAAGGAGTTAGGCCGTGAAACCGTCGCCGGTCATTCTGCGATAAAATATGAATTAACCACCAAGGCCGATGGCAAGGTCGTGATCCTCCACCAGTGGTGGGCAACGGACATCAATTTCCCCGTCAAGACGGCGGCCGATGACGGAAGCTGGGTGATGGAATACCGTGACATCAACATCGGCAGCCAACCGGACAGCCTGTTTGACATTCCTTCGGGGTACCAAAAGCTGAGCATCCCGGGCCTTCCGGGGGGCATGAAGATCGGGATCCCTGGAGAAGGCAAGAAATAATCTGCCGATATTACTAAGAATTATTGAAGTTTCGACACAGTTTGTCCATTTGAAGAAGGGAGGAAATGGGGATGCAAAGATTTGCTGTACTTACGTTGGTCGTGATCATGGCAATGGGACCGACATCCGTGGCGGCGTACAGCCAAGCCGATGTGGACCGGATGCTGGCCGGGGACAAGAACATGCAGAATGCCGATCTGAGCGGCATCACCCAGATCAATCTCACGCAGCGGCAGTACAAGAACGTTGACTTCAGCAGGGCGGATTTTCGTGGAAGCCGCATGTGGGGCCTCGTTTTCGATTTCGCCAAGATGGAGGGCGCAAAGTTTGACAACGGCAGTTTCCATAACGCACATTTTCATAACGTAAACCTCAAGGGGGCATCTCTCGTCAATGTGGACTGGTCCAGCGTCCCGGCCGGGGGTGCAGATTTTACGGGAGCCAATCTCTCGGGAGCGAAGTTGACGTCAGCCTATCTTCAAACCTCCAAATTGATTCAGGCCAACCTGAGTGGTGCAGACCTCTCCAACAGCTCTCTCTGGCGGGCGGATTTGACCGGGGCAAATCTCCAGGGAACGGTCCTGGCCAACGTGGAAATGGAAGGCGCCAAGATCGACCAGAAATGGAAGAACTACATTCAGGGCCAGAGTGTGCGTAACCTGGACAAGATTGAATGGATACAGCGGGCGCCGATCAAGCCGCAGGACCTGAACCGGCCGGCTGTTGACAAGAAACCGCGGACCCCGACGGTCCCATTGAACCGATAAGCGAAACTCGGAAACCATCCAGAGGCCCTTTAGGCCTGAGGTCTTTACCGGCGGGTCAAGGATGTGTCTCCATCCTTGACCGCCGCTTTGCGATAGCAGCCGTTGCCAGGCCTGCCCGGACGGACCTTCGGGCGCCCCTCCCCGAGGCCAGGGACATAGGCGCTGTTTCCCCCCCATCCATTCACTTCGCCTCGACCCGGCAGGGAACAAAGCGGTGCATGGGGGTACCGAACTGATCGCGGTGCGTATTTTTCGTCAGGCGGTTCACATTGGCGCCGTACTTGACGCCGTTGTACACGAGGCCGAAGCCGTGGGGGAGAACCACGTGCCCTTTGTGCGCCGTGCCGGCAATTTCCAGCTCGACCTCTTCCGAACCGGCTTCCGTGGTGACCTTGACCTGTTGGCCGTCCTGGAGATTCAATGCGGCCGCATCCTCGGGATGCATGGCCAGGGTACAGGCGCGTTTGCCCTTGTTCCAGGCGGGATCGCGCATGTTGGTATTGGCGTTGGTGGAGATATGCCGGCCCGCCATGAGGATCAGGGGAAATTCGGGGGGCAGAATTAGGGCCGCCTCTTCCCGTTGTGCCTCGATGCCTTCCAGTTCGTCGAGGAGCTCCGGGATATGGAGGTTGATCCTGCCGTCTGCGGTTTTGATCTCCGCAAAATAGTCCTCCGGATCGACCTTTCCCACCCAGATCCCTTCGGGATGATCGAGAATCGCCTGGAAGAGGTCCTCACCCAGGGTCGGACCCGGGTGGAAGCCCGCCCGGATGGCGCTTTTGTAGAAGGACTTGGGGGCGACCTGCAGCATGCCCCACAGCGCCGCGAGGTGGACGGAACCCAGGGCCTTCCCCAGGGTCTTCCCCAGGACAAACGGCATGGCCTTCAACGCCTTCGGCTCCGTTACAGCGTATTCGATGAGGGCCTTTCCGAAGGTAGCGCGATCGGCGAAAGCGGCTTCGTAAAGGGTTTCCGGTATCGGTGGAATCAATCCCAGTTGATCGGCGATCCGAAGATGAATTTCACCCAGTTCCAGGGGTTCCCCTTCCGGATCGAGGATGGGACGGCGCATCTGGAAGAAGATGCCCGGATAGGTCAGAGGGAAGAAGGTGCCGTCCCAGGATTCGTAGCCGGTTCGCGAAGGCAGCACATAGTGGGAAAGGGCCGCTGTTTCCGTCATGGCGATTTCCGCCGTGACCAGCAGGTCCAGCCTCTGAAAGGCCTTTTCATAGGCCGTGGTGTCCGCATAGGAGCGCAAGGGATTGGAACCGGATACAAGCACCGCCCGCAGCCTTTCGGGATGATCGGACAGGATCTCCTCCGGCATGACATTGGGCGGGAAAACGCCGCAAACCGGGAAGGAGTGGGTTGCGACGGTCCGCCAGACCTTGGGATCCCGTTCGTCCGTATGGGACCCAATGGGCATCATGTGCCCGGGAATGATGTTGCCGCCCGGAACACAGAGCCTTCCGCAAATCGATTGCAGAAGGACGATCAGGTAGGAATTCAAACCGCTGTGACGCCCCATGAAAATGCCCAGATCGTAACGCAGGGAAGATTTGCGTGTGGCGTAAAGCCTGGTCACCTCCCGGACCTGATCAAAGTCCAGTCCACAGGTTTGGATGGCGGAACGGGCATCGAAGTGCTCAAAATAGGATCTTACCTGATCGAACCCGGATGTACGGTTGGCCAGGTACTCCTTGTTTTCCCAGCCTTCCTTCAGAAGGATGGAGATCATGGACTTCAGGAGCAGGGCGTCCGTGCCGGGACGGATGGGCAGGTGGATGTCGGCAAGCTTTGCCGTCTCACTCAGCCGCGGATCGACCACGATCAAGACCTTGTTCTTGTCCTTGGAAAGCCTCAGAAGCTGGCGAGGCGCCTGGGGGATCTGGTGGCTCTGCATGCCATTCCAACCAAGCACCAAAAGGAGATCGGTATGGTCAATATCCGGCTGATCATGTAGGTATTGCTTCCCGTACGTACGCCCGCAGACCCAGAAAGCCCCGGCAAATTCCTGGGCCAGCGCGCTGTACTGGTATTGTGATCCCAACAAGCGCATCAATCTCACGCCGAAAGCCGCTTCGAAATGGCAGCCCTGCCCACCGCCGCCCATGTAAGCAAATGAACGCGGCCCGTACTGGTCTAAAATATTTTTTAATTTAGCCGCTATTTCATCAATAGCCTGACCCCAGGAAATGCGTTCGAATTTATTTCCGACTTTTTTGAGCGGATATTTCAGCCGGTCAGCATTATGCTGATGATAGGCGATGTTCATGCCTTTGCGGCAAACGTAGCCTTCGCTTTTGACGTTGGTCTTATCTCCTCTAACTTTGACAATGCGGTTATTTTCCACCTCGATTTCCAGACCGCAGTTCTGCGCGCAAAGAACGCATCCTGTTTTATGCCATTGCCCCATACTGTACCTCCTTTTATTTTAAAAATAATCGCGTCTTATTTAAGGATGCGCTCAAAAATCATTTTTTTGAAAACTGACAACGGCTTTGTGTCTTTCACCAGTTTCATGTGCATGATTGCCCCTTCCCAGGCATTAATAATAAATTGCGCTGTCTTTGACGCATCTATATCGGCATCGATATCTCCGTCTGCCCGGGCTTCCCGCAGCAACCGTTCTATGCCTTTCTGCATTTCGGAATAGACTTCGTTTATTTTTTTCCGAAAGTTTGGGCTATGATCACTCATCTCCTGCATCAGATTGCCAATAGGGCAGCCACGGCACAAATCCATTTTCTCGAAAAGATCATGATAGGCAGCAAAGAAACTGGAAAGTCTTTTTAAAGGAGGTACGCTAGTGTCCTGAAGGTATTTGTCTCCCATCTCTTGAATGAATTTCCTAAAATATTCTATTACCGAAAGGCCAAAATCCTCTTTACTTTTAAAATAAAAATAAAACGAACCCTTGGGAACACCAGCTGCATCAAGAATCTGCTTGATGCCCGTCGCGTTATAACCCTGCGCGTGAATAAGAGCGGCTCCTTTGCGGACAATTTCTTCGCGAGTAGAGCTCTGCGCCATTACTGTCTCCCCCCTGTCAAAAAATTTCACTTACACTATAATAGACCAGTCGTCTATAAGTCAAGGAAATTTACATAAAAATACAAGCATTTGAATTATTTACATCATTTAATTGTCATCTTGATTTTTCCTTGACACCACGGTATTAATTTTTGATACTTATCATCCAGAAAACAGGAGGAATTATATATGACAAGCGCAAAACTTTGCCGGCAACTGGCGGAAGGAATCGGTGCGGGAGAATCTCCTTTAATTCCAAAAATATTTGAAGCGCTGGTCAACGACGAGGAAGCGAAATTACTGTTTGCCGCTTCACCACCGTCAACCACAGGCGAACTCGCCCAGAAAACCGGTCTCTCTGAAAAAACAATAGAAGCCATGGTGGAATCGCTATTCAAAAGAGGGCTTATCTTCAAGGCGCGTAAAGGCGAGGAGATAAAATTCTACCGTGTGAAAAGCGTACCCCAAATGCATGATTCCACCAGTCTGACACCGGGCTTGCCAAGAAAAATTCTTGACCTGTGGAAAGCATACATGCAAAAGGAATGGCCAGCATACGGCCAGACAATAACCGACTTTCTTCCCGGCTCTGTCATGCGAGTGATACCGGTTAACGAACACGTTGATCCCGAATCGCGGATACTCGCTTATGATGATGTGATAAAAATCATTGAAAGCGCCAGAAGCCTTTCCGTCACAAAATGTTCCTGCCGCGTAATTGACGGTTCCTGCGGCAAGCCGCTGGAAGTCTGTATGCAGGTAGACCGCGCCGCCGAATACAATATAGAAAGAGGAACAGGCCGACCCCTCACTAAAAGCGAGGCAATAAAGATAATAAAACTGTGTGAAGAGGAAGGTCTTGTGCATGTCGTCGATAATCGCCAGACCGTGGGACACGTCGTCTGCAACTGCTGCAAGGACTGCTGCCTGAGCTGGCAGATAATGAAAGGTCCTAAAAAGTGGGTTGCCCCCAGCCGCTTCGTCGCCTTGGTCGATTCCGATTTATGCACGGGCTGTAAAACCTGCACGGAACGCTGTTTTTTCGACGCTATATCCGTGGATAATGATTTGGCCGTTATCCATGAAGAAATTTGCATGGGTTGCGGCGTCTGCGCTGTTTCCTGCCCTACGGAGGCAATACGACTCAAGGAAGTCCGGCCCGCCGACTTCGTTCCGGCTTAACCGAAGAACATCAATCGACATCCTAGGGATTTTAACACGCTTTTTTTACGCCGGGTAAACTAATTTCATTTTTTTTCTCGGACAAAAAAACGACGAAAAAAACCGGCGAGACGCCGGCGGAAAGTTGGGACGCGCTCGCTCCTGCCCAGATAAATGTTGATGCTTTTGAGTGATTCGCGACAGGCATTCTCGCCATTCCTGATGAGATCCGCGGAGCGGGTGAAATCCGACCAATGAAGGTCGCCAACTTCCGGCCGGATGATAACATCCGCACCGGCCAGCTCTGTTTCTTCCAGTTTATTTGCCGCAATTTCTCCCGCACGGTATATAATTTCCGTCGCCGTGTCCACATCCCCGTCCGTAGCCTTGGGCAGGACGCGACCTATCATTACGGCTATAACGATATCCGCGCCCAATCTGCGCGCCGCCCTGACGGGAACGCTGCTGGTAATGCTGCCGTCGGCCAGAAGCATATCTCCCCATCGCACCGGTTCCACCGCCCCCGGAACAGAAGCACTGGCCAGCACCGCCTGACGTATCGATCCTTCGGAAAGAATAACCTCTTGGCCGTTAATCAAATCCGTCGCCACGGCGTGGAAAGGAATGCGGGTATCGCGGATATCAATATCGGGGAGAAGATAATTGACCAACGATTTAAACTCCTCGGAAGGTAATATGGACGGTTTCAGAAAAGCGCGCACAAGATAGTAACGATTCATCAGAAACGTCTGCACCTTTTGGAAAGAGGTTTTTCCCGTCGGGGAAAACGACAGTCCGATTGTCTTGAGCGAAGATTTGTCGAATTCGGGACTGCGCAGGTAGGTGTCTATTTTTGTCTGAACTTCCTTGAGTGAAAGGCCGCTGGCATAGGCGCCGCCGACCAAGGCGCCGGCGCTCGTACCCACAATCAAATCGATATCAACGCCTTCCTGTTCCAGAACGCTGAGAACGCCTATATGGGAAAAGCCTCTGGCTCCTCCTCCTCCCAAAGCAAGACCAACTTTTTTTCTACCCGTTTTCATACTATGCCGCTTTCCCGGATACCTCTATTTTAAAAATCTTACCAACATCAATTACCACTGTCAATCCATTACAATTCCTGACGATTTTTCATACGCCGGTCATTATCCGCCGCCCTTCATATATTGAGGTTCAGCCAAATATTGAGGGCGGGTAAATTATTCGTTTTTTTCGGCCTGCCGCTCGCCCCGCCTAACCACTTATTATATAAGGATTAATTCAAACTTTTATTTTTCCCCGATTTTTGGCAAGTTCCTTGCTTTTCTATGGGTATATTCCGAGTGTAATACCGCTATACAGGAGGGAAAAACATGAAAAAGTTACTTTTATTTTTAGCTGTTATTATCACCATCCCTACTTCAACAATCGCAGCAGGCAGCAGAGCAGATATAGACATAAGCGTCCCCCTGCCGCCGCCCATTATCTTTCCCGTACCGCCCAATCTAGTTGTAATACCCGAGACGGATATCTACGGCGTTGTTGACATAGATGTGGATATTTTTTTCTACGGCGGATGGTGGTGGCGTCCGTGGGAAGGAAGATGGTATCGCTCACATCGTCATGATTCCGGATGGGGTCATTATGACGGAAAGCCGCCTTTTTACGATAAAGTACCCCCGGGCTGGAAAAAGGACTACAAGCAGCACCGTTGGCAAGGCTACCAATGGAATTACCAAAGAGTGCCCTATTCTGAAGTCGAAAAAAACTGGAATAAGTGGGAAAAAGACAAATACTGGGAAAAGCACAATTATTGGGGCGTTCAGGATATGAAAAAACAAAAATATAAGAAGCAGCAATCAAAGCATCCCCGCTCTCAACATCAAAATGGCCGGCGCTCGAAACAAGGCGACAGCTATGAAAAAGGCCGGAGGTAAAAAACAGCCTGGGTGACAATACGGTAAATATTTTATCGGCAATTACTTAGAAACGGAGACGGCATGTATCGCCCCCTCCCCCGTAGGCAATAAAAAAAGGGAGGTTTAATAAATCATGGCAATTAACGAAAACAATAATGATTATATTCTTCACCCGCAAATAAAAAATTCCACTGCCGTCGCAATATTATCCGCGCTCATGATTTTTGTGGTTCTGGGTACGATAGCCTTGTTCTATATGCTGTTACCGCCCAAAACCGCCTACATGCCAAAATCAGCGACAAAATCCCAACATTGGTATGACGAAAAAGAATTTAAGCGGCTGCATAGATATCATGGTTTTCCGGCTGTGGTTATTTATGAAGAAGGAAAAGCTCCTTACTTTTACGACAAACGGGGCAGGAAGGCTTTGTTCGTTTATCCAGCAGAAAGAATTCGTCAACCGATAACCAGCGCGCAATAAAATCCACTCTGTTCGCTTCCCCCAGATTAAATTTATTTCAGGGGAAAATCTATTTTTCGTTTAGCCCTTCAGAAGAAATCCTTTTCCCGAATTTTTCAATTTCGTCGCCTATAGCCTGCAAGCTCTTCCCGACTTCTTCAGTAATCAGCCTACCCTTCTGCTTTAATTTGAGAGAGAGCTCTCTGGACTTTTTCATAGTCCCTGTCGTTTTTTCTTCAACCTTTTGACCGGCCCATATCATGCCTTTTTCCAGATTCTTATTGGCTGCATCAAGAAACTCGCCGGTTTTTACCGCTTCTTTTTTTGCCCACGCTTCCGTCGACTCGATGTATGATTCCTCCGCCAGGGCGAAATAGGCACGCGCGAAAACATCTTCAATTTTTTTCACCGATTCTACCGCGCCTTTTTTCACATCGTCAGCCAGTTTGTCCAGCTCCCGCGCCGAATCATCCAGCGCTTTCTTCCCTCTGCTTGAAGCCTTGACTGCTTCCGCTCTCATGTACGCCGCGCCTTTTTTGATTTGTTTTGCCGCGGAATCAATGTTTTTTTCCAGATAATCCTTTTTTGCTTTCTGAAAAGTCTGCTCTATAGATAATGATGATTCAGAAGCGGCGCAGTTTATAATTCCCGCCAGTACCAAAACAAAAGCAAAAATTACCGTGATGCGATTCAATCGATACATTGCGCGTCTCCTTCCCTGATATTCGAGATTAAATCTGCTTATTATTCATAAAATTGTCAATAAACCTTTTTTATTTGTTTTGAGAAACTACTTTAAGCAGGAGGGATTACTTGGCGCCTTTCGCCTCTTCTCTGAACCAGTTTTCCGCCAAGGAAAAACCCTGTTTGGCCGATTCCGTCATCCATTTTTTCCCTTTGATGCTGTCTTTTTCCACACCGCGTCCGGTGTAATACATCTCCGCCAGCCAGTATTGCCCTTCGGCATCGCCCATCTCGGCGGCTTTCTTATAAAATACCGCCGCCTGCGCGTCATTTTGCGTTACGCCCGCTCCCAGAGCGTAATGGTTTCCAATTAATGTGAACGCATTCGCTACATTGCGCTTCGCGGCTATCTGCGCCCAGTTAAATGAACGGTAATAGTCCTTATCGTAGAAAAATATTTTGGCGATAGTAAGCTGAGCCTGGGGATATCCGCCTTCCGCCGACAACGTGAGGCAATCGAACGCTTTATCATCATTTTGTTTAACGCCGCCTTTGCCGAACTGATAAGCGTCGTAAAGTATGTACAGCGCCAGCGTGTTTTCGTTTTTGGCGGCTTTTTGTGCCAGAACCACTGCTTTCTTTTCGTCCTTTGGCACGCCTAATCCTTCATAATACATACTCGCCAAAGCAGCCTGAGCATCAGTATCCTTTTGGGCGGCAAGCGGCTCCAAAATACTGAGCGCGGTCTTATAATCACCGTTTCTCAATGCTCGATACCCCTCCTCTACACTTTGCGCCGCCCACGCATTGTTGAGAACAACCAGCATCATAATTACCGAGGTTCCGTAAATTTTGTATTTCATTTTATTTCCCACATTTTGAAGATTTTGCACGCCGCTTCTTACTTCTCTGAAATCTTTATCTAAAGATAACATTCTTTCTTTAAAAATATCAAACCATTATTTAATCAATTCAAGTATTTCCTCATTTCACAGTTGCTCGATTCCGCTTTTGATTTACTTGACACAGAACTTCGTCATCTTTATAGTGCCTCGAATAGAAGGTAATTTGTCATCAAAAAATAACAAGGGGGGAGAAACGTATTGGTTTCGTTAGGCAAGCAGACTTTGTTGCAACTGGCATTTTTCATCATGGCTGTCAGCGTCGCGAATGCGGCTCTTTTGACTCCTCTGTTATTAAATGATAAACATTCTCACAATTTATCCGGGCATCTGGAGTTTCTTACGGACCCAACATGCCAATTGACGGTACAGCAAGTTGTTGATCGAAGCGATTGGTCTGGACCCGTCCACAAACAGGTTTTGAACTTGGGCATAACAAAATCAGCGGTATGGCTTCGCTTTTTCCTTACTAACCAGGCGAATACCACCCAAAAATTCTACGTATCTTTCGAATACCCGGTAGCGAATTCAGTTACTTTCTACACGAAGAGCCCAAGCGGCTTTTTTGAAGAACAGCATGCGGGGAGTACCATTCCCGCCTCAGGGCACGTGGTGCCTGACCGGCACTTTTTGTTTCCCCTCTCCATCGAAGCTGGCAAAACAGTTCCGATTTATATGCGAATACAATCCACCTCCGGAATGACGATTCCTATTCGGATTTTATCCGATCATGCTCTTGACTGGAAAGCAAGCCGGGATCACGCAATCTACGGAGCATTGTTCGGTTTTTTCGCGTTGGTTCTGATTTATTTCATTACCTCCGGCTACTTTCTGCATAGAGCAACCAGCTTCTGGCTCGCCCTCTACAGCGTCCTCTTCAGCCTGCACATGGCAGTAAGAGCCGGTTTCATCCACCTTCTCGTCCCGGACAAATTATTGGGAATCAACAGTCTTTTACATCTAATCATAATAAGCGGACTTTATTTTGCCGGAGCAAAGTTTTTCCGTCTGTTCCTTTCGTTGAAAGATCATTCAAAATTGTCTGATACAATCATGATGGTTTTCCAATATCTGAGCATTTTGTTCGCACTGCTCGCCTTATTCCCCAATCCTTTTCTAACCGCGGTGTCTCTTGTCCTGTTTGTCATAAATCCCATTTTCTCAATCTGTCTTGCTTTCTATTTTTGGCACAAAGGCATCTCGAACGCCGGGTATTTTGCCGTCGGATGGATAGTCGCGCATTTCGTTTCCGTATATGATTTTTTCCGAATAAACGGCATGTTATCTTATCCGGAATACAACGAATGGCTGATTCCTTTTTCTTTGTTAATCGCTTTTATCTTTTTATCTGTTGCGCTCATCAAACAAAACATCGCCGCACAATTCATGGCGAAAACCGATCCGCTCACGCACCTCGCGAACAGAAGAAAATTCAATGAAGTGCTACAGCTCGAATGGAATCGCTGTCTCCGGCAAAACACACCTTTATCCCTCATTATGGCCGACATGGATTATTTTAAGCAATATAACGACTCTTTCGGCCACAGGACCGGCGATCAGCTGTTGTGCAGCATTGCCGAAGTACTGAACCGTTACACGCAGCGGCCAGGAGACCTGGCCGCACGGTACGGTGGAGATGAATTTGTCTTGCTTCTTCCCAACATTGACGCCAAAAGCGCCTTCAATCTGGCCGAGACAATCAGACGCGTTATTAACAACAAAAAAAATCAGCGCAGCGACAATAACGTTACCATCAGCATTGGAATCGCCACTACAATACCGACAAAAGAAAATAAACCGGAAAAGCTTGTTCTGGATGTGGACAAAGCGCTATACGAAGCAAAACACCGTGGAAAAAATTGCACCGTTGTCAGTACCTCTTCAGGGATCAACATGCCTGGCATATTGTAGCCTCCGCTATTTTTTATTTTCGCTTTTACGAAACGCGCGATACTGAAAATAACCGCTCGTTGAAATACCTCTTTCTCTGTGACAGAAAGATACACTTGATTTTTTTCAATGCCGCCTGATCTGTAATAAAAATGAAGAGCGCAACAAAACCAGGTTTGAATGACAACGTTCCTGAATCCGAGGCATCCCTCCTAGAAAAGCGCTCTATTCACCTGATTACTCTGCGGTTGATACCCTTCATGTTCATCCTTTATATCATCGCTTATGTGGATCGGGTCAACGCGGGCTTTGCCGCCCTGCAGATGAACGCCGAATTGCATTTAAGTCGTGCGGCATCCGGATTCGGCAGCGACATCTTTTCTATAGGATACTTCCTTTTTGAAATTCCCAGTAATCTCATTCTGCACAAGATCGGCGCAAGAATATGGATTGCCAGGATTATGGTAACCTGGGGTTTGATTGCGTCGTCGATGATGTTTGTTACGGGAGCAAAGAGTTTTCACGTTTTGCGCTTTCTTCTGGGATTCGCCAAGGCCGGTTTTTCCCCAAGTATGATTTTATATCTCTCGCACTGGTTTCCACGTAAATATCTGGTGACGGCAACGGCGCTTGCCGGCGTTATTGGCGGCGCCATCTCCGGCTCACCTCTGGAGATGCATGGCATTGGAGAACTGTCCGGCTGGTAATGGCTGTTTCTTCCGGAGGGCATACCGGCGGTGGTGCCGGGTATAGTTGTCTTTTTTTTACCTGCCCGAACGGCCGGAAAAAGCCACCTGGCTTCCTCAGGAAGAAAAAAATGGCTACAGTAGCAGTTGGCAAGAAAGCAGCGGGAAAAAGCAAATGAGCCTGAACAGGGGCTTCTTCAATCCATACGCGGCGGCCGCGTCTGGATCATGTGCTTTATTTATTTTACGCTCGTGGTTTCCATGTACGGTATCACCATGTGGATGCCGTTAATGCTTGAGAATATTAACAATTTTCAGGCCAATCCCAGGTTTGCCGCCACGTCTTTCATCGCTTCCAAACCCAGCGCAATAAAATCATCCAGGTCCAGGCCGATTTCACTGCAGGCTGCTATCTGCGCGCGGTTCGCGCCCGCGGCAAAGCGTTCTTCCTTAAAGCGCTTTTTGATGGATTTGGTTTCAACTCCCGCCAGTTTTTTGTCGGGACGCACCAGCGCCGCGGCAGTGATAAGCCCGGTCAAAGGATCAGTGCAAAAGAGAGCTTTATCCAAAAGCGAAACACAGGGCTCACCGAGCATCTGATTATGCGCTAAAATGGCATGACAGATAGCGTCGCTGGCGCCAAGCTCTCTGGCCATTTGAGCTCCCGGTTTGCCGTGGATTTTCATATCCGCGTTGGTCAGATCAATATCAATATCGTGGAGCAGCCCCGCTATACCCCATTCATCTTCATTTTCCTTGAAGCGCCAGGCAAGCGCGCGCATAATGGCTTCCGTGGCCAGCATATGCTTGATGAGGTTTTCGGTTTTCACGTTTTCTTTGACAGCTTTGAGCGCCACTTCCCGATTCATTTATTGCTCCTTATAGTTACCAATGTTTCTAATTTCTCGTAAAAAACTTACCTTTCACGCCGCTTTTATTCAACAGAAATATTTATCCTAAATTATTGTTTTGCATCCAATGTTTTACGCAAAAGGTTGAATATAAATACTGAGTTACTTGATTAAAATTGCTCTACACAAATCAATATGCTATTCTTTGCTTCAGTAGTAAACTAAACAGGAGTTACGCCATGAAAGAAAAACCCAATTACGAAAAATATCCGATAAGTGAAAAAGAAATGGGTAAGCGTTACAAGAACTGGACGGAATCCCTGGCCCGGCAGATGGTCATCTTATTCCGCGTCGGCAGGGAAATCGGCGGAGAAAAATTTATCGAACGGCTGAAAGAAGAATATTTCAAAGACGGCCAGAAAGGCGCCAAGTTATGGATGAGCCTGACCGGGACAAAGCCGGAAGATTTTCAGGATTGCTCGAACCTGTACAAAGTCCACGACCTCATTGATGATACTTTCGCCAATTTCTGGGATGGATATGTCGAAAACTCTCCTAAAGGATTTGAAAAAGAACTCCAGACCTGCCCGGTGGCCAGGATGTGGTCTCGTGAGCCGGACTTATGCGAGATCCTGCTGGGCGAATCTCTGCGGGGCATGGCGACGTCGCTCAACCCAAATTTCCAAACTACGGGTTTCACAAAACTGCTCACCAAAGGCGATTCTTGCTGCCGTTTCCGCGTGGAGTTGAAAAAATAAAAAGGGAATAAGCATGACAAAAATTAATACTGTTTTAGGTCCGATTGATCCGGAATCGCTGGGGCTGACTCTCCCCCACGAACACATCGTTGCCGCTTATCCCGGCTGGGAATGCGACCCGCTGGCCAGGCAATACAACCAGGAGAAAATTGTAAACAGCTGCATGAAAAATATTGAGCCGGTAAAACAATACGGCGTTAAAACGATAATCGACGTCACACCCGTTGATTTATCCAGAAATGTTGACGTCATGAAAGACATTTCGGAAAAACTGCAACTTCACATTGTCTGCGCCACAGGCCGGTACACGGAAGCCGAAGGTAAATGGATTTATTTCAAGCGCCGCGCGAATGTTAAAATCGGCGATATCAAAACCGAAGTTTATGAAGGTTTTATGCAGGAGATCAATTACGGCATCGGCCAAACCGGCATCAAACCGGGCGTGATAAAAGTTGCGACGGGATTAAGTAGAATTGCCCCTTGCGAGGAGACAACGCTCAGAGCGGCGGCACAGGCCAGCCGTGAAACAGGGATACCTATCACAACTCACACAGAAGACGGGACCATGGGCCCCGAACAGGCAGATTTGCTTATCGGAGAAGGCGTGAAACCGCAGAAAATAACAATCGGCCACATGTGCGGCAATGCTTCACTGGATTATCAGCTTGATGTCTTGAAACGGGGAGTTTATATCGCTTTTGACCGCTTCGGGATTGAAATGAAGATGACGGATCTGACACGCATTTCCACGCTTCTTGCCCTGCTGCAAAAGGGCTACGCCAACCGCATCATGATTTCGCACGATTGTATCGCCGCGGTTTACGGCCGAGGCGGTCGGATGCCCATGGAAGATGCAATCAAGTTCAAAAACTGGTCTTTTACGAACATCTTCACGAATATCCTGCCCGCTCTTAAAACGGCCGGTGTCAGCGACGAACAAATTAAGACCATGATGGTGGAAAATCCCCAGCGTTTTCTCTCGGGAACCTAGAAATCGCTTGCGTCATGTCTTTACGAGGCGAAGCCCGAAGCAATCTATTCTCTCTGTCAGTGCGAAAATTGAAACGACGCAGCAATCTCCGAAATCACTTCGCCCGTATTAACCGTCTCGCGATGATGTATCCCCCCTCACTTCATCACGCCGAATGAAGTGAGGAAGAAGCAATCTCTTATTTTTTCGCCGGGGGCGGAAAGCTTTGATAGGATGTGTCTACCGGTGGCATTTTCACGCAATCCTGAATCAGGGGTAATTTGCCATATATAGAGTTATCCTGCCATCCGTCCATATGCGCGGCGCGCCTTGCCGCCGCCTGAAATTTTTTCCAATCGGCGCTGCCGTAAAGGAACATCTCCTGCGCAGCCATCGAGCCTTCGCCATGAATCGTATCCACCTGCCAGTGATTGCCGGTGATGTCCTTAATCAGACGCAAAATGCGCAACCTGCCTTCCGTCGGCACGCCATCTTTGGCCGCCAGATATTTATCTATGAACGGCTGAATCTCCGGATTTTTCCAGTCACGGAAAGCGGGCACGGTAGTGGTAAGCCCGCCGCCGATATCCTGCATGTGCTGGCACATCGTGTGGAAGTTACTCGCGTAAGTCCACTTCGAGGCGTTGATAGCCATCCGGTTGGGCATCATCACATCCATGCCGAATTCAGTCACCGGATCAAGGCAGGCCTGCTTGGCCAGCATCTGTACCGTTTCCGTTATGTAGGCCATCCAGGCCAGCTTCTTGCGCACATGCGGCACATTCTGCACGCCGTTGTATTCGGCAATGAGACTGGCCGCTCCGGTCATCATCTCCAGCGTTCCCGTCATCTTACAGGTTCCGAAAAGACGGTGATAACTGGCAAACGCATAGGCCAGTACCTGGGAATACTGCCACTCGCCGCACATAAAAACCCTTTCCCAGGGAACGAAAACATCGTCAAAAATAATGAGCGATTCTGAAGGCTGCAGATGATCGGAACTGGGATAATCAAACTCGCCTTCCTCTCCGTAAATCCGCGTGTTTGGTTCCACGCCCAGAAGCTTTACGCCTTTGGCGTTTACCGGCACGGCAAAACCCAGCGCGTAATCCTTGTCCGCTTCGCCATGCGTCCGGCAGGGCAGACACAAGAGTTCATTGGCGCAGGGCGAGGCGCTGATATGCACCTTGGCGCCGCGGACAACGATGCCATCTTTTTTCTTATCCACAATTCTCAGATAAAAATCTTTGTGCTGCTTTTGCTGTGAAGGATGAAGACTACGGTCGCCTTTTACATCCGTAATCGCCCCGGTAAGAGCCAGATCGTTCTTCTGCAGGTAACGCCGGTAATTTTCAACGCGCTCCATGTAGTTGGTGCCCAGCTTTTTGTCCATAACCTGCGCAGCCACGCTGAAAGCAGCCAGGGCATCCGCGCCCATACAGTGCACCAGCACGCCACCGCCTGTCCTCATGCCGACCATGTAGCATTCGCGCCGGCGGAGCATATCCTGCGGTGTTTTGGGAGAAGTGAGCAGAAAATTAATATCTTCGCCGTCCTGATCTTTCGTAACAAACAAATCCCTAAAATCAGGATGATTCGGCAGAACATAATCCATAGTGGCCATCCTGACGATGGTGCTGACCGTCGGATGGGTACGGACATCCTTCACCCTCTCTCCGAGACACCAGACTTCACGACCGTCATTCAAACTTTCCAGATACTGCTCAACTGTTTTGATCATTTTATTTCTCCTCGTAATTTTCGTAATATGCTTTAATAAATTTTTTTGCAAACCGGCACATATCAACCAGAGCGCTCAAAAAATCCAATCATCATGTTTTTTGATATAATATCATGAAAAATTCTTTGAGAATACCCGGCATTTTGAATATCCATGGCAGCGTCACAATAAAACCTTATCAAAAACTTTCTGGTTTCCGGGCAGCTAAGCCAGAATAATAACCTGAGACGGAAAACCGAAACTCAAGCATTTGTAAATGAAAGAAAGCGCACAAAGCCTCGATATGCATTTATTTCCATTTCATCCCTGAGTAGATTTTCTTTACTTCCTCGCGATCTATTTCGCCATTTGCTTTCTTCGGCAGAGTGTCAACAAAAACAACGTGTTTTGGTTTTTTATAGCGGGCGATTTTAGAAGCAACAAATTCTATCAGTTCCGTGTCTTTCAGCTCGGCTCCTTTCTCGAGGACACAGACCGCAAGAACAGCTTCTCCCCATTGGGGATCGGGAACACCGATTACTGAAACTTCCTTTACGTCGGCGTGGTCAAGAACAGCTTTTTCTACCTCGGCTGGATAAACGTTTTCACCACCTGGTTTTATCAGTTCCTTTTCAGGATTCCTGCCGCAATAATAAAGGTAGCCTTCCTTGTCTAGCCGCCCGCGGTCACCCGTATGATGCCAACCGTTGCGGGAAGTGTATGCTGTTTCCTTTTCCATATTTAAATAACCGAGGAAAACAGAAGGCGAACGTACACATATTTCACCCTGCTCCCCCACGGGTACTTCCTGATCCAAATCATCAAAGATTGCCACCCTCGTCATTATGCCCGGACGCCCTATGCTACCCGGTTTATCTTTGACGTCACATCCGGAGATGGGCATGGCTTCCGTTTGTCCGTACAAACTGTAAAAAGTTGCCTTGGGATTTCTTTTCAAAAACTTTTCGATAGTGTCCGGACTGTCCATCCCGCCCACACCACGCAAACTTGACGCGTTAATTGATTGCTTTTCCTGAGCATCCAGAATCGCAGCCAACATCGGAGGGAATGTTCCAAAAAAAGTTCCCTGCTCTTTCTCCAGCTGTTTTAAAACCATAACCGGGTCAAAGCGATCCATTATCACATTTCCTCCGCCCTGATGCATGACAGCTATGCTCATGGAAAATCCTCCTATATGGAAGAGGGGCAAGGTACCCACATGACAATCTCTGCTCGTAAGCTCAAACATGCTGGCCATTTGCAAGCCGACCGCGAGTATATTGCTCTGGCTCAATACACAGCCCCGCGGCTTTCCGGCCACAGCAGCTGTATGGATAATCATGTAAGCCTGATTACTGCCGGGGAACATCATTTGCTGCATCGCGCAATCATCAGCGGACAACAGTTTCGCAAAAGGGATAAAGTCCCCTTCGTTTTCCTTCAGCTTAAAGACATAAAACTTCTGAATTGACGGGACTGCCGAAGAAACCTTGTAAGCGATATCTTTATAATCGTTACTGCTGAAAAAAAATTTCGGTTGTGTGTCTTTGAGAATATATTCGATTTCGCCTTCGCCCAGTCTGAAATTGACCGCCACCATCACGGCGCCAATTTTCGCCGCCGCGCCACTTAATATCATAAAATCTTCGCAGTTGCCTGATAAGATCGCAATTCGATCACCTGTTGTGAGACCCTCCTTAATAAGGCTCGCAGCGCATTGATCACACAACTCTTGATACTCAAGAAAAGAAATGCGTTTGTCTCCGTAGATTATCGCGCTTTTCCCGCCGTACAAACCGGCATTTCGGGCAATCATATCATAAATTGTAAAATCACATTTCCACATGATCAAACCTCTCAATGAAATTTAGTTAGATTGTTATTTCGGTTAAAATCTCTTAAACCTACTCATTGTGTTAAAGCAGTGCACGGAACTATTGCCACAAAATTATACATTATCAGGCTCGTGACCAATAATTACGAGATGGTATATCCTCCGTCAAGATACAAAGTTTGACCTGTCATATAGTCTGATGCTTCGGAAGCAAGATACAGCGCAAGCAAGCCCACCTCCCGCGGTTCTCCGAACCTTCTCAGCGGAACTGACCGCAGATAGCCCTGGCTCATTTCCTCGTTTGAATGAATTTTTTCCAGCATTGCTGTTATCACGCCGCCGGGGCCAATGCAATTTACATTTATGTTGAATCTCGCCAGTTCATTCGCCAGGCTCTTGGAAAGCGCAACGACTGCCGCTTTCGTCGCCGGATAAACACCTTGCAACGCCGTGTATTTAACAGCAGCGGTTGATACGATATTGATGATTTTTCCTTTTTTGTTTTGAATCATACCGGGAACAACCAGTCTAATCAGGTCGTATCCTCCCTTCACGTTTGTGCCCCAAAGTCTGTTCCATTCCTCGTCAGTCAGCGGCTCGTTTAAATCAGGAATCGACTTGGCAATTCTCATTTTTTCCACGCCGGGTATAGGAATTGTCATCTTCATAGAACCCAAACCCGCGTTATTAACAAGAATGTCTATTTCCCCATACGCCGCAAGGGTTGCATCCACCAACCTTCTCAAATGCTCCGGATTATTAATATCCGTAGGCATGGTAACACATTTGCGTCCCTGCTTCATTACTTCTTCCGCCGTTTCCGCCAATTCCTTTGTCGTTCTGCTTGCGGCGGCAATATCAGCGCCGGCTTCGGCGAAAGTTGATGCTATGGCCCTGCCGATACCCCGCCCGGCTCCCGTTATCAGGGCAACTTTACCTTCGAGACTAAATTCTTTCAGCATATTTCAATTCCAAGTCTTGTATTGGCAAGAAAATAATTACCAGCGATCAGATGAGGCAGCAAATCTTTATAAGTCGAATTAAATTTTAACTACTTTATAGCCAGCGTTTCCGACGTCTGTAGTGCTTAATATCCCGATAACTCTTTCTCTGGCCGATGGTTGACAAACCCAGATAAAATTCTTTTATATCTTCGTTTTCCCGCAGCTGGTTGGCAGGACCATCAAGAACAACACGTCCGTTCTCGATCACATAACCGTATTGCGCCACACTTAAGGCGGCTCTTGCGTTTTGCTCGACCAACAAAACGGAAGTTTTTTCATTTTCGTTGATCTTTTTTATAATTTCAAAAATTGTATTGACCAGAATAGGCGCCAAACCAAGAGAAGGCTCGTCAAGCATTATTAATTTAGGATGGGCCATCAACGCACGACCAATACCTATCATCTGTCTTTCTCCGCCCGATACATACCCGCTTGTAGATTTTCGCAGATCCCCTAATTTAGGGAAGTAGTTATAAACCATTTCCAAGTCATGTTTAATAGTGCTGCCCGATTTTAATACCGCTGCTCCTGCTTTTAAATTTTCTTCTACAGTCAAATGCTCTAAAACGTGTCCACCTTCCATAACCTGAATGATTCCCTTGCGGGCGATATTTTCCGGATTTAACTTATGAATTATTTCCCCGTTGAATTCGATGCTACCGTCGGTAACTTCACCTTCTTCCGACTTCAGCAAACCGGATATTGCTTTTAGAGTGGTGGATTTCCCTGCACCATTTCCCCCCAGCATTGCTATAATAGAACCATCAGGAACTTCCAAGGAGATTCCCTTGAGCACCAGAATAACTTTTGAATACCTTACCTCAATATTGTTTACCTTGAGCATGGCAGATCTCCAATACACCTATTCCGATGCCGGGGGGGGTATTATACTGTCCCCCCAGCATTCAGTACAAAAATTTTATTAGCTTTAAACTCTTTAATCCTCCAGTCCACGAATACCTGTCAAAAATTTCTTAATGTCTTCACGTGTACGTGGAAGAATCAACGTTGCATACATTCTAGTTTTAAGAACGTTATTCTGATTATATGCATCCATCTGATAAGTCAGATAACATTTACCACGTTTAATGTATCTATCATGCGGCTTTATCTTGATATGAATGGTTTCTCCTACCTTAAACCCTTCATATATTTCGATGACCTGACCAGGATTTCTTGCCCCCGGTGTTCTGATCCAATTGCCTTTTCCTTCGACGCCGACACACCAGAAGCAGATGGTGGTGCTAAATAGCGGATGGGCAACCAAGCCACCGTAAGGTGATTTTTTCGCATACTCTTCGTCAATCATCAGGGGATTGTCATCCCCTACTGCCTCTGCATAATATTTGAGATCTTCAGCTTTAATTTCAAAAGTATTTTCACCATCTACCTCTTTCAAATTGCTGAAATCTATTTCATCCCATGCCTCATACTTATCAGCCTTCGTGAAGAAATCTGTGCTAAACACACGCTGCTTTTCTGTTTTAAAATTCTTTGTAAAATGGGTTTTACTCATTTTATCTCATACTCCTTTCAAATATCAGTTCGCGAAATAAACATTCTGGCTAATCTGGAAAAACAACTTCATACTCGCCCACAGCCAACACATCACCGTGCTGATTCTCGGCTTTGACCTCAATCACAACAAAATTTTTACCTTTGCAAATGAAGTGTTTTTCAGCAACACGACCCGTGCACTTTACTTCCCATCCCTGCTCTACAGGACGTGTGAATTTAGAAGCAATTTTTCTAATTTTTAACATCGAGGGTAGAGCCCATGATGTAACCACAGAAGTCATGTAAGACATGGTCATCATACCGTGACCCACCGTCTTAGGAATTTTGAATGGTTGTGCGGTCTTGACCCATTCCGGATCATTATGAACAGGATTATAGTCAAAGGACGCAACCGAGTATTTCCAGAACGTTTCCTGACCTACCTTTCTTGTCAATGATGGAAGGACATCTCCATCTTTTACCGATTCAAATGTTACTTTATTCACTTTTTACCTCCATTAATTTATTTTAATTTTTTCACAACAAACTTCATTCGCGCCACAATAATGTCAGCTTGCGCGTTTTATTGGCGCTTCTTCGCCGCGCGTTTTCTAAAAGAAAGGATTGACGAAGCAAAATCCCTTATTTGCCGCTTTCTGCCTTAAGTTTCAGGTTATGCGGTACAACCATCCAGTCCGCAACCGGTTTTATACTGCCATCCTTATTTAACCTGGAAATCTTCGCCCATTTATTACCCCGCAGGTCACCTTTCGTATATGTTATTTCTTTATATATACCCATCGCGGTAAAATCTTTTATTTTCATGAATCCATCCATTATGGATTTACCGTCCATTTTTTCATAACCGACTGTTTCAATAGCATTCTTAACCGCCTGTTCCCAAACCATAGCGGCGCCAACAGCGGCAATATAGGCATACGGTGGCGTTGGCCCCCGCTTAGCGTATAACTTATATGCCAGCTGGATACCGGGAACGTCTTTTTCCCACCATGAACGCGCAACCTCAATCCCCATATAGCCGTCATACGCTTCCGGCGGAACTGTTTGCGTTATAAGAAATGAATTAAAAACAAAATTAACCTGAGGTATCTTTATTCCCAGTCTTTGTTTATCTCTCAAAACAACCTTAATTTGACCAGGCATAAGTGTATCGAAAACGAAGTCAGGTTTCTTATCCCTCGTACGAATCAACAAATCGCTTGTATCTGTCGGGAGTAGAGGAACATATTCCGTGCCTACAATTTCGATTCCCTTCTGCTCACAGTACCATTTGGCCATTTCCGGGGAGCGGCCTGATGCGTAATCGCCCAGAAGCAGTGCCAATCTTGGTTTTCTTTTTTCTTTCCAGTTGGCCATAATCCAGTCCGCCGTTACACATAATGCGTCATCATAAGGTGACATCGTCGCGATGACCCATCCGGGGGGATACAAAGCAGGTCCATGACCGGTTATCATGAGAACGGGAATTTGGTCCTTCTTAAACTGTTCTTTAAGCGCCTCAATTCCGCCGGAAAGAGAGTCAAAAGATATCGCCGTGTTTTTGCGATCTTTAATCCGCGTGTAGGCAGATCTTATCAGAGGCAATTGATACTTTGTGTCGACAAGCTCCACATTCACTTTATGGCCATTGATGCCACCCTGTTCATTCCGCCACTTAAAATAATCCTCTACCGCCCATCCAAGAGGCGCAGCTTGCGCGTTTATCGGTCCGGTTAGATCTGTGACATAAACAAAATTAATCGGCCCTTTTTCCTTAGCTATTGCCGCATTAAAACTGGAAGTTGAAATTAATGCCAACAACACAAACAAAACAACAAATAAAAGATTTTTTGCTTTCATATCCTTTCTTCTCCTTTCTTTTTTTACTAATAAGAGAAAGGCCACAGACGGTAAGAATCTTTCAATATTTCCCACCTGTGAGCTATCCCTCTAGGTTCAAACGCAAGAAATAAAATTATCGCGACACCAAAAGACATTTCAACGAGCGAGGCCGATATCTGAGCTCCGATTTGCGGAATAATAGAAGAAATGAAAGGACCGGCCACAAGACAGATTTCATTAAGCAACTTGATAAATAAAGCTCCGAAAAATGGTCCCAGAGTGCTTCCCAGTCCTCCGATAATCAACATCCCCATTTGCCATATTGAATTCATGAGGGTGAAATCGTCCGGCGAAATCACCCGGGCATAAGCGGCCCAGAGAGCCCCGGCAAAACCCGCATAAAAGCATCCCAAGAAAAAGGCTAGCAGTTTATACTTATATAAATTTATTCCCATCGCTTCGGCGGCAATATCATTGTCCCTGATCGCGATGAAGGCTCTGCCGAACTTGCTGCGCAGCACGCCTTTGGAAAAAAAAGTCGTCATAATCAGTAATGTTATAATCAGATAGTAAAAATGAGTTTCGGTCTCGAATTTAAATCCTCCCAGCGTAAACTCCGGTACCTGTAAAGCGATTGCGCCACCCGTGATTTCGGGGAAAGGAGTCTTAATTAAATAGATAATGATAAACTGCGCGGCAATGGTTGTCAGAGCCAGATAATAACCTTTTACTCTGAGAGAAGGCAAGCCGAATAAAATTCCGATAAGACCGGCACACAGAGCGCCGATAATCATGCAAAACCAGAGAGGCAGCCCAAATTGCGCCGCTAAAATCGTTGATGAATATGCGCCCACAGCCATAAAGGCGGTATGACCAATTGATATCTGTCCGCAATATCCGCTTAATATATTCAATCCCTGCAGTGCGATGATTGTTACTGCCGTCGAATTGATAAAAGTCAACCAGAACTGATTTTTGAAGAAAGGCAGCGACAAGAAGAAAGCGATTAAAGCAATCATACCTATGACATGATACTTTGTTCTAAATATCTTCATGTCTTGAACATAGTTGACATCAAATACTCCCGATTCTCTTCTCATTTTTAAACCCTCTCAATTTTTTCCAGTCCAAAAAGTCCATACGGCTTATAAATTAAAACCAGGACCATTATGATATAAGGGATAACTTCTTTAAGGCCGTGTCCGATATAACCGCCGGTAAGCGCCTCGGCAACTCCCATAATCACTCCTCCCAGAATGGCTCCTTTGAAGGATTCCAGTCCACCCACAAGAGCTGCCGCCATGGCAATCAAACCTATCTCCGCCAGCCCGAAATCTATGCCGCGCATGTATCCCAGCAAAAATCCACCCGTCGCCGAGACAATCGCGGCGATGGCCCACGACTGAGCAATAGCCAGCGTTACTCGTATTCCCATGCTCTGCGCCAGTTGGTGGTTTTCCGCGGCGGCTCTCATATGGAGGCCGGTACGTGAATAGAGGAAGAACCAGCTTAGTGCTAAAACCAGAAACAAAACAAATACCAAACTCCAAAAAGACACATTGGAAAAGGGAATGCCAAAAATATTAATTGTGGTCTCGGTTATGATG
Organism: Syntrophaceae bacterium UBA5764; assembly: GCA_002418825.1. Lineage (GTDB taxonomy): Bacteria > Desulfobacterota > Syntrophia > Syntrophales > Smithellaceae > UBA4810. Next base: position 15,790 of record DIEW01000033.1, on the reverse strand, counting down.
GCGGGAAATTTTATGCCGATTTTTTCCGACCATAGAAGGATGGCCAATCCCCGCAGAAAAACAGCAATTCCCATTGTTACCATAATGGTTGCCAGTACCGGTTGTCCTATCATTTGGCGAAGAGGGAATCTTTCCAGCCCGTAACCTGCCAGGCTCACAACAAAGAACACCACCAACATACCCAACCATACCGGCATATTAAAATAACCCAGAACAACCCACATCAGATAGGCTCCAACCATAACCATTTCGCCCTGGGCAAAATTAAAAATCTGCGAAGATTTATAAATAAGAACAAATCCCACTGCAATCAGCCCGTAAATGCAGCCCACTGTAACGCCTGTAATAAATAATTGAATAAAAGTCTGCACAGTTTTCCTCCTAGGGCTTCCATATTTTGATATGTGTTTTCATTATGGCCTGTCTGCCGTCCTGATATTTCACCACCGTCTCAACTTCGGCACCGCTTTCATCATTATAAATAGCTTCGACCAAATTATGGTAACGTTCTTCCATAAAGCCCCTTCTGATTTTTCTTGTTCTCGTTAGTTCTTCTTCGTCCGGATCGAATTCCTTGTGAAGCAGAACGTATTTTTTAACTTTAGTTTCATCCGGGAATCCTTCATTTACCCGCCGAATGTCCTGTCCGATGAGACCGGCAATCTCCTTTTTTTGAGAAAGATCTGTAAATGTTGTGTAGTTGATGTGATGCTCTTCAGCCCACTTACCCACGTTGGCAAAATCGATAATCACGATAACCGAAATGTAATCTCTCTTTTCTCCAAGAGACATGGCGTCTTTGATGTAAGGGCTGAATCTCAGGCGTCCCTCGATGTACTGTGGCGCATACTTGGTGCCGTTGGAAAGCGTGCTCATATCGCTCAGGCGGTCCAGAAAAATCAAATGGCCATTTTTATCGATGAACCCGGCATCACCTGTATGAACCCATCCATCGACAACTGTCCCTTCGGCTTTCTTCTGGCCTTTGAAATATCCACAAAACATTTGCGGTCCTCTAACCAGAATTTCCTGCTCGTCTGATATTTTAACTTCAGCGCAGGACGCAACATTGCCCAATGTTTCGAAATAGATTTCGTTAGAACGATGGCCGGCAACAAGTCCTGCTTCCGTGCTTCCGTAAATCTGTTTTAAGCGAACACCCAGGGCGCTCCAGAAACGGAAGGTGTCAACACTCATTGCCGAACTGCCGGTTGTGGCTATCCTGCATTTTTTTAAACCGAAGTTCTCGCGCAAAGGATAAAGGACAAGCGCGTCAGCCAGAGCAATAAGGAATTTCCAGAGGGGATTTGCCTTAATATTTTTCTCAATAAAATCCACTCTTCTGTAACCGATAGCAAGACATATTCTGTATAAGAGCCTGTTGATATACGCGGCCTCGCTTATTCTTACCTGTATTGTTCTGGCCATATCTTCCCATTGCCGCGGTCCGTAGCTTACAACGGTGGGACCGATTTCCCTCATATCTTCCTGCACCGTCTCCGGTTCTTCGGCAAAGTTGAGAATCACCGGGCCCTTAAGGTGTGCCGCCGTAGCCCAGGCTTCTCCTATCCAGGCGGCAGGCAGATAGGAAAACAGATTATCGTCATGCGCCAGGGCATTGAATTCCAAAAAGGCCCCTCCCGAGTAGATTAATGTTTTATGAGAAACCATTCCAGCTTTCGGTTCGCCGGATGTGCCCGAAGTGTAGTAATAAGCGGCGATATCATCTTCTGATCCCATCCCAACGCTTTGCATAAAAGCATCAGGATGGGTCTTTTCATATGCCTTACCGAGTTCTATCGCTTCAGCATATGACAGAAGGAGGGGATCGTTGTAATGTCTCAGACCTCTCGGGTCCCAATAAATAACTTTTCTTAGACCAGGCACCTTGTCTTTGATTTCCAAGAACTTATCAACCTGTTCCTGATCATTAGCAATGGCATAAGAAGATTCCGAATGGCTGACCATAAATTGAACCTGTGCCGGAACCATATCGGTATATATTCCAACCGATATCCCGCCGGCGGCCTGCACCGCAAATTCACCCCAAAACCACTGAGGTTCATTTTCGCCGATGATTGAAACTTTTTCTCCTCGTTTCAGGCCCAGATGCATCAGGCACAGGGATAGATATTTTACGTTTTCATAGCTGTCCCGCCATGTGTATTCCTTCCATATTCCAAAATCCTTCTTTCGCATGGCAACATTGTCCGGCCATTTTTCATACTGTTTTAAAAGAAGCTTAGGGAAAGTATTCTGATCATTCATTCTGCAATCCTCTGAAAGTTACTGGCCCAGATAGGCATTTATTACTTTTTCATTCTTGACAATTTCGTCGGGGATTCCTTCGGCAATCTTTTTCCCAAATTCCAAAACCATGACACGGTCGGAAATATCCATAACCACGCCCATGTCGTGTTCGATTAGTATAATGGGGATTTGTTTGTCTTCGAATATATCGATAACAAAACGAGCCATGTCTTCTTTCTCTTCAACATTCATTCCCGACATCGGCTCATCAAGTAACAGCAGTTTAGGTTCAACAGCTAACGCGCGCCCCAATTCCACTCTCTTGCGCATCCCATACGGCAGAGAGCCGACTATCTTTTTTCTGACAGGCTTAATTTCCAAAAAATCGATAATCTGTTCCACAATTTCTCGGTGATAAATTTCCTCATCGCGCGCTTTGCCGAAATGGATGCCGGAACGTATAACGCCGGTTTTGAAATGCGCATGACGAGCCGCCATGATATTATCCAGCGCCGTAAGACCATTGAACAGTTCGATGTTCTGAAAAGTCCGCGCTATTCCTTTCATGGTTCTTTCATAAATCGGCGTTGTAATTAAATCCATTCCGTCAAATGACATATTTCCTTCCTGCGGTTTGTAAAAACCGCTGATGCAATTCAGGAGACATGTCTTGCCTGCGCCGTTTGGACCGATTATTGCCAATATTTCATTCTTTGTAACTTCAAAACTCACATCGCTAAGGGCCGTCAAACCACTGAATCTCAGTGTAATGTTATTGACAATAAGCTGTGGCATCTTAAACCTCTTATAATTACTTTTTTATTTTTAATATTCCGTGAAAAGCGAGGTGAATCGTCTGATTAATCGCCTCTTTCTTGGAGATAGTCCCTCTTTCATCAAACCAATATCCCATCCAATGAATCATTGACATAATTTGGAATGACGCAAGATTAATATTTATTTTTGTGTTTCTTTCTGGAACATGTTTTAATCGATCTCTTATTAGTCTGAATATCGCTCTTTCTTTTTCCGTCAGTATTTTCTTTTTTGCGCCTGTGAGCTGATGCCTCTCGCGCAAAATCAACAAGCTTACTTTAATATTACTCAATAGCTCATCGGCGTATGTTCTTATTAACTTTTCGAAAGTTTCTTGCGGGTTCAATCGTTCTTTTAAGGCGGAGGCGAGACTTTTTTCCAGACGATTAAAAAAACTATCGGTATTACTTAACAGAATGTAAGATAGTAACTCTGATTTAGATTTGAAGTAATGATAGATACCGGCTTTGCTGAATTTACCCTTGGTCGCGATGTCCTGAAGTGATGATTCCTTATAACCCAGAGCTGAAAAAACATCTATAGCTTTTTTCGCTATATAATCTTTCTTCGCCGTGCGTCTCTTTTCAATCATTTGCTCATGCTCCTTTTGCTGTTTGTTCTCGTTCTGCTACTCACAAACAAAACAATCGGGCTACACATTCGACCGGCTGGCCGGTCAAATAAGTATCTTTTTCAAAGAGGCTTGTCAAGGCATTTTTATTTTTTCTTAAAATACAAATTAATATTATGCTGTTATCAGACCGCCACCGCCTGGTGCACTGCAGTATTTTTTTGAACGTGTCGCTAAAATGATTGATGTGGAAAAACGGAAAAAGAAAAAATTGTTTTATGATTTTAACCACAAGGAAACTGTGTCTGTGACAGCGTAGGTTAACAAAGTGCAGGCCGGTCTTTCGCCAACGCGCGGAATATTTTGAACACCGCTACATTCCAACAGCGCATCAGGTTTTATCTACGCGGCTTTCAGAAAACACCATCCCGTTCATTGTCTTCCGCTGCGCCATTGCTGATAACGACGCACACAGGCATACGTTCGCATCGCTCTTTCGGATGAATCGAAACATGGAATGCGCGCATCACACAATTCAGAAATGTGAGGAACGTCGACTCCGGGAAGTTTAACCATAAGTATGGCTTTGCCGGACCGTTTTCCGGCTTCAATAATCGCGTCCGCGCAAATCTTGTTTGCTTCCGGGTTCAACCACGCTCCTACTATTACAAGAGCATCCACGGCAGGATCATCAACCACAGATTGAATGCTCTGAATGTAAATGCCTATATCCAGTGAAGCGGCAAGGCTGACGTCTACCGGGTTGCGAACACTTGTCCCCACCTGCGGTACGATTGCAGCAAGAGTAGCAACCGTGTCAGAGGAAAGTTTTGCCATCTGAAGACCGTTATATGCGCATGCCTCGGCAGCGGAAACAGCCAATCCTCCGGCGCTCGATATTACGGCAATTCTCTCGCCAAGATGCTCCGGCAGCATGGCAAATCCCATAAGTGCGTCAAGCCAGGCTTCAAATCCTATCACAGAGACGACACCGGTTTGATTGCAAACGCCCTCCCAGACATCTGCCGCGCAGGCCAAGGCGCCCGTATGAGAAGCCGCGGCTTGAGCACCCGCGGAAGTTAATCCTGTTTTCCACAGAATGACGGGTTTTTTTAGTGATGCCGCGTAAAGGGCATCAAAGAAACGTGCGCCGTCTTTTATCCCCTCGATGTAGGCGCCTATCAATTGCGTTTCTGCGTCCTGTGCAAGATAAAGAAGAAAATCGGAACTTGTAAGGTCGCATTCATTACCCAGATTTACAGCTTTGCTGAAGCGAATCCCCCATTTCGGGCCGACGTAAGAAATTAACTGGGCCAGAGACCCGCTATGAGATACAAGCCCCACCGGACCAGGTTCTTTAGTCAACTGAGGAAAGAAGGACAATCCGGAGCGCGGCGCGTATATGCCCACGCAATTAGGCCCAATGAGCCGCATTCCAGACGAGTGGGCGACTTCAACCAACTGTTTCTCGTAGATGTGTCCTTCTTCGGTACCTGTTTCCTTGAAGCCAGCCGTATACAGTATGGCTCCCTTAACTCCTTTGGCGGCACATTCCTTGAGCGTGGAAAGCGCCTGGTTTTGAGACACCAGAATAATGGCCAGATCAACTGCTCCAGGAATAGCCGTAACATTTGGATAGGCCTTGAGTCCGTCAATCTCATCGGCATGAGCCGACACGGGATATATTTCACCGGGGAAGCCTTGATCCAAGAGTGAAACAAAAAAAAGTTTGCCCGTTTTCATGCCACGGGGAACGCCAATGATCGCCACGGATCGGGGATGCAGAATTTCGTCTATGCTCTGTAACAGTTGTGTATCAGGAATCATGATTTATTCCTTTCATGCGTCTCATAAAAGCCACAAGTGGTTTCAACAAAATATTCTAAAAAAATACAGATTTTAATTTTCATCTTCCATCACGAAGCGATATTATCTATCCACCAGTCAATCAACAATTATCCGGCAATCAGGACAAATTCATGATTCCAACTGGATGATTAAAAAATATCATTCTGCGTATATGCGCATACATACCATTAAAAATCGGTCTTTTGTATACATAAATTATTGTTACGTCGTAATAAAATCATGCCAAAACGGAAAAGCGGCAAACAAAGAACATTGCAAAATCGTCGCGCCATGTTCATCTCCCCTCTCCTTTTAATCATCCAGGTAAGATTTCCTTGACAGCCTCCGGCTCCTTCCCTATACTTCCGCCACTCAAATAGTTAATTCCTATTAACCCCAATTCAAAGGAGATAATCTATGCGAACAGAAGAACAATATTTCGAGGGGTTGAAGAAGCTAAAAAACAATCTCTATCTCAACGGACAGAAGATTAACCGTCTGGATGACGTTCTGGAACAGGCCCGAAACGTTATCGGCGTCACTTTTGACCTGGCCCATGACCCCGAAACGAAAGACCTGTGCACCGCCAAAAGCCATATCACAGGTGAAACCATTAACCGTTTTACCCACATCCACCAAAACGTGGAAGACTTGCACAAAAAGCAGGACATGACCCGAATGTTGGTGAACCGGGTCAGCCAGTGCATCGGCCGCTGCATGGGCGTTGACGCCATCAATGCGATCAATGCCGTGTCTTACGAAGCCGATAAAATGAACAACGGCAAAACAGAATATTACAAAAACTTTCTGAAGTGGCTGGAATATTTCCAAAAGAACGATCTGGTGGGCTGCTGCGCCCAGACCGACGTCAAGGGCCTGCGCCTTTTGCGCCCCGCCGAACAGCCGGACCCGGATCAGTATCTCCATGTGGTTGAAGAACGGCCTGACGGCATTGTCGTGCGCGGCGCGAAAGTCCACATCACGTTTGCTTCGGTCGCGGATGAAATTCTGGTCGTTCCAACCCGTTCGCTTACCAAAGATGAAAAGCAATACGCCGTCGCGTTTGCGCTCCCGGCGGATCATGAAGGCGTCAAACAGGTTCTCTCGCCGCACAACATGTACAACCGCAAACATTACAAACGTGGTTTCGACTGGGGCTTCGTCGACTCTTATATCATCTTCGACGACGTTTTCGTTCCTCGCAACCGCATCTTCTTAAACGGCGAATATCAGCACGGCGGAATCTGCGCTCTGCTGTTTGCCCTTTTCCACCGTCACAGCTATTCCGGCTGCAAACCGGCCGTGGGCGACATGCTTATTGGCTTTGCCTCGATGGCCGCTGAAATGAACGGCATTGAAAAAGCGCCGCATGTGCGCGAAAAAATCTCCGAGCTCATCAAGATTACGGAACTGGGCTACGCCGCGGGTTTCACTGCCTCGGCCATGGGCAAACCGCAAGTCTATATGCCCGGCGTGGGCATGGTTCCCTACGGACCCGGCGCCTGCATTCCGAATTCCATTTACGCCAATGTGGGACGCTGTCTGACCGGCGAAGCGGTCTTTCATGAACAACAGATTCTGTGCGAACTGGCCGGCGGTATGCCCGCCACCTTCCCGCATGAAGGTGATCTGGTCAACCCAGAAATCCAGGAGCTCCTGAAAAAATACGTGAAACGTAATCAGGAAATTCCCGTCGAAGACCAGATTAAATTCTGGCTGCTCTTTGCCGACTACACCAATTCGGCCAGCTCCGGCGCCATTTCCTACGGCGCGATGCACGGCGGCGGCTCGCCCATCATGGAGCAGATCGCCATTTACACCCAGTATAATATCGATGCCTGTAAAAACATCGTGAGAAGAATCGCCGGTATGCCGTTGCTTGAAAAAAAGAAAAAGAAATAGGCACAACTCGAAAAAATAAAAAAGGCGTCCTTCGGGGCGCCTTTTTTATCATGGCTTGAACATTGACGATACGGTTATTCTGATATTGATATTTCAAGACCCGTCCCTCTATTCACCCTTCACCACAGGTTTAGCACTACCGAACCGCGGATGAACTTTCTCTTACGGTTGGGGAGTGAATTGAATCTGGTAATAAGGCCAGATGACCTCTTCAGGAAAACCGTTTATTTCGTCGCACAGAGCCGCCGGCATTTGGAGGGCCAGCATCATCATCGTCGGCTCCGTGACGGGCGGGGAAAAAGGCATGTCCACATCTTTTTGCACCACCCAGCGGTAGGGATCCAGGCTGCCGAATAAATAACCCTTGAAGGCCTGTTTCTGCGCGGGCGTCAGTTCCGGCAGGTAATTGGCAATTTGCGCCACGGAGGTGTCCACGGGAACCCAGCCGTAATTCGGCAAATAAAACTCCGCCCAGAAATGACCGCCTTCCATGCCGGGAAACAACTGATAGCCGCCGGCCGCGCGCGCGGGAATGCCCAGGGCGCTGCACAGCGCGGCAAAATACATGCTTTGCGCGCCGCAGTCTCCAAAGCCGTGTTCGTGAACGTAAACGGACGCGGGGATGCCCAGCGATTCAACTGTGCCGTACGGCATGTGACTGTATGTCACCTGCTCCACGATATAGTCGTAAATCAGGCGTGCGGCACGGTAGGGATTTTGCTCCGAGCCGACAATCTGTCTTGCCTTGTCGGAGATTTCCGGCGTGATACGAATGTCTTTCCGCGAAGCGGTGAACTCGCGGTACAAATCGCTTGATTTATCGTAATCGCCCACATTATTGGGGTCAATCATGGTGAATCTTTGTTCGTAGTGCTTAAATTTAAACCGAATCGTAATGTTCAAATCTCCGGAAAGACCGCCCAGCGGGACTTCCAGATAAATGTCGCCCAAATTGCCGCCGATTGTCGCGGGGTTGACCACATAGTCCGCCGGCAAAACATGCGTGATCTCAACCTCGGTCTGGGAATCGATGACAATAGGCACCGGCTGCCATATCTTCAACAAACCATCGGCAGGCAAAAGATTCCGGGGAACAGCATAGGTTGCGACCGCCTCGTAGGATATCGGATTGATGTACGGCGAGCCCGATGTGGGGCCCGGAATATTGACAAAAGACGCTACCGCCTGATAACCCAAACGATTTCGGGCCATCACGGCGGGAAGCTGCTGCATCAGCGTGAGGTCCAGATGAATGACCGTATCCATAAAGTCGCTGAAATAATATCTTGAACCTCCCATGTCCAGATAGGCGATTCGGGAAATCAGATTATTTATTTGTTCTTCGGTTATCGTAAACGTTTGAGCAAGCGTATCCCGGATATCCTGCTCGGTGGCCGCGAACTCCTGAACAATGAGAAAAGTTCTTTTCCAACCGATGCGACACTCCCTGATCAGACCTTCATGGCCTTCCTGTCGCAGAAGGGGAAGCGCCTGCTGATAAAGACTGAAGGCTGATACATAGTCGCCGGAGATTTCCTTGGCTACTGCCCTCAGATAAACATTCTGGCCGGTTGTTCTGACTTCGTTTCCGGACGAGCAGGCCGTCATCATGAGCGCGATAAGACAAAAAATCCAAAGAAGTGCTTTTTTCATTGCTTCATCCTTTTTTAAAAACTGGGGCAGGTTTTAAGATATAATTTTTCAGTTTCCAGTTAGAACTGAGTAAAATACTGATTATAAAATATATTGCAAGGAAAAATGAAGTTGCCGACTCAAAAATTAATATTATCGCGAAGCGCTCAGCGCTCCGTGGCAATGACTGAAGCAAAATATTTACCCTTCTCATTACATTGTTACGTATAACTTTCACCGCGGCTAAACGCTTTTATTCGATTATCTATGATAATTAAGCGTTATATCCTTTTGCCCGGCGATTTTTTATTATTCATTAAGTTTTTCGCCCAAACGCGCGCGGAGAATTTTAAATCCGTTTTCCAGATAATATTTTCTCTCCGTCGCGTCAAGCAAAGCGCCCAGCTTGACGGAAAAGTCTTTCCTGCCGAGCTTTTCCAGACCCGCCTGCAATTTCTTCATAACGTCTTTTTCGCCGTATAGAGGGATGCCTTTTTTTAAAAGAAATTCGATGTCATAAGCGTCACGGATTTCATGCCTGCTCAAAAATGCTGCAATCTTTGATTTCATCATCTCGTTAAGCGCGACCGTCTTCATCATAACCTGCACCGTCGAATTGGGGCTGAACGCTATGGAGGATTCGGTCTTAATTTTTTTTGCTTCCTTGCGTATCTCGATTTTCAACGCTCTGGGATACTGCGGAGCCTTCAACTCAAGCAGTATGGTAAACCGATTATTGGCGGAATCAGCCAGTTTGTAATATTGGAGCAGGTATTTTTCCATCCTGCCGTAAAATTTCTTCCAGTCTATATCCTTTGTCACCCAGAAATCCAAAACCACCGAATAACGCGCCAGCCCGTGGCACAAACGCAGCATCGTGCCGCCGCCGAAAATCAGGTCGGAAAGAAACCGCCCGCTTTGCAGCCTTTCCAGCACTTCCAACTCAAATTGCTCATGTTTAATTAAATCCTGCACAGTCTTTTCACCGTGTCCTTTGTTTTTTGAGGATAGTTTTTTATCATTTTTTTGAGTTTATTGAAATCAAGCTTTTTCAAATCCAGCGAGTCTGCGTCAAACCGGTATTTTCCGAATGAATACAGGTAGGCCGCATCCAGAAACGCCTTTTCTTTTGTGGCGATAAAAAAACCGTCAGTTTTGACAAAGCCGTTGTAATATGGCCGCTGCATTTTCACGTAACTGAAAACAGCCTGACGGACATTATACACAATGCTGCGCTTCTGGCCTATGCTTTCTTGATAAGACTGCTGCGCCTGCGTGGTCACTTCGTAATACGCCAGCGCGCTCATGAGCGAAATGTAGGAAGGCACCTGCATAATATTGGCAATGATGAAGAAATCATCACGCGTAAGGTTTTCCCACTTCCAGGAGGTGGTGTAAAGATTGTTTTTCAGCCGAACCAGTAAGCCCTTTTTAACATAGCGGCTGCAAAAAACGCGGGCCGAATCCTGCTGAAGACCAAAGGTTTGCGCCACATCATCAAGCGTAAAGTAGGCGTTTTTGCTTAATTCCTGCAATTTTTCAATATTTTTACTGAGCATATATAATTACCATTATTGATAATAATATATACTTAGTAATATTTTGCAAGCGGAATAATTTATATCGTCCAGTACTTATTCAATAGAAAAGTTTGTATTCAAATTATAAGGCCAAGAATATTTTCCGCTACATACTATGTCAATCCAATACGCTGTAGCGGAAAATCAATGACTTCACATGATGCGCTTATACGACGCTTAGATTCTCTGCTAAAACGCTGCCGCTTCACTATCTGCCGTATTCGTTCATCCTTGAGCACAGGTATTATGGCGGCACATTGCTCAAGATCCCTATCACGTTTAGCATCAGACAAACGTCTCTGAGCAACAATCAGCTTATGGAGAAAAAAAGCCTCAGGAAGAGGATAACGGATTGTAAAACCGCACAGCTTGGCTACCTCTGAAAAATCAGTAAGAATACTGATGAAAGGAAGAGGTATAGCGGTAACATTCCATTCAGGCACAGACAAAGCGCCTTTACTTCTGCCGCCGGAACGCTGTCCGATGAATTCTATTTCATAACCACCACCGGTAAATTTCTTTACACCTTCAGAGTCAAAGTAATCCGTAAATCCCAGACCGGTAATAATCTTTTGCAAGTCAGCCTTTAGCTTGCTTGCTGGTTGGGCTATATGGACACCAAAATCAACGTCCTGCGTTCGCAAAACATATCGGGCGCTGTAGATTTCCTGATAAATCAACATAACCCAACTGCCAACCACAATTGACCGTTCAAAAAATCCAACCTTGCTTATAGCACAGAGAAGATTTTTTATTTGATCAGGAAAAAGGTTATCCGGCAGTTTATTTTCCATGCCCACTTTCCCTTTTTGGCTTTTTTAAAAGCTTTGATAAATAGGCGATACGCTTTTTGTAGGCCAAAATCTCCTTGCGGCATTTTTCGCGTTCTTCGATTTGTTTTTTAATTTTTGGCAGATTCTGTTGTGAAACGTGAAGGTTGAGAACCTTTTTCCCCTCTCGCCGGACAAGATAATGGTAAACGTATTCTTTGCCTTTAACCTTTTTGCTCCGGATATTCAGGGCGCCCCGGGGATAGTTTTTCAGCTTGGATTGAAGCGCCTTAACAATGTCCTGACTCCGCCTGTATTCTTCTTCCAGCATCCCGTGGACAACATTATCTTTTTCCGCTACTTTCATATCAAATATATACCAATGTAGTGGAAATTTGTCAAAGACTATTTTAAGCCCTATGTCCTATGACTGCTGCTGATTAAGTGTTTGTTTAACAAAAGAGGTGGTTCTAATTAGCCTCAATTAGACAAGAAAAAAGCAATTATTCCAAATATTTATCAGTGCAGTTTTTTGCCGTCCATTTTCATACTCAGCATTTCCTGCATCAGCTCGTCGATGTTCAGGCCGGGGTCCTGGCCGTATTCCTGAAGCACAGCGGCATCGAACACTTCTTCCAGTTTCCGCAGTTGTTTCAGCGCGGTTTCATTCTGGCTGAAAGACTTGTCCATCGTTTCTACCAGGTTGTCCCCGGATTTTTTCAGATCGCTCAAATCGATTTTCAGAGGCGTTAGGGCGAAAATCTTTTTCAGAAGATCGTAACACGCCTTCGCGTTGAAAAGCTGAATATACAGCGGCACTCTGGCCGTGATGCCGGCCGCCTCAATGCCAACGCTCGCCGCCTGATTCAAAAGCATGGTGGAAAAACTGCACGGCCCCGCGTAATTCAGAAACGGAAACGATTTGAATTCGCCCTTCAACTCCGGACTGCTCAGCACGGCAAAGACCCTCGTTTCCCGCGTATGGGGAACCTGATCAAAAACGCCGCCCAGAGAATATATCCTGGGTACCCGATACTGCTTGGCAACGCTCAGGATTGCCGAAGCGTATTCCGGCCATCTCAGATTCGGCTCAAAGCCCGTAAAAAGAATCAGGTCATTTGCGGCGCCGCTCTTCCAGTAAAAGAATTCACTGGCGGGCCCGGTAAGGGATTTTACCACGCCTTCTTCGATAACCGCGTTGGGTCTCAGCGTCTGCGATAAATCAAAGCCCGGAACCTGCCAGATATGGAAATCCCGCGAATCGATATGGGCAAACTTTTGGGCGTTAAGCTTGCGGCGCAGAAAGTCAATGCAACCTGTGGCCACCTCGCCCGCGTTCAACCAACCGTTTAAGCCGATTAATAGATATGGATTTGCCAGTTCGGGCTTATCCTGAAAAATGATGTTTTCGTTCATTAACACTCCTTTGGCGTGATTATCATTTGCCCACTTTTTGCAGTCAAGTATTATTTAATGGTTTTAATTATGGTGTGACTAGTCTGGAAAAATAGAAACGGATCATTCATTTTTATTTGCTTTATTTGTTATTTTTTTTATTTTTAGCAGATAACTTTGACCAAATTTTGGTCTAAAGGCTCAATATCCATTCGCAAATGTTTGTCAGCTGATCATCATCCGTCAGATTAGCGGCATTGTTCATTGTACCATTTTTTAGTTGCTTGTATATTTCCGAAGCCATACTATTTTCAATGGCAGCACCTATAAAGAATGTTTTAGGTTTTAATTTTCGTTTTGAAAAACTTTTTCTTATGCGCTCTAATGCAGAATTTGCTGTTTTCCAATGCTCATCCGCACCTGCCGGATCAAGACCGCCTTTCAATTCGCCAAGAGCAATGTACTTACCACTATCATGTATTATTGATGTTTTCCCTCTTTTCAAATCATCAATAGTTCCTTCTAAGATTGAAAGATCAACATTTTTACTTACAGTTGGAATTGTAATATTCATGATTAGAAGACGCTTTTTGTTACCTTTTGACCAAGATATTCCCTTGATCCGTTTTTCAATACCAACATCATCTGATGGTTTTGACAGCCACTGTTTTGTATCAGAATCATTCCATTGGTAATCTAAACCGGAAAGATTTAAAACGGAAAGTAGACATCGTAAAAATTTTCTTTCCCCCAACATCCCGGCCAAGTTTCTAGCCTTTCCTCCTAAAGTATCACCTCTTGTCAATAAGTAACGATAAATAAGTTCATCAACAAAATTATCACCAGCTGGCTCAAGAAATTTTTCAATAAGCCCTCTTATTGCAATAATCTTATCATCTTCTGTTAAGTAATTTAAAGACTTATCAGAAAGGCCAGAGGCTGTTAACAAACCAACTTTCAGAGCATCTACACGCAAAAGCTCTTTTGGTTCTTTTACTTTACTTGCCATTGCCTTAAGAGCCTTGGCTTCTTCCACATAAGGAACAGCAAGATAATTTTTCTCTAAAGCAAGCGCAATGAAGCCCGCTCTAGTTTTTTCTCTAGTTGTAACTAAATCGTCAGCTTTTTTAATAAAAGTAGGCTCTAGTTTTTTTGCCATACATACACACACTTTCTGATTTCTGTACGGCCATAATTGCCCATTTGTTGACTACTATTACCTTTCCCCCGCGGCAATACAAAAATCTTTTCAACACTAAATCCAAAGTTTTCTGCAAACTCCGAGAGTATTAAATCAACAGGTATTTCTTCGCCACCATACCTAACATTATCATTCACCATTACGCTATAGCCTTGTTTTTTTATTACTCTGGACATTTCATAAATTACGAAACATAGTTCAAGAAAATAATTTTTTATCATCCTTGGGATATTATTGTTGTTTAGTTTGTTCAGTTTATTTAGCGCATCAAGAGTAGAATTAATTTCGCTCATTGCTGACGATTTATTATAAATCTTAAGAACGTTTTGAAAATTTTTACTTTTGCTTATGGATGTATAGAAATTTTCCAGGATGTCTATTTTTTCTTTATTCTCAACAGTGCAAGACAGCATCGCTTGACGCAAATTGCGCACTTGATCATTATCAAGACCAAGGTAAACTAGTTCTAGCGCATATGTTCTTGTATAATCGTACCGATTACAATATGGCGGAGATGTAATGATAAAATCAAAATAACCATCTTCCATCAACGGAAGTTTCTCAAGAGAAGAACCTTCCAGAATTGTTATGGGATGTTTTTCTTTCGCAGTTTCTTCAATATTCTCAAATAATGAAGGTGGTTTGTGTGTTGTAAGATCATAAATAATTTCGTCAATTTTACATTGTACAGCGTCTTTAAATTTTTTTATTCCCCCTTTATTAAAGGGTTTCCCTGCAAGTTCTCTTTTTGCACGATAGTCCCAACGTAAATATTGTCCATCTTTTCGTGTAAAGCTCATATCTTCCAATACAGCAAATGGAGCAAAGCGCAATATAGTTTGAACATTTTTATTGTCAATATTTGAACAATAATCCAAGTATTTATTTAAGAATAGTTCAGTTTCTTCAGGAAAAGCATCTTTTGTAATAGCGATGTGTTTAATATGATGTTTAAATTTTTTGATTTTTTCAATGATTGGCCAAATATTTTTTATATTAGCCTGCAATTCTTTTATATCTACATCATTCAGCGCCTGTCGTGTATTCATAACAAATACACCTACGGGCAAAATTTCAATTCCGTATGATTGCCATCCAAGTTCCTGCCCTGCAAAAAGAGCCGTTCCAGTTCCGGCAAAGGGATCTAACAACCTACCCGGCTTTTTAGAATATTCGCTTAAAAAGTATTTTACTAGGTTAGATGAAAAACCTTCCTTGTATTTAAACCAACGGTATACGGGTTCTATTTTATTACCTTGAAAGCTTACAGCTTTGCGGTTTAAATAGTTTGCGGTTTCCAACCTATCTGCAAAATGCGCATAGAGTTTTTGTCTTTCTGTTAAAAATAATTCTGTTGTTTGAGCCATATCAAAGCTTTAACACTTTTTTGTTCCTAATCCCATAAAAATATTCGCTTTATTTATCTCTCACCGTTAAACTTACTTTTTTCTTCACCTCTTCCAAAATTTTCGACAAAATATAGAGTTATATTTTATCTCCTCTGCATCAGCTCAAAGATCGCGCCGCCGGGGCCGCCGGCGTCGAGGTAGGCGAATTTGCCCTACGCGGCTCTTTTCAGTTTGACATTCATACCGGCTTTTGTCATCAGCGTAATCAACATTTCCAGACTGAACTTTTCCCATTTGCCGGNNTCAAATCGGAAACCCGCGACTGACTTACACCAAATATTTTCGCGGCAGAGGCCTGCGTCAGTTTTTTAACTTTAATGAATTTTCGCAGGTCAGCCATTAAATCAGCCCGCATTTGCAAAATAGCGGCCTCTTCCGGGGAATACCCCAGATCAATAAATACATTGCCCGATGAC
>DIEW01000086.1 GCA_002418825.1 Syntrophaceae bacterium UBA5764 | reverse complement strand
AAAAGAGAAGCGCACCGTTCACGCAGTTGGCGACGGCACGTTTGTTGTCGACGGACGCAAGCTGAATCGCAGTAAAATGATGGCTCCCAAGCTTCCGGATGGTATTTAACCCTTTGTTGGGACCAGGCAACAATGTTACTTTAGAGTTTTTCCTAACAATTCGTTACAAACGACGATCCTGATGGGCCGCGCCTGACGCGCAACGTTAACCGCAACGCCGTTCTGGGGAACAAAGTGAGTGGAAGAAATTAATGTTTGAACAACTTGAAATGATGGACATCCGCCCGCAACCCTTCGAATTCTATAACGCCGCGGATCTCTGGACGGATGAACATACCTCAAAGCAGATGCTCAAGTTCCATTTGGACGAAAAGCTGGATGTCTCGTCCCGAAACATCGCTTTCATTGATCAGTCGGTGGATTGGATTGTTTCCCGTTTTAACATCGGCGCAGGAAAGACGATTGCCGATTTCGGCTGCGGTCCCGGATTATATACCACAAGGCTGGCCCGAAGACATGCGGTGGTCACCGGCATAGATTTCTCGAAGCGGTCAATCCAATACGCGCAGGAAATGGCAACTTGGGAGAAACTGCCCATTCGTTATGTCAACCGGAACTATCTGGATTTTGAAACGGACGAGCGTTTTGACCTCGTTCTGATGATTATGTGCGATTTCTGCGCTCTCAGCCCGGCTCAAAGGAAAACGATGATTGCCAAATTTCATCGGTTTCTCGAACCCGCCGGTTCGGTTCTCCTTGATGTGTATTCCTTAAACGCCTTCAACGAACGGGAAGAAAAGGCTCTGTATGAGGCCAATCTTCTCGATGGCTTCTGGTCTCGCGATAAATATTACGGTTTTCTGAATATCTTCAAGTATGAGAAGGAAAAAGTGGTCCTCGATCAATACACAATCATTGAGGCTAAGCGCACGCGCACAATTTATAATTGGCTGCAGTATTTCAGTCCTGAAGATGTGGAGAGGGAGTTTGCCGCCTGCGGTTTTGCCATCGAAAATTATTATGCGGATGTGGCGGGCACGCCTTTTTCTGCGCAAAGCAAAGAATTTGCGGTTATTGCCAAGAAACTGTAGTAAAAACAGCACAACCAAATCCGGCAGGCAAGAAATCCCTGAATTCAAATGACCTGTGATCGCCAAAGACCATGCGCCACTGATGTGCCCATTGTTAAAATCAATCAAACGGATTTTCCCGATTGAAATCCGGCGTCAGCTCATATTCATTTACTTCCTGAATAAAAAGATTCCTAAAGCCCAGCTTTAAAGCGTAGTCCAGAACCTCCCGGTACTCAGCTGGAGTAATCCGGCGGGATAGGAGCGGGTGACGGCGCACTTTGGGCGGGGGCGAATACTGCGACATTAAACTAATCGGCACATTCAGCGATATTTCTTTTTTAATCAGACGGAAAACTTCTTTTGAATTTTCTATTTTCCCCGGCAGCACTAGATGTCGGGTAATCACACCTTTTTTCGCTACGCCGTTTTCCAGCTCCAGTTCATCTCCCACCTGCCGCACCATTTCTTTTAGCGAAGCCAGCGCAAAGCGCGGGTATCCCGGCGCGGCGGAATATTCCACCGCAACATCTTCCTGCCCGTATTTGAAATCCGGCAAATAAATTTCCACCATGCCGTCGAGCAGTTTGATAACTTCCGGATTTTCATAACCACCGCAGTTATAGACAAAGGGAACTTCCAATCCTTTCGCGCGCGCCAAAACCAGCGCTTCCATAATCAGCGGCGTCTGCGGTGTGGGCGTTACCGGCTCGACGTTATGACAGCCGCGTTTCTGCAAATCCAGCATAACTTCCGCCATTTGCTCCACGGTAAGCTTCTGACCTTCCGTCGATTGAGATATCTGATAATTCTGACAATAAACGCAACCCAGGTTGCAGGAAACGAGAAAAATTGTTCCCGCCCCCCGGTGACCGGAAAGAGGCGGTTCTTCTCCATGATGCGCCAAAGCGCAATCCATAATTATCTTTGCCGGGAGTTTACAGAAACCCAATTCTCCCTGCGCGCGGTTAACGCGGCAAGCACGCGGACAAAGTACGCAATTATCCAATATTTTCTTTAACTTAATGATTTTTTCTTCTGCGGGCATGAAACACAATATATTAAAACGTTTCCACCACGTCTTTTATCCTGCCGCTTTCCACCAATTCCAAGAATTCCTCGCCCAGCGGTGCCGCCAGTTCCACCGCTTTGTTCCAGTTTTTAATTCTTGTGTCCTGGTCATCAATGTAGGTGAGGAAATCATCGCGCTCCGGCACTTTTTTATTCGGCAGTTTTTCTATGAAATCCGGCGAAGGATAGACCATCAAAACATTACTCAAGGTTTCAGCATCAGGCGTCCTTTTTTTTAATTTTTTATCCAGCCAGCCGGGAATAATTCTTTCCTGATGATGAAAAAATAATACCACTTCATTTTTTTGCGCCGCAAATTGATGCGCCAGATGATAGTCAATCAATCCGCCGTCGCGGTAGGTGCCACGGTGCGCCCCATATATGTTTTTCACCCCAGCCACAACCAAAGGAATAGCGCCGGAAGCCATAACTGCGTGTTTAAAGTTTATCTCATTAAGACGCACGTATGAACCATGAAATCCCGCCTGCAGACAAAAATACGGCGGCTTGGCGCCGTCGTAAAACACGACTCTCTCGGCAAAACGATAGATGTTGTTACGACTGAATAAATTTG
Organism: Syntrophaceae bacterium UBA5764; assembly: GCA_002418825.1. Lineage (GTDB taxonomy): Bacteria > Desulfobacterota > Syntrophia > Syntrophales > Smithellaceae > UBA4810. Next base: position 25,917 of record DIEW01000086.1, on the reverse strand, counting down.
CCAAAAAGCAGGCCGCCAGACCTGTTTTTTGCACAAAAACGGTTTCAAAAGAAACAAGATTGCGCGCGCGCGCCGTAATAACCGCCAAACGAAATATTTTGTTATTCAGGGCAAAAGGCAACGCGTCATCTTCCAAATAATCGTTGATAAGAGAAGTGAATTTTTCCAGAACTGTCTTCGGGTTATCTTTTCGGGAATACCTGGTATTTATATAGCCGTTCAACAGTTTGTTGTATGATTGCACGGCCTGCGGCTGAATCCATGCGGCAAACCGCCAAGCTCCTGCCGAAGCCCCTATCAGATGCACTGGTCGCGAATGTCCCAACAACCCGCTTTTCAGAAGGGTCAAATCAAATCCGCTGGCGATAAGCCACCGCGGTCCCACCGCCGCTCCAAAATAGGTGGAAATGGAACTTAAATTAAAGCCACCATCTTTGACTGTTTCATAAATACCTTTACCGGCTTTAATTTTTATCATCTTCATACTTTTTTCTCTCCCGGCAAAGCCCTTGACACTTAACCCTTTGTCCTGTAAATAGAAAACGGTTTTGGGCGTCGATACTTAAAACAACTTCTTAATATTCACTGTGCCGTTTTATGATAAACGGCTTTTACCAACAATTGAAAAAAATATATATAAATTTATTTTTAAAGGCATTAGGATATACTTCATGGACATAAAAAATTCAATAAGACAAATCGCTGAGAAAGCGCTAAAAGCGGCGCGTGATCTTGCGCACGCATCAACGGAGGACAAAAACGATGTCCTGCTAAAAATGGCTCAGGAGCTTCTGGCAAAGAGCGATTTTCTCATTAAGGAAAATGCCAAGGATTTAAGACAAGCTAAAAAATCCGGCCTTTCAGCGGCAATGATTGACCGTTTGACACTGAAAGAAGCGACCATTGAAGCCATGGCACAAGGATTGCGGGAAGTTGCGGCTCTGCCTGACCCGGTGGGCAAGATTACTTCGATGTGGCGTCGCCCCAACGGCCTTTTAGTCGGCCGCATGCGCATTCCGCTTGGTGTAATCGGTATCATTTATGAATCCCGTCCCAATGTCACGGTGGATGCGTCCGCCTTATGTCTAAAAGCGGGCAACGCGGTCATTCTGCGCGGCGGCTCTGAAGCGATTAATTCCAATGTGGCCGTCGTTTCCATACTGCAGAATGTTTTGCGCAAAAGCTCCATACCCGCAGGGACAATTCAGGTGGTTCCTTTTACCGACCGCGAAGGAGTTTCCGCCCTGCTGCAGCTTGATGAATATATCGATTTGATTATACCCCGCGGCGGTGAAGAACTCATTCGTGCCGTGGTCGCCCAATCCAAAATACCTGTAATCAAGCATTACAAAGGGGTCTGCCATATTTTCGTGGATAAAGACGCGAATACGGACATGGCGGTGGAAATTTGCTTTAACGCCAAAGTTCAACGTCCCGGCGTCTGCAACGCCATGGAAACACTGCTCGTGCATCAAGATATCGCCTCCGACTTTTTACCCCGTGTGGCAAAAAAAATGCGCCAAGCCGGGGTTATAATCAAAGGCTGCGAAAAAACAAGAAAGATTATTAAAAATACTGAAGCGGCGGCGGAAAACGACTGGTATGCGGAATATCTTGACTTAATTCTGGCCATAAAAATTGTGGGAAATATCGATGAAGCCATCACGCATATAGAAAAATACGGCTCGCTGCACACGGAATCCATTATCACCGAAAACTACTCAAACGCGCAGAAATTTCTGAATGAAGTCAATTCATCCACTGTCCTGGTTAACGCCTCTACCCGCTTCAGTGACGGATTTGAACTTGGTCTGGGCGCGGAAATAGGCATTTCTACGACTAAGTTGCATGCTTTTGGGCCAATGGGACTGGAAGAATTAACCACCACAAAATTTATCATCTACGGCAACGGTCAGGTGCGCAAATGAAATGGGGGCTTTTCGGCGGCACATTTGATCCGATACACTTCGGACATTTAAGGGGCGCGGAAGAAATACTGGAAATGTTTGCTCTAAATCGCATTTTCTTTGTCCCCTCTTCCAGACCGCCGCATAAGCTGGAAGCCGATATCACGTCTTTTTACCACCGCGAGCAAATGATCAAGCTGGCCATCGAAGGCAATGTTAATTTTTCCTTTTCCGAAGTGGAAAAACTGCGCGCGGGCAAATCATACTCCGTGGAAACAGTTAAATATATTTTGAACAAATACATGGAAAACATGGAGTTGTACTTTATCGTCGGACAGGACGCCTTTCAGGCAATAACCACCTGGAAGGATTGGGAAAATCTTTTAGTGCTGTGCAATTTTACCGTGATGACCCGCCCCGGCTACGAAAATATGAAACTGGACAAAATATTACCGCCGGATTTCGCCGCGCGATTTTCGTACGATGCCAAGATCGACGGCTTCAGAGGGCCAACAGGTTACTCTATTTATTTTCGCCACGTAAGTTTTCTGGATATATCTTCTTCACGGATAAGGGAAATGACAAAAACGGGAAGGTCAATAAAGTATCTGACGCCGAATCCTGTGCGTCACTATATTCTTAAAAATTCACTTTACAAAAAATAAGAATCCCCCCCCAGATCCTCGTTCCAACATTCTGTAAAAAATCTAATTTATTTAAATTTTGTGAGGTCCGGCTTGCGTTTTTCAAAAAACGCGCTGAAAGCTTCTTTCGCTTCCGGTGAAAGCAGCATCGCGCCGAAGTATTTATTTTCTTCCATCATCTTCTCTTTAACTATTTCCGCCTGTGCCGCTTTCATCAAATTTTTGGTTCTGCGTAAAGAAGATGCCGGCAATCTGGTAAGTTTTTCGGCCTGTGCGCGCGCATATCCAAGAAGTTCATTCGCCGGCAATACTTTATTGATCAATCCCATCTCATAAGCTTCTTGCGCGGAAAAAGGCTCGCCTAAAAGAAGCTTTTCCGCCGCGCGCGGGAAACCCACAACTTGCTGCAGAAGCATACTGGAGGCGAATTCCGGACAAAGACCAAGCTGGGCAAACGGCATGGAAAATTTCGCATTATCAGCCGCATAATTAATATCACAGTGCAGAAGCATGGTCGTGCCGATGCCGATAGCCGCGCCGGCAACCGCGGCGATAACCGGTTTGGAAGCTGAGCTTAATTGCCGCATGAAATGCACTACTGGGCGGTCGCTAAAATCACCCTGCGTGGAAGTGTTCATGAAATCTTCCAGGTCATTTCCCGCCGTGAAAATATCCGGCTTGCCGCAAAACAAGATTACGCGCACGCCATTATCCTGTTCGCCGTCTTTGAGAGCGTCCGCCATCATCTGATACATAGCCGCGGTAATTGAATTTTTTTTTGCCGGCCGGTTGAATTCAATCGCAAGAATTCCATCTCTCCTATTTGTCAATATATCCATTTTTTCTCCCGATAAGGTAAATTAGGAGATGCCCCTTACGAGGCATCTCCAGAAAAACAGCCTATCTATTATCCTTAAAAATATTCATTTTTTATATTGACCGTTAAATCATCACCGTTACTTAGCCTCATCGCCAACCCTTCAATCTTGGGCAGTTCATATCCAAAAAAATATCGGCAAGTATATATTTTCCCATTATAAAAATTATTGTCCGCTTCGGTTAGCTTACCGTCATTGAGCATCTTTTTGGCAATCACCGCCTGCTTCAACCACTGCCAAGCAATAGCAATGATACCGAAAAGCTCTAAGTAAAGAGTTGCATCAGCCAAAAACATTTCAGGATCGCCTTTGCTAGCGATACCAAATAAATGGGCCGTTATTTTTTCTAATTTCTGCAGAGCTTTTTCCAATGCCTCGGAATATGATTTTAGTCCGACATCTTCTTGGGCGTCTTTTATGGTTTTACGCACTTCAGTCAAATAAAGTTGCCCGGCTTTCCCTTTTTTCATCATCATCTTGCGTCCTAATAAATCCATTCCCTGAATACCCGTTGTGCCTTCATGAATGGTATGGATACGTACATCCCTATAAAATTGTTCAACAGGAAATTCGTCGCAGTATCCGTAACCACCAAGAATCTGTATAGCTTGACTACAGGAAAAAATACCCATTTCAGAAGGATACGTTTTAGCTACGGGTGTCAAAAGTTCCAAAAGGAGGTTGTAATTTTCGTGTTCTTCGGTTTCGGTTACTTTTTCCATGTCATGATAAAAGCTGCATTGCATCAGAAGGGAAAGCGATCCCTCGATAATCGCTTTCTGAAACAAAAGCATGCGATGAATATCAGGATGCTCTATAATTGAGACCTGAGGCGACAACGGGTCTTTAGCAGAAAGCTTTCTGCCCTGTGGACGTTCTTTGGCATATTCTAAGGAAGCATAATAAGCCGCAGAAGAAATACAGGCTGCACCCAAACCAACATCAATACGTGCTCCGTTCATCATCTGAAACATATACCCCAGACCTTTATTAACTTCACCTACCAACCAGCCACGGCAATCATCGTTTTCACCAAAAGCAAGCTGGGTAATAGGTGAACCTTTATATCCTAATTTATGATAAATGCCGGCACAATTTACATCATTAAAAGCCAATTTCCCGCCCATTTCTATTCTGTACTTGGGAATAATAAAAAGGGAAATACCTTTGACACCGGGAGGCGCATCTTTAACTCTGGCCAACGCAAGATGAATAATATTATCTACACCGTCGTGATCACCTGCGGATATAAATATTTTTTGTCCTTTCATTGTATAGTAATTTTTATTCGTAGGTTCTGCTGTCATGGAAACATCAGTAAGCGAACTTCCTGCCTGAGGTTCCGTCAAAGCCATTGTTCCTTGCCACTCGCCAGACATCATTTTAGGAAGATACATGTCTTTCATTTCCTGTGTACCGAAAGAGGCTATCAATCCAGCCGCTCCATTCGTTAGGCCGTGGAAGACGGATGCGGAATAATTTGCTGCACCGAAAATAGCCGTGGGAATGGTCATGCCGACCATTTCAGGCAATTGCTGTCCACCTAATTTATAATCAAAAGTCGCGCCAATCCAACCGCCAGCACCTACTTCTCTCATTATATTGCGAACAGCCGGATGGACTTTCACCTGGCCTTTCACATACTCTGGCGGTTGTTTATCCATTTCGGACACAATAGGTTTAAAAAGATCCTTACCCATTTTCATGGCCGTTTTCAAAACCATATCGAATACTTCACGACTATGATCGGCATAGCGCGAATAATTTAGAAGGCTCTCTGCATTAAACACTTCGTACAGTAAAAAGCTTAAATTTCTCTCGCTGATAAATTGTTCTGCCATATATACTCCTTATTCACAAACTAATACTTTTTACCAATTTTTCAAAATCAAAAAAACAAAGCCTCCGCAACCGTTAGCCACGGAGGCATTGAAAATTAACATAACTTTTTTACATTTACCTTTGCAGATTTTCAATAATCGCAGCCACGCCCAGACCGCCACCGCAGCAGGAACTGAAGACACCGTATTTCCCGCCTTTGCGAATAAGTTCTTTCATCGCAAATATGCAAATACGCGCGCCGGAAGCGCCATTGGGATGACCAAAGGCAATCGCGCCGCCGTTAGGATTCCACTTGTTCATGTCAATCTTTACGCCCGTCTGTTTTTCCAGCTCCATGATGACGGCAAGATTCTGCACGGCAAAGGCTTCATTGACCTCAATGACATCCATATCGGAAAGTTTCAAACCAGCGCGTTTGAGCGCCATCGGAATGGCGTAAGCAGGACCAATACCCATAATTTTGGGATCAACACCGTAATCGGCACCGGCAACCCATTTTGCCATTGGTTTATAGCCGAGCTCTTCGGCTTTTTCCTTGGCCATCATCAGAACAAAGGCAGAACCATCATTGCGACCGGAAGCATTACCCGCGGTTACCGTTCCGTCTTTTTTAAAAGCCGGCTTTAAGGCAGAAAGCGCCTCCATGGAAGTTTCACGCGGATGTTCATCAACTTTAAATACAATCGGCGGTTCCTTTTTACCCTGTGGCACCGTAACGGGAATGATTTCATCAACAAAGTATCCGGCATCCATAGCTTTTTTCGCCAAAACCTGTGAACGCAAAGCGAACTCATCAGACGCCTGACGCGGTATTTTGTACATTACCTGCAAATTTTCCGCGGTCACTCCCATTTCCATAAGGTCTTCGGGAAAAGGAGATTGCCCCTGCGGCAGAGGCATATGGGGTATCAACCGATAGGGGGGGATACTCATGGAGTATTTGGCCGGAATTTGGCTGTAAGATTCGAAACCGCCCGCAATAACGATATCGGCATGATTAGCCATAATCTTCCATGCCGCGTGATTCATACTATCGATAGCCGAACCGCACTGCATTTCAATATAACTTGCCGATGTTTCATGGGGAAGACCGGCATAAAGAAGAGCCCAACGGGCGGGATTTATCGCATTGGAACAATGCGCCGCCGAACCACAAAACACACAGTCCACTTTTGCTTTTTCCAGTATTTTTGTTTTTTCTACCAATCCTCTGATGCCAAGACCAGCTAATTTTTCGCCAGTAATATCGCGCAATGTTCCGCCTAACCTGCCGAAAGCTGTCCGCATCCCATCAACAATTACAACTTCTCTTGTACTCATAGATCACCTCTTTATTTTTATTTTTTGTTTTTAAAACCTTTATTGATTTTTTAACCGAATAGCTCGAAAAAATCTCAAGATGAATTAGTTGCAAGAATAAGGATGGCTTTCACGCGCCATCCTTATTCTTCGTTGTTTAAGCTATCTTTCCTTTTTATCGGCTATTTTTTTTCCGGTTTTTTATAATCGTACCAGCCCTTGCCGACTTTTTGTCCGTATTCACCTTTAACATAATGTTCCACAACACTCGGAGAAGGCAAATCAGCCATATCGCCCGTTTTTCTGAAATTTTCCATAGAAGCAATATAAGTAAGATCAACACCGGTCAAATCCATCAGCCGGAATGGACCCATCGGATGGCCCGCGCCATAAACACAAGCGTTATCAATATCTTCCATAGAAGCAACACCCATTTCCAGCATCCACAGGGCCTCCCTGGTAATTACGCGGAAGATTCTGTTGAGTAAAAATCCATCCACTTCCTTCTTAATAAAGACCGGAACTTTTTCCAGTTTTTTGGACAATTCCATGGTGATGTTCGCCGTTTCATCAGAAACATGGGGTCCTTTAACGACTTCCACAAGCTTCATAACCAACGCCGGATTGAAAAAGTGCATATTCAAAACTTTATCCGGTCTTTTAGTGGCATCCGCGATACGGGAACTGACAATGTAGGAACTGTTTGTGGCCAAAATCGCGTGCGGAGGAGCAATTTTATCCAGGTCCGCAAAAATCTTTCTTTTGAGATTCAGGACTTCCGTAGCCGCTTCAATGACAAAATCCGCGTCTTTGGCTGCTTCTTTCATATCAGAGGTGAAAGAAATATTTTTTCTTGCCGCTTCGGCCTGTTCTTTGGTCATCTTACCTTTTTCCACTCTTCCGGGAAGATAAGTATTGACAAAATTGTCTGCTTTCTTGAGTATTTCCGGCACGACATCCGAACACTTTGTTTTATAACCATAAATCGCGCAAAGAAGCGAAATCTGATGTCCCATATTACCGGCACCCACCACACATACATTTTTTACATCTTCTAGTTTCATCTTTTCCCATCCTTTCTTTTCTTTTATTTCATTTTTTATAATCATGCCTGTCTTAAATAACTCCTGCCAAGTATCGCTTCCCACTTCCCGGCGAAGCGAAAAAAGATTCTCTAATGGTAATTTTTTAAGAACAGTACGCATTAACGGAGAGACAGAAACGGAAATAAAAAACCTCTATTGACTTTAAAGTTTAATTTAATCATTCTTTCCCCGTTTAAACTCACCTTATCAAAAATGCTTTTCGAATTCAAATGATTTTGACCGGCAGTTAGCTTTTTCAAGGCTTAATTTTTCAAAGCCCTTCAAGCGCATTAATACATTGAATTTAAAACACTATTTAAAATAGTGTTGCTTTTCTACAAAGCAGATAGTAATTAAAGATAACTTTAATAAAAAGGGTTGATTTTTCTGCAAACAGCAAAACATTAACCCCACCCTAAGGAGGCTCTATGAAATACAAGTTTATTGAACTGGAAATTAAAGATTACATCGCTGAAGTGGAACTGGCTAGGTTGGACAGCTTAAATGCACTGAGTTTAGAGTTCTCCTCCGAAATTGCCGACGTGTTCCAAAAACTGGGGACAAGGAATGATGTGAGAGTAATTATTCTGACCAGCAAAGCAAGAATTTTTTGCTCTGGTCTCGACATAAAAGAAGTAGGCAATCATTTATTGAAAGCTTCAGCCGAAAGCATGAACGAATCCATGGAAAAGGAAAGATTACAACCTTTTTTTGACTCCTGTAATTTTATTGAAGAGTGCCCTAAACCGGTGATTGCCGCAGTACACAGCCGCTGCATCGGCGGTGGGCTGGATATAATTTCCGCCTGTGATATCCGTTTATGCACGGAAGACGCGAGTTTCTCTCTCCGGGAAGCGGGCATCGGTTTGGTCGCAGATATGGGCGTGCTGCAGAGACTGCCGCTCATTATTGGTCAAGGATTTACTCGGCAAATGGCTTTTACCGCCGCCGAATATCCCGCACAAGAAGCCGAAAAAATGGGCCTGGTTAACGCCATTTACAAGGATAAGGATTCTCTTATGGCTGGAGCGAAAAAGCTGGCTGCCGAAATCGCCCAAAACGCTCCGCTGGGCGTGCGCGCCACAAAAGAAGTCTTAAATTACAGCCGCTATACAGATGTCAAAAGCGGAATGGCCATGGCACTAAAAAACAATTTGTTTTTGATGTCTTCGGATGACTTTAAGGAAGCCATTGCCGCGTTCGTCGAAAAAAGGCCGCCGAAATATAAAGGGCAATGAAAAAATCAACTCATTAAGTAATGCGTAAATTATCGTGGTGCATATTTCTTCTGCTGAGCATTTTGCTTTTTTCGTGCTCAAATGTTCAGCAGAAAACTTTTCACACTGAAATACCAAAAGCTCAATGCCTGCCTAATTTTCCCGACAAAGATGGTTGGTACGGAGGGGATAGCGCCTACTCCATTAAACTTGACCAAAACAGAACCTTATGGCTTTTTGGCGACACTTTTGTTTCCGGGGGAAAAGGACGCAAAGACCGCATCGGCATGGATGTGGTTTTAGGAACAACATTGGCTATCTCCACTTGCTCATCAAAGGACCAGTTCGACATTAAATATTATATAAAAAAACAAAACGGAAAGTTTCTTCCTTTTTTCAGCGAAAATGAATGGCTCTGGCCGCAAGACGCTTTTATCGTGGATGGCATCTTGCATATTCCCTTACTGGTCGTGGAGGCGCCGACAAAAGACCACGCGCCTTTCAACTTCAAAATAAACGGACACAAAATAGCTGTGATAAAAGATTTTACCGCTGATGATCCTCACCAATGGAAAATTGATTACCTGGACATAACAAAATCAATTCCGCCACAAATTATCGCCTGGGCTACCACAACGGCAGTTTATGATGGACACTTATATTTTTATCCCTTATTCAACACTGAGACTGCCGTTGGAAACATTCTGGCCCGCGTTGATTTGAACGTTGTAAACAAAGAGACATGGAATATTGAATATTATAACGACGACGGCAGTTGGAGTAAAAAACTCGAAGCACAGCGCGTAAAAATAATATTTGACGAAGCTTTATCAGAACTTTCCGTGCGCTACCGGCCCGATGAAAGCAAATGGACAGCCGTTTATCTTTCCACAAAAGACAAGGGAAACAAACTTCTTTATCAGGAAGCCCCAAGCCTTGAAGGGCCATGGACGGAGCCGAAAGTACTGGTCAAGAAAATCCCCGAAGTTGACGAACAAAGTCCGCTTTACGATAAAAGTACTTTTTGCTACGCCGGCAAGGAACATATTCAATTTTCCCGCGAGAAAAATATTGTGGCCACTTACGTGTGCAACTCGCTGGAAGAGGATACAGAAACCAGCTTCATCCGCCGAAATCTTTTTTTGTACCGTCCCGTGGTCGTAAATATCAGTTATTAACAGACGGATAAATTACGCCTTGAATAATCGCACAGCGTGTTCCAGCTCTTTTTCCGCTTCCTTAACCATCCGTTCGATAACTTCCTTGCACGATAGAATATCTTTGATGAGACCTACCGATTGACCCATCATCATGGGCGCCGCATCGACATTTCCCGTCTCCCACGCTTCCTTAACTTTCTGACCGGAAATAAGCGGAATCAGATCTTCCAAGCCGCAGCCTTTTGACTCTCGCGCCAAAACTTCCTCCACAACTTTATTTTTTATGGCTCTGCCCTGCAGGCCAATGGTCTTGCAGATAAGCGTGGTTTCGAATTCCTGCCGGCGAACGATTTCCCATTTGATATTTTCGTGGACTTCACATTCTTTGGTGGCCACGAAACGCGTGGCCATCATCACACCCTGCGCGCCTAAAGTAAGAGCCGCGGCCATGGTGCGCCCGTCGGCGATGCCGCCCACGGTGACTACCGGAATTTTCACCGCCTCGGCGATGCGCGGGGTTAAAATCATGGTGGTCACATCATCATTGAGCGGATGACCGCCTTCTTCAATTCCCGCGGCGTAGATGCCATCATAGCCTGTCTTTTCCGCGTGCACCGCGTGACGCACCGAGCCTACTTTGTGAAACATCTTTACGCCTGCTCTTTTCAGTTCTTCAATAAATTCCATCCCCACCGCTTTATCCAGAGGCGTGCCGGAAATTTCCACTCCCGCGACTTTTTCCTCGGCGCACACGCGCAGATACATTTTGTGATGTTCCGGCGTGATGTGCACGGAAGGAAGAATCGTCACGTTAACCATAAACGGCTTGTCCGTAAGTTTTCTCGTTTCCTTAATCGCAACGCGGAATTCCTGTTCCGTGGCATAATTACCGGCGGTAAGATTGCCCATACCACCCGCGTTGGATACCGCCGCGCAAAGTTTCGGTTTGCAGAGCCACATCATGGCGCCGCACATAATCGGGTATTTCACCCCAAACATTTCCGTAATCGCTGTCTTCATTTTTCACCTCAAAATATTTATAATGTCTTTCAACCGGATATTGTAAGAGAAGTCGCCCCTTCGGACATCGGCTCATCCCTAGTATCCAAAATTTCGATAATATCTTTATACAGGCGTTTTTTTAATTCACCGAAAATTCCGCGCTTCTTCTTAAACGTTTTGGCGAAAGCCAACGCCTTTATCATAAGGTCCGCCTGATCTTCGCAGGCTTTTAAAATTACATGATGCGCTTCAAGCTCCTGCGCGGTATAGCGATTGCCGGTAAGCTGCATTTCCGAAAGCTTATAAAGCGGAATGGCTTTCTTGATAAACGCATTCATGCCGAGGCGGAAGGGAATGCCTAAATTCACTTCCGGGAAGCAAAAAAACCCCTTATCGGAACGCATGAACCGAAAATCGCAGGCGCAGGACATGATTGAACCGTTACCGTAAGCATGGCCGTTTATCGCCGCGATAACCGGTACGGGGTAAAGAAGCAATTTTTTAAAAACCCTGTCCATGCCGAGAATAAAATCATTAACCGGTTTGTACTCTTTCTTCTGCAACTTGTCCAAAATCCACTCCACATCTATCCCCTGTGAAAAATTTTTTTCGTCATTAGAGGTAATAATAAGAGCGGTAACCGTTTTATCGGCAATGATTTCATCGAGCATTTTGTTGAGTGTGTCGGAAAAGACGAGATTTTGCCTGTTCTCGCCGTTGGTCATGGTCAGAATCGCCACCGTCTCATCTTTTTCCCACATCATAATAGACATAGTTTCCCCTCCTTAGTTGCATTGTAATTTTTTCTTCATATTTGTATTATGACCACAGGTCAAGCGATAAAAACATTATTGACAATAAAAAAATCCGACGAAAAACAATCTTCCAGATAAATCTTTTTATTTTTCGAAGCTTATGAACTAGAGTCAAAAAACATTCCCCGACGCCGCCAAAAAAAATAAATTATTGTTGACTCCTGCAATCCATCTGGCAGAATGATTTTGAGAATCTATAAAAGGAAACAAAAATAATTTTGGTAAAAACCAGAGAAGTCAAACCGGGCATGATTGCCTGGGAAATAACACGCGTCTGCAACCTCAACTGCGTTCACTGCCGCGCTGCGGCCAGCCGCGGCCCGTACTCCGGAGAACTTTCCACAAAACAGTGCTTAAATCTTATTGACGAAATTGCCGCTTTTGCCCAACCCGTAATTATCCTCACCGGCGGCGAGCCGCTGATGCGGCCGGATATTTTTGAAATCGCAACGTATGGCACAAAAAAAGGCCTGCGGATGGTACTGGCGACCAACGGTACGCTGGTTGATAACCAGGTAGCGCGCAAAATGATCAATAGCGGCATTCAGCGCGTCAGTATCAGCATCGACGGCAAGGATACCCAAAGCCATGACGTCTTTCGCGCCGAGCAGGGCGCTTTTGCCGGAGCGATGCGCGGCATTGAAAAGCTGAAAACCGCGGGAATGGAATTCCAGATAAATACAACAATCACCACGGCAAATCTGCGGCAAATTCAAGAAATACAAAACCTGGCCATAAATTTAGGCGCGGCTGCGCATCACATTTTCTTGCTTGTGCCCACCGGACGAGGAAGAGATTTAGCCGAACAAGCCATTACCGCCGCGGATTATGAAGAAACGCTCAAGTGGTTTCACCGACAAAGCGTAATCTCCCCTATTCAGTTAAAAGCTACCTGCGCGCCGCATTATTTCCGCATTATGCATCAGCAAAAAATTAAAGACGCAAAACCGGTCAAAAAAGCCGGCGGCCGCTTTCATGAATCAACGCACGGCTGTCTCGGCGGCATCACTTTCTGTTTTATTTCTCATGTCGGACAGGTACAGCCCTGTGGTTATCTGGAATTGGATTGCGGCAACGTGCTTAAGAAAAGTTTTGCCGACATCTGGAAAGCTTCAGAAGTTTTTCGTAATTTGCGTGATTACGGCAAATATAAAGGCAAATGCGGGCGCTGTGAATTTATCAAAGTGTGCGGCGGCTGCCGCGCGCGTGCCTATGAGGCCACCGGCGATTATCTGGCCGAGGAACCACTGTGTTTGTACGAACCGAAAAAGTAGTTCATTTTTTAGTATATCTCCGATAATAAGGAAACAGAGCTTTGAAATGGACGCCATAGACAAAAAAATACTCAACATTCTGCAAAATGATTTCCCCTTACAGGAACAACCCTTTCTAATTATCGCCGAACGCTGCGGCATCAGTGAAGTGGAAACGCTAGCGCGCGTGCAAAAAATGAAAGAAAACGGAATTATACGCCGTATCGGTGCAATTTTTGACGGTCCCCAATTGGGACGTGTCAGCACTCTTTGCGCCGCACGTGTACCCAAAGATAAAATCGATACTTTTGTTCAAACAGTCAACACCAACAAAAACATCACCCACAATTATCTACGCGATGACGAATACAACATCTGGTTTACGGTCAATGCAGCAACGGCTAAAGAACTTAAATCGATTCTCGACAGTGTAAAAGAAAAAACAGGCGTTACCGATATTCTGGACATGCGTGCGGTGAAAAAGTTCAAAATTAACGCTTCTTTCAAAGTTTAGTCGCACGGAATACAGGCTATTATTTACCGGCTTTTTTCAAAACAGCATATTGACGCCAAAGGCAATTCATGAGAAATATAAGCCAACATTTTCGACTTCCGGTTCAACTATAATTTTAAGGAGGAATGGGAATTATGGAAGTAAGAGAAATTGATTTTGCAGAAATTCCACAAAAAACCTTAAAAATTTTAACAAAACCGGTGAATTTTTTTAAAACCATGCCCAAAGCCGGAGGATTCCTCGAACCTGTAATTTTCGTCCTCGTTGTCAGCATTGTCACCGGCATTCTTCACTGCCTTATCAATATCGCTGGTCTCAGTTATATCGACAGGGGCATTCTAGAAAGCTTGGGGCTTATTATCTTTGTTCCTGTTGCCATGATTATTGCCAGTTTCATCGGTGCCGCCATTATGTTCGTCATCTGGAAACTGCTGGGTTCGCAGGAAAACTACGAAACCTCATATAGATGCGTTGCCTACCTGACGGTTCTGGCGCCGATTGCCGCGATTTTGGGTATAATTCCCTATGGCGGCACAGTTTTAAACGCCTTAATCGGTCTTTTCTTTATTGTCACGGCAAGCATTCACGTGCATAACATACCGGCAAAGAAAGCATGGCTGGTTTTCGGAATCATTTTTGCGCTGCTTGCCATTATGCAAATCAGAGCGGAATACAAGGTCCGCAACTTCACGCCTTCTACCGAAGAAGTAAGAAAAAAAATGGAAGAGCTGAATAAACAATATCGAGAGCAGCTGGAAGAAGCCAAAAAACAAATTGAAAAAGCAGAATAATAAGCTGAACGTTTTCAGCAAAAAAACGTACAGGTTCGTTCAACAAATGGATAAGCCCATCCGTTCAACGGCCCCAAAGGGCGGCATGGGCTTACCCATTTAAAAAATTAATTATGCCTGCAAAAAATGAAATTCCCGTCGTCGCCCTGGTGGACGGCAGCAATTATCTCTACCGCGCTTTTTACGCTATTCCTGCGTTGACCAATTCCAAAGGCTTCCCCACCAACGCCATTTACGGTTTTACAAATATGCTTCTGAAGCTCCTGCGCGAGCTTAAGCCGGATTACATCGTCATCGCTTTTGACGTCAAAGGTCCCACCACCCGTCATGAGGAATTCACCGATTACAAAGCCACGCGCAAACCCATGCCGGACGATTTGAGTCCACAAATACCTTTTATCAAAGATATCATCCGCGGTTTTTCCATCCCCGTTTTGGAAATGCAAGGAACGGAGGCGGACGATATTATTGGAGCACTGGCTGAGCAGGCATCCCAAAAAGGCTGGCGCACCGTCATCGTATCCGGAGATAAGGATTTGATGCAACTTATTGATGAGAATGTCACTATGGTCGACACGATGAAAGACAAGACTTATGACGTAGCGGCGGTGAAAGAACGCTTCGGCGTGGCACCGGATAAAGTGGTGGAAATTTTAGGGCTTATGGGAGACACATCGGATAATATTCCCGGCGTTCCCGGCGTCGGCCCAAAAACAGCACAAAGACTGATCGAGGGATACGGCTCGCTGGAAGAAGTTATACAAAACGCAGACAACCTGCGCAATGTTAAATTAAGGGAAAGTTTTAAAAAATACGCCGAGCAGGCCAGGCTCAGCCGCCAACTGGCGCTTATTCGTAGAAATATTGCAATCGATTTTGACTTGAATGAAGCGGCGCGTAAAGAACCGGACAAAGAACTTTTGACAAAGCTTTTCAGTGAATTTGAATTTTCTTCTCTGCTACAGGAAATCAGAAAAGGAAAACCTGCATCCACAAAAGATTGCACGGTTATTGCCGACAATCAAATGCTCGACGATCTTCTCGGAAAACTGCGCCAATGTCGCGGTTTTTCCTGCGAATTTATCTGGGAAAAAAATCAACGCTCTTTTTTGGCGGGTATCGCCACGTGTATTGACGGCGCTTCTTTTTACATACCGCTCAATCGTCCCGGCAATAAAAACCAGATGGATAAAAAGCAGGTATTTGTTGCGCTCACACCATTTTTCTCCAGCGACCGAATAAAAAAATATTTTCATAATTTGAAAAGTACTCTCGTTTTACAACCTGATTTTAACCTTCAAGCGGCAGAGGACACTGCGTTGATGGCTTATCTGCTAAATCCCACCAAACCGTCTTATGAGCTTGCGGAAATCGCCTGGGAATATTTACACGAGCAATTGCCTTCCGCGCCGGATGCTGCGGACGTTAAAAATAATTCTCTTTCTGCTGCTGATATCGACAAAATGGCGAAGCATGGCGCCGGGCGCGCCGAAGCAATAGAAAAACTGGGGAATCTCCTGCCGGGTAAGCTTAAGGAAACAGAGGCGGACGAACTTTACTCCAAAGTGGAAATGCCGCTTTTGCATGTACTGGCCGCCATGGAAAAAAAAGGCGTGCTTATCGACACAAAAATTTTAAACCAAATGTCGGTGGAGCTGGGGCAGTTGCTATCTTTATCCGAAGACAAAATTTACAAACTGGCCGGAGAAAAATTCAACATAAATTCACCCAAGCAACTGCAGGTGATTCTTTTTGAAAAACTGAAACTTCCCACCGGCAGGAAAACCAAAGAAGGCTACTCCACGGATATGGAAGTTCTTACCTTGCTTGCTCAAAGCCACGAGCTGCCTGCAGAGATTTTGTCTTACCGCTCACTGTCCAAGCTTAAATCCACCTATGTGGACGCATTGCCTGCGCTGATTAATCCTCAAACCGGCCGTATCCATACTTCGTATAATCAAACAGCAACGGCCACCGGCAGGCTATCGAGTTCAAATCCCAACTTGCAGAACATCCCCATCCGCACGCCGGAAGGAAAACGAATCCGCCAGGCCTTTATTGCCGCGCCGGAATGTATTTTGATCTCCGCCGATTATTCGCAAATTGAGCTTCGCGTGCTGGCGCATTTATCCGAGGACAAAGCGCTCATTGATGCTTTCCAATCCGATGAAGACATTCACGCCCGTACGGCCTCCGATGTTTTCGGCGTGTTTCCGGAAATGGTCAACGCCGATATGCGACGTCAGGCCAAGGTTATCAACTTCGGCATCCTTTACGGAATGAGCGCTTTTGGCCTGGCCAAAGAGCTGGGCGTTTCGCAAAAAACAGCGCAGGCTTACATTGACGGATATTTTGAGCGTTATAAAAAGGTGCGCGAATATCTGGATGAAATTTTGGAAGGCGCGAAACGCGACGGCTACGTCTGCACTCTTTTGAACCGCCGGCGCTATCTGCCGGAACTGCAAAGCAAGATTCCCTCCGTCCGGCAATTCGCCGAACGCATGGCGATCAACACACCCATTCAGGGCACCGCGGCAGATTTGATTAAGGTGGCGATGGTTAACATTGCGTATCTGCTGACGAAAAATAATCTTGCCGCACAACTCATCATGCAGGTACACGACGAACTAATTCTGGAAGCGCCGCTAAAAGAAAAAGACGAAGTCGCGGCATTAGTCAAAAAAGAAATGGAAGAAGTCATCAAATTAAAAGTGCCGCTGAAAGTGGAAATCGCCGCGGGTAAAAACTGGGACGAGGCGCATTAACAAAAAAATCTTTTCCGGTTTCAGACAAACACTGATTTCTCAGAAAAATCCCTTTGCTGATGACCTTATTCTCAAATGATAATGGGGCAAGTATTTTCTTCGTGTGTTCCAGCAGCAGATTATTGTGGTCGGGCTGCTTTTTTACCCAGTTCGAAAGCCTGTTTCCTGGCGTTTTCATCTTTGATGATTTCGCCTTTGTCTGACGCAGAGGCCATGACAACCCCGATCCAGTTTAGTTTGGTCATCTCCGCCGTTGATTTAAAACTGTGCACGATGGGATCAGCCGTGCGTGGGTTGGGGTCGCCGCAAACAGTTATAAGACCGATGCGCTTGCCTTTCATTTTCGGATAATATTGTTTCTGCCAGCGCCATTCAGCGTCAAATAAAGCGCACCATCTGTCCAGGTAAGCTTTCATCTGCGCCGTCATCGACCAGAAGTAAACGGGAACGCTGTGAATGATGGCGTAGGCCTCAAGTATCTTTTTGTGAATCTCCTGCACATCATCCTTAATAACGCAAATACCTGTTTCATTACATTTCTTGCAGTCTCTGCAGCCGGAAAGTTTCAATTTATCCAAAATAACTTTTTCCACCTCCGCTCCCGTTTCTCTCGCTCCGGCCAGCGCCTCATCCAAAAGAATGTCGCTGTTGCCGCCAATACGCGGACTTCCCAAAATGCCCAATACTTTCATAGCCATCCTCCTGATTAATCCGAATCTCATAAGAAATTTAGCATTTAGTAGCCTTTTTAATATAAATTGTAAATGATAAAAAATGAAAGAACTCTATCTTAAAATATGTTAATTACATAATTAAAATCAGCGTCCAAACAGTTTGCAACTTACAAAAGAGCATTTTATGCAAATTCTTGCCGGCATAAAAGTCATCGATGTCACCCAGTTTATCTCCGGTTCCCGCTGCACGCAGTTTTTTGCCGATATGGGCGCCGAGGTGGTTAAGGTGGAACCGCCGGAAGGTGACACGCTCAGAATTAATTTTCAACTGATGCCCGGCGCGGAGCGCTGCTATTCTGTCTTAAACCGTAACAAATATGGCATCGCGGTGAACTGGCAGAAAAAAGAAGGCCAAGAAATCATGCGAAAGCTCGCGAAGCAGGCGGATATTTTTGTGCAAAACCTCATTCCCGGCGCGCTGGAGAGAAACGGGCTCGGTTACAATGATTTAAAAAAAATAAAAAAAGATATAATTTACACGCAGATTTCCGGATTCGGCGCTACGGGCGTCAATCCGGAAAGAGCCGCCTTCGACATTATCGCCCAGGCGACAGGCGGACAGTTCTGGAAAGATCAGGACACTTACCTTATGCCCGCCAACTACTGGGGCGATTTAATGACCGGAGCCTATGCCGCCAACGCCACCCTGCTGGCGCTTATCCACAAAATGAAAACCGGGCGGGGTCACTATATCGACATTTCCATGCAGGATGTCATGTATTTCAATAATTACCGCGCTCTTCTGGACAGGGCGCTGGGAGACGTAGCGCTGGACATAGAAAAAAGCCTGGGCAGAAAACCGGCGGAGGTAATGAATTCCTCCGACAGAATGCCTTTCTACGGGTTCTTCAAGTCCAGAGACGGGAAAGTAGCCATAGTTTCCGTCACCGCTCGCCAGTGGAAAACGTTGGCGGAAGTTATCGGCCACCCGGAAATGGCCACTGATCCGAAATTCAATAACGTCATATCGCAAATCCATAATCATAAAGAAGCGGTCGCGCTTATTGAAAAATGGACCTTACGTCATACATCGCAGGAAATAATAAAAATATTGGAGCGTAAAAAAATCCCCTGCGGCATCGCCTACACCACCGAGCAGGTAAACAAGGACGAAAATCTGAAATCGCGCGGCATGTTCCAGAAAGTTCACCATCAACAATTCGGGGATATCGATATCCCCGGCTTCCCCTACAAATTTTCCAAAACAGAAGGAATAATACGCATGTCTGCTCCTGCTCTGGGCGAACACAGCAAATTTATTCTGGAAAAATGGCTGGATTATTCTTCCGAAAAAATTGAAGCTTTTTTTAAGGCAAAAGTTGTCATTTAAAAAACATTAGGTAAAACATTTTTAACTTTTCAAATCAAAAGAAAGGACAGCCAATGAAAGTATTTATCCCGAAAAGAATCGTTTTAGTCCTTGTGCTTGTATTTATCGCCGCGGCAATCTTAGGCGTTTACAAAAACAGAGAATATGTTCAGCAACTGCCTATCGGTTGCTCTTTCAAAGCCAAGGCTCTCTGCGCGGCCATTTTTGTCTCCGGGCGCGATGACAAAACGGTCGAGCGCGAAGACATGGGTTTCAATAACCTATTTAAACTTTTTAAGGCTGAAATAAATCTGCCAGAAAAAAGCGTCACTTGCTCGTTTCTGGGGACGGGAATATTCAAAAGAAAAGCGATACACATAGACGGTTTGGGGCCAATCCTCGTCTCCAGTGCCGACGAGAAAAACGTTCTCGCCTGGCGGCCGAAAATAATTCCCGCCGAACCGGCGTATCCGGAAAAAATTCCCTGGCCACAGGGCGACTTAATGCCCTCCGAAGCGCCGTCGGCAAACATCGACATGGCAAAAATCGATAGCGCCGTGGAAAAACTTTTTCTGGAAAATAGCCCGCAGAAAAAACTGTACACCCGTGCTGTAATTGTTGTTCATGACGGCCGCATTATCGCCGAACGTTACGGTGATGGCATAACTAAAGACACGCCGCTTCTAAGCTGGTCCATAGCTAAAAGCATGGTGAACGCCATAGTTGGCATCATGGTCATGCAGGGAAAAATCGACATCAAACAACCCGCGCCCGTCCAGGAATGGCAAAGTGCCAACGATCCGCGCCATTACATAACCCCGGATCACATGCTGCGCATGAGCTCCGGTCTTGAATGGACTGAGGCTTACGCCGAGAAACCTATTTCCGACGTGAACATGATGCTTTTTTTACAACCGGATATGGCAGCCTTTGCCGCGGGAAAACCACAGGCCGCCTCACCTGATAAAGAGTGGCGTTACTCTTCCGGAACAACAAACATAATTTGCCGAATAATCAAAGACAAAACGGCTGACATCAACGACTACTGGAACCTTCCACGCCGAGAACTATTTAATAAAATAGGGATGAGGAGCGCCGTCTGGTCCACCGACGCGAGGGGAGCTTTCGTTGGTTCTTCTTTCCTTTACGCAACCGCGCGTGACTATGCCCGTTTCGGCCTTCTTTACCTCAATGATGGTGTCTGGCAGGGTCAGCGCCTCCTTCCCGCAGGTTGGGTAAAGTACTCTGTCACGCCGACACCCGCAGCACCTCAGGGCCAATACGGCGCTCATTTCTGGCTCAACGGCGGTGCAGGTGTTGCGCCTGAAGAACGTCCATATCCGAGAATTCCCGCGGATACTTTCTTTGCGCGTGGTTATCAGGGACAAATCATCGCGGTCATCCCTTCGTGTAAGCTGGTAATCGTGCGTCTGGGCATGACTTACGATAATGAATGGGGCATGGAAGAATTTATCAAAAGAGTGATAAATGCCCTTGGCTGAAGAAGAACTTTCTTAATTCAGCCGGATGAGGCTCAGCGAAATTCTCTCTTTAATATTTCATTGAATTTTCGAAAAACACCGCGATCAGTTAACATGGAGTTATGATCGCAGTCAAATCCTAGAATTTCCTTGGCTTCCGATACCGCCCGATCATCCAGAGCTCTGCCTTCAGAAACCTGATCCTTCTTTCCGTAAAAAAGGTAATAATGGATATTCCTCGGCAATTTCATATCCATTATTCTGCGGATAAAAACACTCTGCGCGCCTATATCCATCCAACTCGGCAGGCTTTTATGCGGTAAATTCTGCGAAGCGTCCGCCATTTCAAAACCGGACCAAGGTGTAGCGAAAGTTACATAGACCTTCACAAAGTCGCTTTGTTCATTAAATTTATATCTAGTCAAAAACGAACGCGCAACCAGCCCACCGATACTATGGGCAACTACACAAATTTTTTTGAATCCATACTTCGCGTGCAGTTCCATCAACTCGTCATAAAGAAGCCCTGAAGCAAGGGAGAGATGGATACCGGAAGGATAATAAAAAAACCACATCTGGTAGCGGCTGCGGTCAAGACGCAGGAAAAAATAAACCCAATTCCGGGGGCTTCCTTCCGCCCCATGAACAAAAAGAACAGGGATTTTTCCCGGATCATATTTCTCCATCAAGTAAATATGAGCGCCGAAAGCCTTCATGAAAGCGGTGGGATTCCACCAGCCCACCGACGCGTTACCCAAAGAAAAATTTTCATCGTAAATTTTGGATATCTGCCCGTTGTAGGTGAGCTGGCTTGTTACCTGCCGTTCATCAATACGTATTTGCCGCGGGAAGATAATTTTCTTGGAATTTTCCCTCGACGTGTAAATCACCACACCTTTGAATACATTCTCCCGGCGTATGGATATTTTTCTGGGCAAAGAAAACGCCCCGTAAAAACCGGAAACTTCGTTTTCCGTGTAAAAACCGTCATTATTAAAATCAGTCAAGGCGTAAAACATGTAATCGCCTTCGGATAAATAAAACATGAACGGGCTTGTGCTACTCAAAATTATACAGCCGGTCAGCTCCTCTTGGAACGCAGAAAGCGGGTAAGCAACAAGCAAAGTCGGGTCTTTTGTCTCATCCAGAGAGATAACCTGTCCCTTAACGACGGCGCAATTGTATGTAACAAGCCTTTCCCCACTGCTGAAAGAAGGTGGCGTTACGGTATTATCTTCCGCCGGAATGCTTAAATAAGCACAGCTATAAATAAACACCGGCAAAAAAATGACGGAAGCAGCAACAATGTGCCGGCAATTATTTCTTTTTATTTTTCTCACTTTTTCATCTTCTTGAGCAAAATATTCACAACTTCCTGATGGCTATTTTCTCTGGCCGCGACAAGCGCTGTTTTTCCGAGATTGTTTTTAATAAATATATTCGCTTTGCCGGAAACAAGAAGTTCCACCATCGCTTTATTACCCGCGGCGGCGGCAAGAATCAAAGGGGTGTTCCCGTTTTTGTCCTTGATATTTAGATTCGCCCCCTTATCAATTAAAAGCTTCACCGTATCGTAATAATCAAATTTCACCGCCATATGCACCGCTGTTTCGCCTTTGGAATTCTGGATATCAATTCCTTTTTTCACTGAGGCCAGCAAACAGATACAATCCCATCTGCGGTCGTATATCGCCCACTTCAGCGCCGTATATCCATAAAAATCCTGAATGGTGGCATCGGCGCCGCTGTCCAGCAGAAATTCGACAACTTGCGCGTTCCCGGCGCTCGCGGCAATTATCAGCGCCGTTTGCCCTTTATCTTCGCGTGCGTTGATATTAATCTTTTTTGTCAAAAAATATTCAATAAGACCGTTATGCCCGTAACGAGCCGCGTACATCCATCCTCTCCACCCGGAATGGTCGCGGACATTGACATCAACCATATTTTCTTCGACCAGCCGCATGACCAAAAAAATATTTCCTCCCGCCGCAGCATCAAAAAAAAGCGCCTCGGTATCTGCCGATGATGACGTTACATCTGTGCCAAATTTCTGAATCTGCAGAGTGGAACAAGATAAAACAAAACAGAAGCATGCAAAGAAAAGCAATTTGACGACATTGCCATGCATTGCCGAATTCCGCTCCCTATAACTGTTGATTTTTAATAGCTAAATTATCATGAAGCCGTACAAGATTCAATACGGCAAATTCTGCAATTTGCAGGATGTTTCGTGAGTCAACCTATATTCCTGAGTTCCCGCCGCAGAATTTTTCCTACCGCGCTTTTGGGAAGATCATTCATCAGCTGAATAACTTTCGGTCTCTTGTATGTCGGCATATTATCTTTGCAGAAATTCATTAATTCTTCACAGGAAACAGTACCTCCTTTTTTAAGGACAACAAAAGCTTTGACAGCCTCGCCGTAAACTTCGTCGGGAATCCCAATCACTCCCGCCTCCAACACTGCCGGGTGCTGATGAAGAATGTTTTCTATTTCCTTGGGATAAATATTTTCCCCGCCGCGGATAATCAGGTCTTTCTTCCGGTCGGTTAAATAGATGTAGCCGTCTTCATCCATATAGCCAACATCACCCGTGTGCAGCCAGCCGTTTTTCAGCACGGCGGCCGTTTCTTCCGGCTTATTCCAGTAACCTTTCATCACGCAGGGGCCTTTAATTACAATCTCACCCGTCTGCCCGGCAGGCAATTCTCTGCCCGCTTCATCAAAAATTTTTATCGTGTTACACTTTTGATAACAGGTGCCGATGGAGCCGTATTTGGGCGGCTTTCTCCGGGCGATATTGCCGCAATTAACCGTCGTCGCTTCGCTCAGCCCATAACCTTCCCAGATGTCGATGCCGTATTTTTCCTTCCATTGACGCGCCACGGTGAGCGGCATCGGCGCGGAACCGCAAATGCAGGTCACAAGCGAACTTAAATCGTATTGATCCGCCTTCGGGTGATTGAGCAGTTGAATATACATCGTGGGCACGCCGCGGAATTCGGTGATTTTATATTTTTCAATACGCTTCATCGCCTCTTCGGCATCCCAGCGAGCCATCAAAACAAGTTTGCCGCCGGTAAGAAATTCCAGATTTAAAGCAAAAACTCCGTAGCCGTGGAAAAGCGGCAATGTTATCAAAGAAACTCTCTCGCGGCTGACGCCAAACACTTCAGCTTTCTTCGCGGCGGCTTTGTTTTGTTTTTTTACCGCGCCTTTAACGGCAACACCCCAGGCATCAAGCAAAACTGTTTCGTAATAGCCAGTCACATGTGTATACCAGTTATAATGCGTCAGCATCACTCCTTTAGGACTACCGGTCGTGCCGGCGGTGTAAATCATCACCGCGGTGTCATCATTGTCCGTTTCTTCAATGCCTAATTCATCAGATTCCCGTTTTATAAGCTTGCCGTAAGAAATCGCGTCGCGGGGTGATTTTTTCCCCGTTAAAATTATATGAATAAGCTGCGGCGCGTCACGTCGAGCTTCTATTATCTTGTCAAGATAATCAGGAGAGCTGATTAAAGTTTTAATTCCCGCGTCCTGATACAGATACGCGAGTTCAGGAACGCGCAGAGAAGGATTTATAGGCACCAGTATCGCGCCGATTTTAAAAACGGCGAAAAACACGTGCAAAAGCTCCGGACAGTTGAGCAGCTGCACGCCTACCCTGTCTCCTTTTTTGACGTCGAGAGATTTGAGCGCGTTGCCCAGACGGTTGGCCGCGCTGTCTATCTGCACGTTGGTATGCCAGCGCCTTTCGTAATTGACGAATTTATATTCGCCAAACCGCTTAATATTATCTTCTGCCAGCCTGCCGATATTCATTTACCGGTCCCTTCTATTTGAAAGATTCCAAGGCCAAACACGAGGCTGTTTCAAGAACAGCAAATTAATAAATCGCGGGGATCTATTTTCCCCTGCATCATCATCTTAAATACCCAAACATAAAGAGATATTTTTTAACCGCGTTCAGCGCGTCTTATGTCATAAAATCATTACGCTAAAATAATAGCGTCAACTCGGCCAAATATCAACCGGTGAATTTAAGCCCCTAATACAAAAAATAAGAAAAATTTATACTATAATAAAAACGTGTAAACGTGTCAGAAAGTTATGACAATCAATAGAAAAGCTTTTGAAAAATAGATGACAAGATTAGCTTGATTTTTATACGGACTTTGCTGTATTGTGCAACTGTTATTTTAAAAACTCAAAAATAAATTGTCGGATTTTTGTAACCTCTTTGCTTCCTGAAATAAAGTTGAATTCAGGTAATGCTTCAGGCAGGGCAACAATTCCGCATAAAAAATAAAATAAATTGAGGAGTGTATTATGGGATTAAATGCATTAATTGATTCACGAGATGTAAAATTTGTTCTTTATGAAATCTTGGAGGCGGACAAACTCGGAAAGTATGAAAAGTTTTCCGCCTTTGATAAAGACACTTACGACGCCACACTGGAACTTGCCGAACAGATCGCTGTCGAACAGCTTTATCCTGCCAGCGCTGAAGCCGACAAAACCGGCGCCAAATATGACCCCCAAACAAAATCCGTCACCATTCCCGAAGGATACAAGACAACAATGAATCTATACAGGGAATCCGGATTCCCCGGTCTTGGAAACGACCCGCAATGGGGCGGCGTGGGAATGCCGGAAGTTATCTGCCGGGCAATAATGGATTATTTTTCCGCCGCTGCCGTGGGTTTTATCACCTATGACTCACTTAGGGGCGGCGCATCGCGGTTGATTGAAAATTTTGGTTCAGATGAGTTAAAAAAAACTTATTTGGAAAAAATGACAACCGGTCAGTGGGGCGGTACAATGTGCCTGACCGAGCCGGGCGCAGGCTCTGACGTCGGCGCCTTAAAAACAAAAGCGGTCAAACAAAAAGACGGTACTTATCTTTTAACCGGCCAAAAAATATTCATTACGGCCGGCGACAATGACATGTTTGAAAATATCATCCATCCGGTCCTCGCCCGCATCGAAGGCGACCCCCCGGGCACGCCGGGCATATCCATATTCATTGTGCCCAAATATCTTATTAACCCCGATGGAAGCCTCGGCGAACGGAACGATATAATTACCGCCGGCATTGAACATAAGATGGGCATCAAAGGTTCGGCGACCTGTTCGCTAAGTTTGGGCGATAACGGCAAATGCATCGGTTATCTTTTGGGTGAAGAACGTCAGGGCATGAAAATCATGTTCCAGA
>DIEW01000054.1:30576-48265 GCA_002418825.1 Syntrophaceae bacterium UBA5764 | reverse complement strand
AGATCCGGACGGTGTGCTGATTCAGATAATTCAGTATGCAGACAATGCGAACACCCGCTGATAAAAAGAGCAGGAATTTCCGATAATCGTTCAGCAGGTCTGTTAAAAGGCGGGAGGAAATGATTATGGCAAAGGCAAAAAACAAAAAAACATCTTTCGGCCAGGGTATAAAGGCGTATCGCGAAGAAAGAAAAATGAGCATCAAAGATTTGGCTCATGAAACGGGATATCCCGCCGACCTGCTGGAAAAAGTGGAAAAAGACGAAATCACCCCGCCGGTGGNNGCTTGTGCTGCAGTTAAGCCGTGCGTTAAAAGTTGACGTGGACGCACTGGATAACGACAAAACACAGAAAGTGTCATCACGGATAAAAAGCCAGAAAAAGCGCGCGGGCTCCTACGCGTACACGCAGCTTACAAAACCCGGTGCGGATAAGCACCTCGGCGCCTACCGTGTAACCATCCAACCCAACACGGCACACGAAGGCGTGGAATATCATCATGAAGGTGAAGAATTCATCTATGTGTTAAAAGGCAGGCTCTCCATCTCTGTCGGTCAAAATACCAGCGTTTTGGAACGGGGCGAGTGCATTCATTTCAATTCGGCGCTGCATCACACGCTGAGCAACCCCGCCGACGAAAAAACGGATTTGCTTGTGGTTCTGTTCATTCCTTAAGAGTGGCATTTATGGCATTTGACCTTTCCAGCGAACAACAAATGATCAGGCTCATGGCCGGAGACTTCGCCAAAAAAGAGCTTGAACCAATGGCCACCGACTGGGACAGGCAGGGAACATTTCCCCTGCAAGCAATAAAAAAAATGGGCGAGCTCGGCCTGCTCGGCATGATGGTCCCGACGGAAATGGGAGGCTCGGAAGCCGGAGCCGTGGCATATTCCCTGGCCCTGCAGGAAATCGCGTATTCCTGCGCTTCAAGCGCCGTCACCATGTCGGTAGCCAATCTTTCCACGGAACCTCTGCTGAGATTCGGCAACAAGGAGCAGCAAGGCAAATGGCTGTATGCGCTGGCTCAGGGCACTCTCCTCGGCGCTTTCGCCCTGACAGAACCCGGCGCTGGCTCCGATCCCGGCTCCATGACCACCACGGCTGAACCCAGAAAAGACAAATACGTAATAAACGGGACAAAAGTTTTCATCACGCACGGCCAGTATGCCGATGTAATAAATCTTATCGCCAGAACAGGTCCCGAAAAGGGTTCCCGGGGCCTTTCCGCTTTCATCGTGGAAAAGGGAACACCCGGTTTGAAAATCGGCGCGAAAGAGGAAAAACTGGGACTGAGAGCCTCCAACACCGTTGAACTTATTTTTGAAGATTGCGAAATCCCCGCAGCAAACCGTCTCGGCAATCCCGGCGAGGGATTCAAGGTGGCCATGTTCGCGCTGGACAGCGGAAGAATCGGCATCGCTTCACAGGCTGTGGGCATCGCCCGCGCTTGCCTGGATGAAGCCATCGCTTACACAAAACAAAGACGGCAGTTCGGCAAAACAATCAATTCGTTTCAGGCAATACAGTTTATGATTGCGGACGCCGCAACACAAATCGAAGCGGCCTCTTGGCTGACGCTGGCCGCGGCAGATCGAAAAGACAGAGGAATGCAATTTACCAAAGAAGCCTCCATGGCAAAATTGTTCGCGTCGGAAGTGGCCAACAAAGTTGCCTACATGGCGCTGCAGGTTCACGGTGGTTATGGATACACGAAAGACTTCAAGGTGGAACGCTTATTCCGGGACGCGCGCGCCACGACAATCTACGAAGGGACTTCGGAAATTCAGCGCATCGTGATCGCCAGGGAAACCATCAACAAATAAAAAACAAAAATCAGCGCTGCATGTCCGGAGGGTAAATTATTCCCTGATTCGTCTTTTTAGCTCTTTAATCAAGCTATGGAGAACATCGCCGGCATCGGCCACCATGGCGACATCGGCCATTTTCATCATTGTGGCCTGAGGATTTTTATTAATCGCCACGATAAAATCCGCCTCGCCCAGTCCAGCCGTGTGCTGAATAGCGCCGCTGATGCCGAAGGAGAAAAGAATTTTCGGTTTGATGTGCTTGCCTGCCTGTCCGACCAGCGAGTTGTGGTCCGCCCATCCCGCGTAAACAACCGGTCGCGTCGCGCCCACACCGCCGCCCAAAAGCCTGGCCAGTTCATGCAGCTTGACAAAATTATTTTTATTGCCCATGCCGCGGCCGCCGCAGACAATCACCTGCGCGTTTTCTATGGAATGTTCCTTTTCCGCGCAACGCTCATATTCTATAAGCCGCACACGCGGCTGAGGCAATCCTTTCATCAGCGAAAGTCTTTCCACCTGCGCTTTGCGTCTGTTGTCGTGCGGAATTTCTTTAAACGTTCCCGGCCTGACCGTGGCCATTTGCGGACGATGATACTCGGTCACGATTTCCGCCAGCATGTTGCCGCCGAAAGACGGCGCTATCTGCACCAGTAACCCTGTAGCATCAATTTCCAAACCAACACAATCAGCAGACAAACCCGTCTTCAGCCGCTTGGCCAGCCGCGGGGCGAATTCCCGTCCGAAATCGGTGGCGCCGATTAAAATAATTTCCGGATCGCGTTCCTTAACCAGAGCCTCCATAATCGCCAGGTAGCGCTCCGTGCTGTAGCTTTTCAAAGCGGGTTCGTCAATAGCCAAAATTCTATCCGCGCCATGCGCCGTGTATTCCATGATCCACTCCTCAATCTCATATCCGAAAATCAGCGCGCATACCTCCGCGTTGACGGATTTGGCCAGATCCATCGCTTTGGAAATGAGCTGCAGCGTAACCCTGTTCTGATAATAATTGCGGTAATCGCCGAATACCCAAATGCTTTTTTGTTTATTCTTCATTAGTCCTGTTTTTTCCTTCAATGGATTTTCCGATTACCGTGCTGATTTTTCTTTCATACTTGTTGAGAAATTCGCTCACCACATTTACCGCCACGCCGGTTAAAAAAACATTTTCTTTGTCTGTTTTTCTCAAAAACACCCGTCGCACCTTTGTGCGCGACCCCTCTTGTTTTACATCGCCGACACCCACGCCCAAAGCCGCGGCGTCCAAAATGTCAATCTGATTTTCACCGAAAGCTCTCTGCAGACCGCCCAAACCCGCATAGCGCGGCAGATAATTTTCCATGGAAATGGTTACCAGCGCCGGACATTCCATCTCCAGCGTTTCGCGGAAATTATCCACAATCCGGCGCACGCGCAACGTTTTGCCGTTCACCTCAATTTTTTCCACATAGGCCACCGCCGGCACATTCATTCTCTCCGCCAGCTGCGGCCCCACCTGCGCCGTCTCGCTGTCCGAGGTGAACGCGCCGCAAAGAATCAAATCGACATTGGCGCACTGTTTTTTTATTGCCTGCGCCAGTATCCAGGATGTCGCGTAGGTATCGGAGCCGGCAAATATTTTATCACAGATAAGAATAGTGCTGTCCGCGCCCATGGCCAGCGCTTCGTAAAGCACCTCTTTGGCCGCCGGGGGGCCCATGGTAATAACGGCAATGTGCGCGGAATACTTTTCCTTGATTTGCAGCGCCGCTTCCAGAGCGTGTTTGCAGGCGGGATTCATCATGCCCGGCGCGAGATCGCGCCTGAGCGTTCCGGATTTTTCATCCCATGGCAGTTCCGTCACCATCGGAACCTGTTTTATGCATACGACTAATTGTAACATGATGACCTATAATGTTAATTTTGCCAGTATCGCGCGCGCGATGACCATGCGCTGAATCTCGCTGGTTCCTTCATAAATTTCCGTGACTTTTGCATCGCGGAAATACCGTTCCACATCATATTCCTTGCTGTAACCGTAACCGCCGTGAACCTGCACAGCCAGGGACGTTGTTTTGGAAGCAAGCGAACTGCAGTAAAGTTTGGCCATCGCCGCTTCGCAGCCATAAGGTTCGCCCGCGTCTTTAAGTTCGCAGGCGCGGTATAAAAGCAGGCGCGCCGCCGCCTGCTCGGTGGCCATATCGGCAATATAATTTTGAATCGTCTGTAGAGAGGCAATCGGTTTTTTGAATTGCTGTCTTTCTTTGGCGTATTTTACCGCCGCTTCAAACGCGCCCTGCGCGATGCCCAAAGCCTGTGCCGCCACGCCGATACGGCCGTTATCCAGCGTGGTCATGCCGATTTTCATCCCCATACCCAGCTTGCCCAGAATATTTGCTTCCGGCACGCGGCAATTTTCCAAAAAAAGTGACGATACGGGATTAGCGCGCATACCGCAGAGGTCTTCGAGTTCTCCGCGCAAAAATCCCTCGTAAGTACTTTCCACGATAAACACGGAGCTTTGCAGTTGTTTTTGATCGGTATTAGTCAAAGCAAAAATCAGCGCCAGGTTACAAACGCCGCCATTAGTAACGAATATTTTCGTGCCGTTCAAAACATAATCATTGCCGTTTTTGACCGCTGTTGTTTCCACGGAACCCGCGTCGGATCCGGCGTTAGCTTCTGTCAGGCTAAACGCGCCGATCATTTCGCCGCTCGCGAGCCTGGGCAGATATTTTGCATTCTGTCGCTTATTTCCAAACTGCAAAAACGGAAACACAGCGACGCCGTTGTGCACCGTAACGCACAGGCCCACCGCCGCGCACACGCGGGAAATTTCTTCCACCACAATCGCCGCGCTTACCGAATCCAGAGCCGCGCCACCGAACTCCTTTGGCACCTGCAGGCCAAAATAATTGAGTTTCTTCATCTTATCAATTACTTCGACGGGAAACACGGCATTGCGGTCTATTTCCGCGGCAATAGGCGCCAGTTCCGTTTCCGCAAAATGACGCACGGAATCACGAATGAGTTTATGCTTTACGCTGGGATTGTACGGCAAATTTTCTCTTCTCCAAAAATACTTTCGGGCTCAAATAACTTAAAATAAACGCAAAATCAAGGAAATGAATCAGATGAGCCTTTTTTATCCGGCACAATTAAGACAATACGCAAAACATGGCACATGCAAAAGGAGCAGGCCGAAAAAACATATTAAATCTTCGTTATCATTATTAATATTGCTTTCTTGAGCACGAACTCTCTTGCCTGATATAGCTTTTACATTAAACTTTCGGGATAATAAAGAATAATCTGCATGTCCCGCACGGAATGAATACAACATTAATAATTTATTTTAGCTTTTGCGTTTTTTGCATTGCCGCCGCTTTATCTTTATTTAAATAATAGCGTCCATCCTCAGTCCGGCAAACAACGTCGCTTAAAATCAACATCTCCAAAGCTTTTGGACGATAATCACGGTATCCCATTTTAAAATAATCAACCTTATCATAAGGCACTTCCATGGCGCTGGCTTCATCAAGAGCTCCGTTCGTTTCCAGCTCCTGCATAATGGCCACACATATTTTTTTGGTCCACCACCCGGTTCCGAGCATAGCCAAAATTAAAACGATGGCTAAAGACACAATACCAATAATAATTTGCGCCGCTTCAGGCATAACAACCTTTCCCGATGCATTTTCCATTGTTTTTAAACAATTTGACGGCATGAAGCAAGAATATTTATTAGAGAGACAAAATTCGTTTTTCTGTGCATCTTAGCCCATGCCGGTCGCATCTTCAGATATTGCTTTTTTCATTATACTTGCTATATTACATACTGAAGCATCTTAAATCCTTACCGCAGAGAGGAGGCCATATGAAAAAGAAAAAAGTGGTTAAAAAGGTTGTAAAAAAGACCAAGCCGGCAAAAAAAACAAAACCCAAGAAGGCTGCCGTCGCTAAACTGAAAACAAAAAAGAAAGCTGTTGCTTCGAAAAAAGTCAAAGCGGCTAAAAAAATAGCTCCTCCCAAAAAAGTAAAGGCGGCAAAAAAAGCTCCGGTAAAAAAAGCCGCTCCACCTAAAAAAACAGTATCACTGCCGGAAACTCCTGCTGTGCAGGATTTACAGAAACAAAACTCTGTGTTTACGGTTTGTTCCTGCCAATACACAGAGCCGGAAGCCGTACAACAGGCCGCGGCGGAACTAAACGTGGACCCGCACTGCATCATCAAAACACTGGTCATGGAAGACGAACTTGGCAAACCTCTGCTGGTTCTCGTTCCCGGAGATCAGGATGTGTCAACGGAAGAACTTGCCGCGACGATTGGCGCTCAGGAGATTTCCTTTTGCAGTCCGGAATTAATGGAAGTGCACACTGGTTATGAAACAGGTGCAATTTCGCCGTTCGGCATACAGAAAGTTATGCCCGCTTTCATGGAAAAATCAATCGCCATGTTGCCGGAAATTTATTTAGGAGCGGGACAGCGCGGGTTGCTGGTAAAAATGTCGTCCGCCGAATTGATTGATAAACTCAAACCATTTATGGTGAGTATCGCCAAATAGCGCAATAAGAACCATAAATGATTGAGATTTCGGATAGGTAAAAATGCCGGATAACGTTATTATCCGCTGTTTGAAATGCGGAACAAAAAATCGCATACCGAAAAAAAAATTTCAGGGGCGTTCTGTTTGCGGTAAGTGTGGCGCGCCTCTGGATGAATTGATCATCCCCTGCCTGAAATGCGGCATCAAAAACCGCGTTTCCGAAGAACGGCTCAATCAAAAGCCGTTGTGCGGAAAATGCCGTGAACCGCTGGTAATAACGCAAAAGAACACAAAACCGGTTGACGTGACGGACAACTCTTTCGCGCGCGAAGTACTGGCAGCAGACACTTCCGTGCTGGTCGATTGTTGGGCGCCGTGGTGCGGGCCCTGCCGCACCCTGTCGCCCATAATTGATGAACTGGCAACCGATTACGCCAACGGCGTCAAAGTAGCCAAGCTAAACGTCGATGAAAATCCCCTTACCGCATCGCAATACGGAATTCACAGCATTCCGACGATGCTTTTTTTTAAAGAAGGAAAGCTGATCAACAGGCTGACCGGAGCGCTGCCTAAGGAAGAAATTGAAAAGAACTTGTTGTCCATAATCAAAACAAACTGAACCGGATATTTCGCGCATGAAAAAAGCAAAACCCGTCCTGATGTACCGCTGTAAAATATTTGATGTTTTTGAAGAAAATGTCCTGATGCCCAACGGAAAATCCATAAAGCAAACGTGGATTGACCATAAACCCACCGTCGCTATCGTCCCTATAAACGAAAAAAAGGAAATACTGCTGGTCAAGCAATACCGCGTCGCCGTAAAAAAACACCTGCTGGAAATTCCCGCGGGGGCGTTCAACGATCACAAGGAACCGCCTGAAGAATGCGCGCAGAGAGAACTGGCGGAAGAAACGGGTTTTCGCGCCGGTAAAATGACCAAACTCTACGAAGGATACCTGCTGGCCGGATACTGCAACGAATACATGTATTTTTATCTCGCGGAGGACCTTGTTTCGGCGCCCCTCAAACCCGATGAAGACGAATTTATCGAAGTCGTGCCGACAAAACTTGCCGTCGCCGAGGAACTGTTCAAAAAAGGCAAGATCGCCGACACGAAAACCGCTCTGGGAATTCTGCTTACTGTAAATTATTTCAAGGAAATCGGAAAAAACAAATAACCGCTTGATTTGAGCAGAAAGATTCTTGCCAGACCGGTAAAGTTTTGTTAGACTTTGCCGTAAACCTGAGTAAAATATATAATAAAAACAGTAAAGCCGGCCTACAAAGAAGGGAGACACTGTCATGTTCTACAATGAAGAATTTGAAACCCTGCCCCGCGAGGCGCTCAAAGCCCTGCAGCTAAAAAGGCTCCAGCAGGTCCTGCAGCGCGTTTACCATACGGTTGGTTTTTACAAAAAATCATTCGACCAGGCGCAAATCAAACCCTCGGATATAAAATCACTGGATGATTTGAAAAAACTGCCGTTTATCACACGTAAGGACATGAGCGATAACTACCCTTACGGCCTGTTTGCCGTGCCGATGAGCAATATCGTCCGGCTTCATGCCTCTTCCGGCACAACCGGCCGTTCCGCTGTTTTCGGCTATACCAAACACGATGTGGAAACNNGCTTTGTGGCCGCGGGCCTCACCAAAAACGACATCATCCATAACGCTTTTTCCTATGGTCTCTTTACCGGCGGCCTTGGTCTGCACTACGGCGCGGAAAAAATTGACGCGAGTGTCATCCCTATCTCCGGCGGCAACGCCAAGCGGCAATTGATGATTCTGCGCGATTTTGGACCCACGGTAATCTGTTGCACGCCCTCTTACGCCTTGCATCTGGCGCAGGAGGCAAAAACCATGGGGCTGGATTTGCAATCCTTCAAACTGCGCGTGGGGATTTTCGGCGCGGAGCCGTGGAGCAAAACAACGCGCGAGGAAATCGAAAAAGCGTTCGGCATTACCGCGCTGGATATTTACGGCCTATCCGAAGTTATCGGCCCGGGCGTGGCCATGGAATGCATGGCCGGCCATAACGGCATGCATATTTTTGAAGACCACTTCATCGTCGAAACAATCAACCCGCAGACCGGTGAAGTTCTGCCGGAAGGACAGGAAGGGGAACTGGTCTTTACTTCCCTTTCGCGCGAAGCGATACCGCTGCTTCGCTACCGTTCCGGCGATATATCCAGGCTTATCACTGAGCAATGCCGCTGCGGTCGCACGCACATCAAAATGGAAAGGGCGCTCAAAAGAAGCGATGACATGCTGATTATCAGCGGCGTCAATATTTTCCCCGCTCAGGTTGAGGCGATTCTGGTGGACATCGAAGGGCTTGAGCCGCGCTATCAGCTCATCGTGGATAAAGCGGGCGCGCTGGACGCCCTCGAGCTGCAGGTGGAAGTAAGCGATAAAATTTTCAGCGATTCGGGCAGCGTCAAAGAACTGCAGAAAATAGAACAACGCATTGTCAAAGACATGCAGGATTATCTGGGCGTCGAGCCGCGCGTGAAACTGGTAGGGCCCAATACATTGCAGAAAACAGGCGACAAGGTTATAGACAAACGCCATATTTGAGCAATCTTACAGAAAGGGGCGAGAGATTATGCAAGTCGAACAAATATCAGTATTTCTGGAAAACAAACCCGGCACGCTGCAGCAGGCGACGCGCGTGCTTAAAGACGCTAATATCAATATCCGCACACTGTCCGTCGCGGAAACGGCGGACTTCGGCATACTGCGCCTGATTGTCAACGACGTGGAAAAAGCAAACAAAGTGCTCAAAGACAGCGGCTTTCAGGTGAGCAAAACCCCGGTAGTTGCCGTGGAAGTGCCCGACAGGCCGGGCGGACTGCACAGCGTGATGGAAGCCGTCTCCAAAGAAGGCATCAACGTGGAATACCTTTACGCCTTTGTGGAAAAAAGCGGCGAAAACGCCGTCATCCTTTTCCGCTTTGATAATCCGGAAAAAGCCATTGATATCCTGACCAAAAACAATTTTACGGTTGTACCGGGCAAAAAGCTCTACGAATTTTAAAGAGACTCGAATAATATATCATCTGGGCATTATGGCGGAATCTCTGAAACAGGCCATCAAAAAAATTTTGCGTCCGCAGGTGGACGTAGTGGGCTTCGCGCCCGTGTCGCGCTTTGACGATACGCCGGAGGCGCATTATCCCGCGCGTGTCTGCAAAGACGCGAAAACCGTTATCGTGCTCGGCATTCCCGTGCCACAGGGTATGCTGCGCTCGCCCGGTTACAATCTTTACGGCGTGCACAGAACTTATCACAGCGCCTACACCAAACTTGACCACATCGCGCTTAGCTTAAGCAATTTTATTGAAGCCAAAGGCAAGTATCTGGCGATGCCCATTCCCAGTTACGCACCGATGGTTTTTCATCAGTTCGAGCCCTGGGGCGTGATGTCTTTAAAGCACGCGGCGGTAAAAGCGGGTTTGGGGCGTTTTGGCCGAAGCGGACAGATGTATCACCCCAAATACGGCTCGCTTTTGCGCCTGGCCGCTGTCGTTACCAGCGCGCCCATTCCCGGCGATAAACTCCTTCCTGATGAACTACCCTGCCCGCCCAACTGTAAAGCGTGTATCAAAGTATGCCCCGCCAAAGCTTTTGATGAAAACGGAAAGTTTAATAAAATGACCTGCCTTGCCTACTCTGTAAAACACGCCATCTACCCGCTGGCGCTGAATTCTGAAGAAGGCCGCAAAAAAATCGAACGCGTCATCAACACCGCCGGACACAATTACTGGATTGACTGCGACGAATGCGTCAAGGTTTGTCCGTTGAATAAAAAAGAAAAAGCGAAAAAAAATACAAAACAATATAGCTATTATATGGATCAAGATAATATCCCCACTAAAAAGATAGGAAATAGACTGATAGTTGTTTAATATTAAGCTATTAAACCAAAAATCGCAGCTTTGATAGAGGGGTGTTAGGCCGACAGTGCTGTCGGCGTTTGCAATATTAGCACCGATCCATATAAACATTGTTCGCCCGCCGCATACGCTGGCGGGCGAACGGAGCCGCGCCTGAAAGTCGCTTGCTCAAACGCCTGCGGCGGCCGAACAAGCGACTAAAACAGATCCCGTTACACGGGACAGCTCAGTCGCGGCTCCGTTGTGCAAGGAGAATGAAGAGTGAACGTAGAAAAAATTAACCTTTCGGACAAGTTTAAAAAGTTGCCGGCTGTTGACTATGCAGTGCGTTTGGTCGCCAAGATGAACAACTATGATATTAAGATCGTAAGATTCAAAGGTGACTTCATCTGGCACAGTCATCCGGAAACAGACGAAACATTCATCATCATGGAGGGCACACTTGTTATGAGCTTCCGTGATCGCACGGTGGAAGTAAACGCCGGGGAAA
The DNA here is from genome assembly GCA_002418825.1 of Syntrophaceae bacterium UBA5764. GTDB lineage: Bacteria > Desulfobacterota > Syntrophia > Syntrophales > Smithellaceae > UBA4810. Next base: position 37,543 of record DIEW01000054.1, on the reverse strand, counting down.
TGATCGTTATCCCGAAAGGTGTCGAACATAAGCCTTCTTCTGAGAACGGATACAAAGCTATCCTTATAGAGCCGGAGGGTGTATCGAATACTGGTGATGTTAAAAGTGATATTACAATTGAAAAGTTCGAATGGGTATGAGAAACAAAGCCATTCGCAGCAGCACGTTGTTATGAGGTAAACTAATGAAACTGGCTAAGATCAATTTAGCGGAAATATTTTCAAAATTGCCCAGTGACGATTATTGTGTTCGAGTCATCGCCATGATGAATAATTACGAGATAAAAATCGTCAAACGCAAAGGCGAGTCAATTTGGCATAAACATTCTGATACTGACGAGACTTTCATAATCCTGGAAGGCAAGATGCAAATGAATTTAAGAGATAAAGTAATTGAATTAAATCCCGGAGAAATGATTGTTGTACCAAAAGGAGTCGAACATAAGCCCGCATCAAAAGAAGGATATAAAGCAATTTTAATAGAGCCGTCAGGTGTCCCTAATACCGGTGATGTTGTTGATAATAAAATTACAATAAAGCAGGCTGAATGGATATAGAACAGCACAACAAGGGCAATACAGCCGATCGCTTACGCTCCGGCTGATTTCGTCGTTGGGTGAAAGGATAATCAAAGATGGCACTTTGGAAAATTACCGATAAAGGCCCGGCAAAGGTCAAGGAGACAAAATTCAAGCAGGAAAAACTGCTTGAAGAACATCTTGAAGATTGGATAGCAAGTGACCCTTCAATGCTTGGAGAACCATTACTGTTATTCGGAAGACAGGTAATTATACCTGATACAAAAGATCGCCTTGACCTCCTTGCAGTTGATTCTAATGGATCAATTACTGTTATTGAATTGAAACGGGGGCAACTTAAAGACCCAGTTGATATTCAGAGTCTTCGCTATGCAAGCTATGTCTCAAAGTGGCACTTTCAAGATTTCGAAAATGTCGCAAGAAATTATTTCGGAAAAATTGGAGATGCCGAATTTAACTTCAATGACATGTTCGAATCCTTCTGTGCAGAATCAGGTGTCGATGCCATTCCCGACATTAATACAGAACAAAGGATAATCATTGTTGGATCGTCTGTAAGGGAAAAACTTGGAAGTGTTGCTTTGTGGCTACGTGAACACTCGATTGACATTAAATTGATTGAGGTTCAAGCGTATAAAGAAGGTGATAATCTTTTTATTGAACCGACTACAATTGTGCCAATGCCTGTAAGCCGATTCATTTCTGTCGGAAAACGGGGAACCGAATCGCAACCTTGGTCTACTGATGGCAAATCCTGGCATCTTGAAAAACGATGCAGCCCTAAAACAAAAGAAATGCTTTTGCTCCTAGATCAGATCGTTCAAGATGAGTTTGAAATTGAAGGACCTAAGTGGAGCCAACAAAATTATGTTGCTTATCCGATAAACAATTACAATTGGCTTTGTGTGCACACGAAACCGCGGTTTCTTGTAATCGATCTTCTTGTCAAGACAGGGGTTTTCAAGACTGAGGACCTTGCGAAGCGCCTAGGTGTTGAAAAATTTGATACGGATGAAACCTTAGCTGAGAAGCTTGGCATGCCGAGTACTGTTTTCGTTAAGAATCGAAACCAAAAATCTGACAGAGTTAGGCTTAGAGCCAAAGAAGATTTCGACGTAAAATCAAAGTCATTTATTGACTTTTTGAAAGATGCCTTTAAGGCATTTCCAAAATGATTAAGTGATAAATCACCCAACAACAGCTTACACAGGACGCTCGTAACCTCGCGCCTGTGACACTGAGCGCTGTATACGAGTCCCGTGATTCGGGGGAATTATATGCCTTTGAAAACAGGTGATCAAAAGGCGGCTCAAACAGTATCCACTCGCCAATGGATCGTTTTGGTTGTGGTGTATCTCTTAATACCACTCGTTTTATTGGTTTGTGGAGGGGATTTCGGTTGGTGGCAGGCGTGGGGATATTCCCTGCTGATCGTTACCGCTGGCATAGGGGGGCGCATTTGGGCGGAACTGCGGCACCCGGGATTGTTGGCAGAACGACAAAATATTGAGAAGTTCCAAAGTGCGAAAGCTTGGGACAAAGTGCTTGCGCCGCTGATGGCGCTGAGTATAGGCTTACCCTTGGTCATTGTGGCAGGGCTGGATCACCGCTTTGGCTGGTCACCCGTATTTCCGCTATTGCTCATCGTACTCGGCTTCATATTGATCTCGCTTGGATACGCTTTCGCTGTGTGGGCCATGGTAGAAAACCGCTTTTTCTCCAGCGTGGTGCGTATTCAAGTGGACCGAGAGCATGTGGTTTGTGATAGTGGCCCATACCGGATTGTGCGCCATCCGGGCTATGCCGGAAATATTCTGCCACTGGTAGGTATAGTGCTGGCATTAGGCTCGGTGTGGACCCTTATTCCGGCGGTGGTGGCGTTAATCATTACGGTACTCAGAGCTATACTGGAAGATCAGGCTCTACAGGATGAGTTGCCGGGCTATCGCGACTATGCGCGGCGTGTGCGCTACCGGTTGATTCCAGGGATATACTAAGTGGCCTCACCCCTGCTATTTGATTTGGTGGATGGAAACGGTTTGTTTCCGGAATGTACAAGAGAGCATGTAAGAGCGCGCCCAACACGCGCTGCAGGCGAAGCCGCTTTGCGGCCTTGTATCGCGGCACGATTTGGCTATGCGAGGCACCCTGAATTGATGGGCCCTGCGCGTAAGTCGGGGCACGCCTGAGCTTCGTCGTTCGGCATGTGACTAAGATGGATATTAATCCAAATGCAATCCGAGAAAAATTTGGTGATGACTACATTGCCGATGAGCGTACCTTTATCATGGGCATCGATCAACGTTTGACCAGACATTTCGCGGAACGATTTATCGGTCATAATATTTTAGAAACTTGCACTGGAGCAGGATTCACAACGATATCGCTGGCAAGAACGGCTAAGCATGTAATCACAGTTGAAATTGACGAGTCTATCCAGAAAAAGGCGATCAGTAATATCAAAAAAGCAGGACTTTCAGCAAAGGTATCCTTTTTGCTCGGCAGCATCCTTGAAACGGAGACCATAAAGAAAATACCAAGGATCGATGCAGTTTTTATCGATCCTGACTGGGCAGTCACGGGGCCTGATCACATATATAGATTTCAACAATCTAACACCCAACCACCAGCAGATTTAGTTTTAAAGAATATGCTCAAGATAACGGATAATGTGGCTATTGTTTTGCCACCATTTATATCGGTTAAGGAATTTGAAGGTCTCCCAAAACATGAGCTTGAAAAGATCTATCTGGGTGAAAGCCATGAACTATTTTGCCTTTATTTTGGCGACCTGATAAGATTATTGGGGGAGACCGAGTTTTGTGTAACCGAATGACAGCCTTGCCGAACGTACGCTTCCAGCCGAGCTCGTACCTCGCGCGGCGGATGCTCACCGTTACAACGCAAAGAAAGTCGGATTAGTTTTGCTGATTGCCGCTTTCGTACATCATGGGCTAACAAGATGAGTTTATTTCAGTGGTTTTCCGCACTCCTTGCACTTACCATCCGGGCCGATGACGCCGATGCAGGCCTCGTCCGAACATAGAACGCGCTTGCCCCAGTCATCGCCGGAATCTTCCGCGTCAGCTTCAATAACCGCAGGTTCTTGCTCCTGCGCCTCTGCCGGCTGACTGGTTCCCTCACCGTGCCCTGCGGGTAGTTCCCCTTCATAAACTTTGCCGCATTCCTTGCAACGACCGTCCGGGCCGATTGTGCCGATACAGGATTCGTCGGAACATAAAATCCGTTTTTCCCAATCTTCATTTTCGTCAAAGATGATTTCGTCCATTATTTGCTCCGATAATTATTCGGGAAGTTACTTACAACAGCCGGGAAAAATTTTCCAGCATTATAGAGATTGCTTCACTGCGTTTGCAATTACAGGGATACTGGATCCTCGTGTCGGCCCCGGCATTCGCCGGGCTGCGGCGCCAATCTTAATATTCAATAAGATGTGGCAGCTAGCCTTTAATACAAGCAACAGACTTCAGCCGGGCAACCTTTTTTGCGATTCCCGCGTCGTGCATCACCTGCACGACATCCTGCAGATTTTTATACGCCTCCGGTATTTCCTCTTTCAACGTTCCTTTGCTCGAAGCCATCACCAAAACGCCTTTATCCGCCAATTCTTTGGCAATAGAACGGCCCTGGCTGGCTTTTGTGGCCTGCTTGCGACTCATCACGCGTCCGGCGCCGTGGCACGCAGAACCGAAAGTTTCTTCCATGGCTTTTTGCTGCCCCACCAGAACAAATGATCCTGTGCCCATATCGCCGGGAATCAGCACCGGCTGGCCGACACTTTTGTAACGCGCCGGCAGGGCGTCATGTCCCGCGGGATAAGAACGCGTCGCGCCTTTTCTGTGCACGCATATTTTTTTTGTTTTACCGTCAATATCAAACGACTCCATCTTGGCAATGTTGTGGCAAACATCGTAAACCAGACGCATGGCTAAATCGCGCGGGGAAATCTGCAGCGTTTTTTCAAAAATCTCCCGCGTCAGATGCATCAGAATCTGACGGTTGGCCCAGGCGTAATTTGCCGCGCAGGCCATCGCCGCGAGATATCGCCGCCCGCGCTCGGATTGTATGTAGGCGCAGGCAAGCTGCCTGTCGGGAAGGTCTATGCCCGTTTCCGCCGCGTGTTTGACCATCAACGCCAGATAATCGTCGCAAACCTGATAGCCCAGACCCCGCGAGCCGCTGTGAATCATCACCGCAATCCGGCCTTTGTACAAACCAAAAGCTTCCGCCGCCTGTTTATCGAAAATTTCCTGTACTACTTCAATTTCCAGAAAGTGATTTCCGGAACCGAGTGTCCCCAGCTGTTCCTTGCCGCGCTCAAGAGCCCGCGCCGAAACCTGTTCAGGGTCCGCTCCCGGCATCACGCCATTATCTTCCGTCGTCTCCAAATCCTCGGACAGACCGAAGCCGTTTTTTACCGCCCAGGCAGAGCCTTCCTGAAAAACTTTCTTCTGGTCTTTTCCGGACAGCTTAACCTCGCCGGTGGAGCCAACACCGGAGGGAATGCCTTGATAAAGCGCCGTCGTCAGCGCGTCAAGTTTGTCCTTAATATCGTCAAGCGTCAGGTTTGCGGCCAGCAGACGGCAGCCACAGTTGATATCGTATCCCACTCCGCCCGGCGAAATAATTCCTTTATCCAGGTCAAAGGCCGCCACACCGCCAATAGGAAAACCATACCCCCAATGCACATCCGGCATGGCCAGCGAATATTTCATAATGCCGGGCAGACAGGCGACATTGGCCACCTGTCTGGCGCTTTCATCTGTTGTCAAAAGCCTGAAAATTTTATCGTTGGCATACACAATTCCCGGCACGCGCATTTTGCCCGTCTGAGGTATCAGCACGCGATTTGCGTCAATTCTTTCCATTTTAATTTCAAACATCGAAAATCACCCTGGCCTGCCAGCCGCTATCACTACGTTTAATTTTTGCCGTATGATATGTTACCGCTTTTATTTCCATTTTCAACCGGTGCTTTCGGGCGTCATATCTTTCGCCGCCCAAACGCGCCATAGCTTTGCGGGAAGCCAGCTCCATTATCTCACATTTCTTACACAGCCACGCCTGAGAATGAAAAAGATAAAGGGCCTCGCGCATCAAATTAATCAGCACGTCTTCCGCATCCGCGCCTTTCACCGCGATTTGTTTTTCCTCAACTACATGAACCGTTTTTTGCTCCACCATTAAATCAAACATCGCCTCCACCATTCCGGCCAGCGTCTCTTTTTTTGTCCTGCCGGTCACCACGATACCGATATCGGCGGTATGATCAATGATGGTGTATCTCTTCATGTGGCAACTATAATTAATTTGCCGCCTAAAAACAAGTTTTGCCCAAACAAAAAAACTCCCTACTGTTCTAAGTTAAGGAGCTTTTCTGCCTTCATTGCAAAAATGTTCTATTTATTCCGAACCATTATCTTCCGCGCCATTGTCGCCATTTTCGCCACTTTCTTCATCCTCGCTCGCGCTTTCCGCTGTTGTCCGGGCGATACCAACGAGCTTTTCTTCCGGTTCCAAATCAATCAGCTTAACCCCCTGGGTGGCACGGTGATTAACCGGAATATCGGCTACTTTGATGCGGATGACTTTTCCGCTGTTGCTAATCAGCATGACATGCTCATCGCCCGCAACCTGCAGAACACCGGATACGTCGCCCACTTTAGGTACGGTCTTTAAATTAATTGTCCCCTTGCCCCCGCGACTCTGCAGACGATATTCCTCAATCGGCGTGCATTTGCCGAAACCTTTTTCGGCAACCGTCAGTACAAACGTGTTTTGCGCCGGGATATCCACGCCGACAACCTCGTCGTCTTTGACCAGCCTGATGCCCCGGACACCTTTTGCCGTGCGCCCCATATCACGCACGTCATCTTCCCTGAAACGAATCGCCATGCCGCGTCTTGTCGCCAAAAAGATATCCTGCTTGCCCGTGGTTAATTTAACATCAACAAGCTCGTCTCCGTTTTCAATGGATATGGCAATAATGCCGCCGGAACGGGGATTGGAATAAGCGGCAAGTTCGGTTTTTTTGATGGTTCCCTGCTTGGTTACCATCACAACATATTTGTCTTCACCAAATTCACGCACCGGTAAAATGGCGCTGAGACGTTCCCCCGGCCCCAAATTAATCATATTCACTATCGCCTTGCCCTTAGCCGCTCTTCCCGCCTGAGGAATCTGATATACCTTGAGCCAGTGCACCCGTCCGCGGTTTGTAAAAATAAGCAAATAATGATGCGTTGAAGCGATAAAAATTCTTTCGACAAAATCCTCTTCTTTCGTGCCCATGCCCACTTTGCCCCGGCCGCCCCTGCGCTGGCTGCGGTACAGGCTTACGGGATTTCGTTTGATATATCCCGCATGAGAAATTGTGACCACCATGTCTTCTTCCACAATCATATCTTC
>DIEW01000054.1:28105-30554 GCA_002418825.1 Syntrophaceae bacterium UBA5764 | reverse complement strand
CGTAGCGTTCCTTGATTTCGTTGAGCTCGTCGATAATCACCTGAAGAACTTTCTGCGGGTCAGCAAGAATTCCTTCCAGCATGGTCATCAGCTTTTTCACTTCTTTGTATTCCTCATCGATTTTCGCCCGTTCCAAACCGGTCAGGCGCTGGAGTCTCATTTCCAGTATGGCTTTGGCCTGAATTTCAGACAGCCCGAATTTAGCGCAGAGCTTATCGGAGGCCTCCTGCGGATTTTTTGCCGCTTTAATCAGAGCAACGATAGCATCAATATTGTTCAGCGCGACAATCAGGCCTTCCAAAATGTGCGCCCGCTCCTTGGCGCGCGCCAGGTCAAACTCGGTACGCCGCACAACCACTTCCCGCCGGAACACGACAAACTTTTCGATTATTTCCTTGAGATTTAAAACCTGCGGCCGTCCCTCGGTTATCGCCAGCATGATAATGCCGAACGACGATTCCATCGGCGTCAATTTATACAACTGATTCAGAATGACGGAGGAGTTTTCATCTCTCTTTAAATCGATAACAATGCGGATGCCTTCCCGGTCAGATTCATCACGCAAATCGCTTATACCGTTAATTTTCTTATCGCGAACGAGGTCTGAGATTTTTTCAATCAGGGCTGCCTTGTTCACCTGATACGGTATTTCCGTAATGACGATTGTTTCCTTATCGTTGCGGGAATTCTTTTCAATAATCGCGCGCGCCCTCATCTTGATGATGCCACGGCCCGTTTTATAGGCGGCAATAATTCCCTCGCGACCGTTGATGAAACCCGCCGTCGGAAAATCCGGCCCCTGTATATGCTTCATCAGCTTGTCCACTGTAATGTCCGGATTGTTAATATAAGCGATGGTGCCATTAACTACCTCCGTCAGGTTGTGCGGAGGAATATTGGTAGCCATGCCCACAGCGATACCCGATGACCCGTTGAGCAAAAGCAGTGGAATACGCGCCGCCAGCAATGAAGGCTCGAACAGGGATTCGTCATAGTTGGGCACATAATCAACGGTTTCCTTTTCCAGATCAGCCAGAACCTCTTCCGCTATGCGCGCGAGCCGGACTTCCGTATAGCGCATGGCCGCGGGCGGATCCCCGTCAATGGAACCGAAGTTGCCCTGCCCGTCCACCAGCGGATAGCGCATGGAAAAATCCTGCGCNNCATCGCCGTGCGGATGATATTTACCGATGATATCACCGACAATCCTGGCGGATTTTTTATAAGGCTTGTTGTAGCGATTGCCCATTTCATACATGGAATACAAAGCGCGGCGGTGCACCGGTTTCAAACCATCACGGACATCAGGAATGGCCCTGCCGATGATGACGCTCATGGCGTAANNATGTAAGATTTTTTCATTTCATCTTCTATGTTCACCGGAGTCGGCTTTTGGTGAAGATCCTTTTCCATTCTACATCATCCTCTCTAGAGATAAGCGCTCTTTGGCGCGTCGTTAGCGCACATATTGTTTTTTTCTCGGATTTAAATATCGAGGTTGGAAACATCCAGTGCGTTTTTATAAATAAAGTCGCGGCGCGGCTCCACCTCATCACCCATCAGCGTGGTAAAAATTTCGTCAGCCAGAACAGCGTCATCCACCGTAACCTGCAACAGCGACCGCTTTTCCGGGTTCATGGTTGTTCCCCATAATTGTTCGGGGTTCATTTCACCCAGACCTTTGTAGCGCTGGACGGTAATACCTTTCTTACCGACACTTAAAATGTGGTCTATCAACGATTTGGAGCTTTCCAGGATAACCGGATTTTTTACATCTTCCGATACGTCACGATAGGGCGGTTCACCCAGAATGGAGACCTGCTCCAGCAGGGCTCTTATTTCCGTAAACTGCGGCGAACGGAAAGTTTCGCTATCCATGCACGTCGTCACGGTATGACCGTTTTTTTTCAGGTCAAAAACTATTTTGAAACCCCCGTGATCCAAATCCTGCTCCAACTTAAAATCGGTTACGCTTTCCTTAAGGGCTTTAATCGTCCGTTTGGCGACGGCCTGCAGATTCTTTTCATTTTTAAAACTGCTCTCTTTCAGCGCCGGATCGCCTGCCAGTACCCTCAGAACGTTCCTGTCACGTCGCTCTTTTTCAAAACGATCCAACAAGTCCTCAATGCGCATCATCTTTTTTATCAGGTTCAATAATTTATTCCCGCTGGCCGGAAAACGGCTGCCGTCATCCATCATCAGGCTGACCTTATTAACGCCGTTTTCCAGAATATAGTTTCTCATTTGCTCTTCGTTATGAATATAGAGTTCCGTCTTCTTATCTACCACCTTAAACAGCGGCGGTTGAGCGATATACAAATGACCCCTTTCGATCAATTCACGCATCTGCCGGAAAAAGAAAGTTAAAAGCAATGTCCGAATGTGAGACCCGTCAACATCGGCATCTGTCATGATTATTACTTTGTGATACCGGAGTTTACTGACATCG
>DIEW01000054.1:27933-28057 GCA_002418825.1 Syntrophaceae bacterium UBA5764 | reverse complement strand
AAGCGGGCTTTTTCCACATTCAATACTTTACCACGCAGAGGTAAAATAGCCTGGTTTTTTCTGTCACGGCCCTGCTTCGCCGAACCACCCGCCGAATCACCCTCCACCAGGTAAAGCTCACTAA
>DIEW01000054.1:0-27911 GCA_002418825.1 Syntrophaceae bacterium UBA5764 | reverse complement strand
GCCGACTTCCAGCGCGCTTTTGCGCCTCGTCAGCTCCCTGGCGCGTCTGGCGGCTTCCCTGGCACGGGCAGCGTCCAGACACTTGTTAAGAATTTGTTTGGCGATAGAAGGATTTTCCTCAAGGAAGGCACCGATTTTTTCATAGACAATGCCCTCCACTAAACCGCGCACTTCGCTGTTACCCAGNNTGGTTTTGGTTTGTCCTTCAAACTGCGGATTTTGCACTTTGACGCTGATGACACAGGCCAATCCTTCGCGTAAATCTTCGCCGCGCAGTGTCTCCTTGCCTTCCTTAATCAGTTTGTTGTTTGTCGCGTAATTATTAAAAACACGCGTTAAGGCGGAGCGGAAACCTATCAAGTGAGTGCCGCCCTCGGTGGTATTAATACTGTTGGCAAAGGCAAAAATATTTTCCAGATATGTTTCGTTATATTGGAGGGCGACCTCTACGAAACAATCTTCTTTTTCACCGGAAACATAAATGGGATGCTTGTGTAACACCTTCTTATTGCGATTTATATATTCGACAAAGGAAACTATGCCGCCCTTATAAAAAAACTCGTTGCTTTTGTCCGTGCGCTCGTCCACGATGTTAATTTTTACGCCGGAATTCAAAAAGGCAAGTTCGCGCAAACGATTAGAGACAACATCAAAACTAAATTCCGTATCTTCAAAAATTTGGTCATCAGGCAAAAAGGTTACCTTGGTGCCATGTCCCCTGGTTTTCCCGATAACCTCCAACGGCGCCACCGGCACACCGTATTTGTAAGTCTGCCTGTACACATGTCCGTCACGACGGACTTCAAGCTCACACATTTTAGACAAAGCGTTGACTACCGAAACACCCACGCCATGAAGACCACCCGATATTTTATAAGAATCGTGGGTGAATTTACCTCCGGCGTGCAGTTTAGTCATAACCACTTCCGCCGCCGAGACTTTTTCCGTTTTGTGCATTCCTACCGGGATACCGCGACCGTTATCTTCCACAACCACGCTGTTATCCACTCTGATTTTTACCAAAATAGTATCGCAATATCCGGCCGAAGCCTCATCAATGCTGTTATCCACAACTTCATATATCAAATGATGCAAACCGTCTTTACCGGTCGAACCAATGTACATCGCCGGCCTTCTGCGCACGGCTTCCAGACCCTCGAGAACTTTAATGCTATCAGCATCATATTTGTGCGGCATAAATTATTTACAACTCCCTTACGGTTATTTCTATATTTTTAACGGCATAACGATGCATAGATAATCATCGCCTTCTATCTGTTTAATAACAGAAGGTTTTATACCTAATCCTACTTCCATTAATATTTTTTCCCTATCAATTACAGAAATAGCGTCAATTAAATAATTAACATTAAATCCTACATCCACTTCTTCACCGCTATAGGAAACATCTATTTCTTCCGTAGCTTCACCAACGTCCAAATTGGTGGAATTAAGCGTTAATTTACCTTCCGAAAAAGATAAAATAACTCCACCGTATCTTTCTGATGAAACCACATTCATCCTTTTTAAAGCGTGCAAAAACGATTCCTTATCTAGAACAATACTGACGCCTTTCTCTGTTGGTATAACTCTTTTATAATCCGGATAATCGGCGTCTACCAAACTAACCTTCAAAACAGTATTTTCAGTTTTTACGACAAACATATTTTTACTCAAACCTATCTTCACGTTTTCTTCTTCGTCGACCAATTTTTTTATTTCCATCAGACCCTTACGGGGAATAATAATCCCCTTTCCGGTATCCAACAAAGGTTCTTTAAAAACACTTTTGGTGAGCGCCAGCCTGTGGCCGTCTGTCGCCACCATTTTTAATATATTTTCTGTGCCATCAGAAAAACTTTCCAATAACACACCGTTTAAATTCTTTCTCATTTCATCCATAGCCATGGCAAATGATGTTTTACTGATTAAATCTTTCATTACCGAACCTTTGACGTTATAAAATTGAATATTGCGCTCGTCTGTCACATCAGGAAAATCCTCAGCCGGCAGCCCCGGTATTTTGTACATCGCCCTCTGACAGGAAATTTTCGTTATGTTATTACTGCAAACAATATTAACTATTTCTCCCTGAATTTCGCGGACCATCTCATAGAGCTTTTTTGCCGCAATGGTAATTTCGCCACTTTCTTTTATATCAGCTTCATAATCAGAGATTAAACTAATCTCTCTGTCGGTAGCAATTATCTTGAGTTTGTTTTTTCCTGTTTTTAACAGGACGTTATTCAAAATAGGTAAAGTAGTCTTTTTTTCAACTATTCCTAAGGTTTTTTGAATACCGTCTAATAAGATGCTTCTATTTATATTTATTTGCATAAAATTCCCCCTCTTTAATAATTATTTATATTTTTATAAATAAATATATTAGTAGTAGTAGTAATAGCTGTGGATATGTTGAAATAAATCATTTTATTAGTTAAATAAGTATGTTAAAAAAAATATCATGTTGATAGTTATCCTCATGGAGAATTTATGTTTTGTTGATTAAATTCTCTTCTATATCCTTAATCAGTAATTTTAATTTTTGGTCCGTCTCAATTTTCTGAGAAATTTTATTGGTGGCGTAAATTACCGTGGAATGATCACGGCCGCCTATTTTATGTCCTATATCCGGAAAGGAGGCATGAGTAAGTTTTCTGGATAGATACATGGCTATTTGACGAGCAAAAACCAGGTTTTTGTTTTTATTGTGGGCTTTGATATCCGATATCTTTATGTTTAGTTTTGACGCTATGGCTTTAATAATTTCATCAATGCTTACTTCATGGTTTCCGTTGCGTTGAATTAATTTTTTCAAAACTTCTTTGACTAGCTCCAAATCAATTTCTCTTCCGGTTAGCGAGGAATATGCACTAATTCTAACGAGAAATCCCTCTAGCTCGCGAATATTTGATTCGACATAAGAAGCAATGTAATGAGTGACATTACTGGGAAGAGTGATATGGTTTTCCTGCATTTTTTTTTCAATGATGGCTATTTTTGTTTCAATATCCGGCGGTTGAATGTCGGCAATAAGACCCCATTCAAAGCGTGAACGGAGCCTTCCTTCCAGGTTCGGAATATCTTTGGGGAATTTATCGCTTGTCACAACAATTTGTTTTCCGGAATCGTGGAGAGAATTGAAAGTGTGAAAAAATTCTTCCTGGGTTCTTTCTTTACCCGCCAGAAAGTGAATATCATCGATTAATAAGCAGCTGATGTTGCGGTATTTCTCGCGGAACTTGGGCATTCTGTCGTAGCGGATAGAGTTGATCATTTCGTTCATAAATTCTTCCGCGGAAACATACATTACATTGAGTTCGGGATGAGTTGCCGCCGTCAGCAGTCCCGTCGCATTCAAGAGGTGTGTTTTTCCCAGCCCGGAACCGCCGAAGATAAACAACGGATTATAGTTTTGTGCCGGTTGTTTGGCTACAGAAACAGATGCAGCATGCGCAAATTGATTACAAGGACCGACGACAAACCGTTCAAAAGTGTAATTACTGTTAAGCGATAAATTATCCTTTGCTTTTGTGGCCGTAACAGAATCGGTTGATGTTTTCTGTTGTCGGACAGCAACTGACGCCTGCCCAGGAGCAGACTTTTGAGTTTTTGATAAAACAAAATCGACGTCAACCTCCAGCCCGACGACATTTTTCAAAGATTGTTTGATGGTCGAAACGTAATTGTCCATCAGCCAATCTTTGAAAAATTTATTGGGAACAACAAGCCTGACGCATTTGTCTTCCAGCCCGGCAATTTTAATTGGTTTAATCCAGGTATCAAAGTTTTGTTTACTTATTTTTTCCTGAATAATTTTAGTGGTTTTGTCCCAAACAGTATCCATTTAACAACCTTTTATCAACAGCTTTATCAACATATGTTGATAATGTATATCAGATAAACTATTTTAAATCATCTAGAATCAGACCAGAAAGCCTATTTAGTTCGTCCATGCTGTTATACCTGATCTCAATAGAGCCTTTCTGAGGCGTGCCTTTAATTTGCACTTTGGCCATCAATTGTCTGCTCATGGCTTTTTCTAAATCGCCTAGAAACCGATCCTTCGTCGGGTGTTTTGTGCTCCCGGGGCGCTGTTTCAGACTGTGCACCAGGCGCTCGGTGGCGCGCACATTTAAATCCTTTTTTATGATTGCTTCCAGCGCGGTCAATTGTTCATCCGTGGTAGAACAAGCCAACAGACAGCGCGCATGACCGGCAGAAATCTTTTTTGATATTAAGGCAGATTTGACCCTGGCCGGCAACTTCAACAGGCGTATCGTGTTGGCTATCGTGGAGCGGTCTTTGCCTACGCGCGTGGAAATTTCCTCTTGCGAGAGGGAAAAATTTTCCGTCAATGTCACGTAAGCATCCGCTTCTTCCAAAGGATTTAGCTCTTCACGTTGAAGATTCTCTATTAATGACATTTCGGCCACATCTCTGTCTGTGGCTTCACGAATAACGATGGGCACATCTTTTAATCCCGCCGCCTGCGCCGCGCGCCAACGCCTTTCTCCGGCGATTATTTCATAACCTTTCTCTGCCTTGCGGACAATGAGCGGCTGGATTATGCCGGTCGTTTTTATGGAAGCAACCAGTTTTTTCTGTTCTTCATCATTAAAAGTTTTCCGCGGCTGAAAACGATTTGGCCGTAATTCTTCTATGCCGCATGTTGAAGAAGGAGCTTTTTGATCCAGATTATTTAACAAGTCCGGGAAAATGGCACCAAGTCCTTTGCCCAGAGCATTTTTTTGCGCCATGGTTTATAGCCCCCCTTCAATAATTTCTTGCGCCAATGCCATATAGGCCATGGCGCCGCGTGATTTTATATCGTAAAGAATAATCGGCAAGCCGTGACTGGGGCTTTCCGAAAGCCGCACGTTCCGCGGAATTATCGTTTTGAACACTTTGTTGCCGAAGTGTTTTTTTACTTCTTCTGTGACACTATGTGAAAGCAAGTTTCGCGAATCGAACATTGTCAATAAAATACCACCCAAAGTCAATTCGGGATTGAGTTTTGCTTTAACCAGCTTAACGGTATTGAGCAGAGACCCTAACCCCTCCAAAGCAAAATATTCACACTGTAACGGCACAATTAAAAATTCTGCCGCGACGAGAGCGTTGATAGTCATAATCCCCAAGGACGGGGGACAATCAATGATAATAAAATCGTAGGGCGCCTTCAAAGTTTTTAATAAATACCGTAGGCGCTTTTCTCTTTCGTTAACCTGTATGAATTCTACTTCCACGCCGATTAAATCTTGGTTTGCAGTAATTATATCCAGATTCGGTACAGCTGTTGGATGGATAGTATCTTCCAATGGTACTTTACCGATCAAGGCGTGATATAAATTAGTTCCATTATTGGTCATCCCTATGCCGCTGGTGGCGTTACCCTGAGAATCTCCGTCAATGAGCAAAGTTTTTTTTTCCGCAGCGGCTAAGGACGAGGCTAGGTTAATCGCTGTGGTTGTTTTACCTACCCCACCTTTTTGATTGGCTATACATATAATTTTATTCATTATTTAGTGTAGCATTTTCCTGAAAATTCTTTGGGAAAAACTGCTGAAAAATGTAACATAAAACGGATATTTTTAGAAGATTTTTTTCTCTTTTTTTAGCTTTTTCCCCACGACAATTTTACGGCGTTTTTCCGTGAAGTATTCGACCGTATCATATTGAAATAACTCGAATAAGACAGACACATTTTTATCCTTGGCGCACAAGACAAACTCATTTTCGCTGTTATCCCCCTTGAGGGCGATAAACTTCCCGCCTTCAGCAAGAAAAAAGACGCTAAAAGAGATAAATTCCGACAAGCGAAAAGCGGCGCGGGAGATGACAATGTCAAAGTATTCATGCCAGTTGTTTTGTTTGAGCATGTCTTCCGCGCGGCAATGGCTCACGATGGTTTTCTCCAGTTGCAATTTTCTGATTATATGCTTCAGGAAGGATGCTTTTTTTCTATTGCTTTCCATAAGGTACAGCTCCAGTGTGGGCCGAGCGATTTTTACAGGAAGCCCGGGAAATCCTGCGCCGCTGCCGATATCGAGAACGCGGGCATTTTCCTTGTAGATGAAACGTAAAGCGGTTAAGGAATCGAGAAAATGCCTGGAATCAACTTCCTGTGCTGATTTCTCGGAAATCAAATTTATTTTGGTATTCCACACGAGCAATTCTTGTCGATAGAGATTAAATTGCTCCATCTGTTCATTGCTGAGAGAAATGCCCATTGTTAGCGCGTTATGTTTGAAAAAACTTTCGTCCATGGATATTTGGATACCAGAAAGAGGGGCAGGCGGCAAACAAAAACAATGAGTCCCTGCCTCATATATGGTAAAAAGGGTTTAGAGGGGGAGTCAGCAATGGATGCGCAGATACATACTCAGAACATAAGCGTTATCTTGCACAGGCCTAAGTACGCGGGGAATATTGGTGCGGTGGCGCGCGCGATAAAAAACATGGGTATCAGCAATATCATTGTAGTAGGTTCAGAGGCATATGATTTGGATGAAATGAAAACACGCTCCACACATCTCGCGGCGGATCTCGTGGAAAAAATACAATACGCTGACAATATCAACAATGCTTTGGGTAAATTTAATTATATCGTGGGCACAACCGCCAGACGTGGCGCCGCCCGGGGACCTTTTTTTACGCCGCGGGAAATGGCGGAAAAAATAGCAGTGATTTCTAAAAACAACAAGGTTGCGCTGCTTTTCGGTCCGGAAGATACGGGGTTAACCAACGAGGAGTTGCGTTACTGTCATGCGGTGGTGACAATTCCCGCCTCGCGCAAATTTCCGTCCATTAACCTTTCACACGCGGTGATGATTCTTTGTTACGAAATCTTTGCTTCATTACTGCCGGCGGGCCTGGAAGCACCGCCCAAACTGGCGCATTCGTCGGAACTGGAGGGTATGTATGGGCAGATTAAAACTCTTTTGACGCAGGTGGGGTTTCTGAACCCGCAAAATCCGGATTACTGGATGACGCATATAAGACGTTTTTTTAACCGCACCTCGCTTTTGGCGCGCGACGTGAAAATCATCAGGGGCATTTGCCGGCAAATCCAATGGTATATAAACCAGAAAAACACTTGACTTTAGAGGCCCTATCTCATAGGGAATTGCCTACAAAGAGCACGTGACACGGATTTATTTTTTATAATCAAAACGGCAAAATAGCGGAGGGTGGATAATGCAGAAAATCTTTTCTTTTACCGGCGCGAAAAAAATTGTTTTCGGCAGCGGAGCGCTGGGGCAGTTAGCTGAGCACGCGAGAGAATTAAACGCGAAAAATCCTCTGGTGGTCATAGATAAAAACCTGTCCGCTGTTTTTCAGGAGAAAATAGAAAACATTTTCACGCCCGCAGGCATTAAATTCAGTATCTACGATAAAGTGGAGCCGGAACCGCCAATTGAATTGGCCGATGAAGGCGCCGCGCAGGCGCTGAAAAATAAAAGTGACGCGGTTATCGGCATTGGCGGCGGCAGCGCCATGGATGTGGCCAAAGCCATTTCCGTGATCGCCGCCAATAACGCGAAAGCGACGGATTTTCTGGGACTGGGCAAAGTCCCGAAACCCGGCTTGCCCAAAATCATGATTCCCACCACGGCGGGCACCGGCAGCGAAGTTACCTTTACCGCTGTTTTTATCCGCAAAGATTTAAAAAAGAAAGAAGGGATGAATAGCGTGCACCTTTATCCGGAGCTGGCGCTTTTGGATCCTGAATTAACGCTTAGCTTACCGTCCGCGCCCACCGCGCAGACAGGCTTGGATGCCTTGTGTCACGCTATTGAATCTTACACGTCGATAAATTCATCGCCCATGAGCGAGCTTGTTTCGCTGCAGGCGATTGCTTTGATTGCCGAGAATCTGCGCACCTGCGTGCATGACGGAAAGAATCTGGCCGCGCGCGAAAAAATGCTTTTGGGCAGCCTGTACGCGGGATTGGGATTGGCCAATGCCGGTGTCACGGCGGTTCATTCTCTTTCCTATCCGCTGGGCGGAAAATACGGCATCGGGCATGGCCTGGCCAACACGATGATGCTGATGGCAGTGATGAATTTCAATCTGCCTGCCGCGCTGGATAAATTCGCGGACATTGCCGAGGCGATGGGTGAAAATACGGATGGACTGTCCGCGCGCGAAGCCGCGTACCTGGCGCTTGACGCAGTGGAGGCGCTGATTGAGGATTGTGGCATTCACGCGTCACTGGCGGATTTCGGCATTACGGAAAAAGATTTTCCCCAGCTCGCCGATGTCGCCCTCACCGTGGCGCGGCCGCTGGAAAATAATCCGCGCAAAGTAACCAAAGACGATGCAATCGCGATGTATGCGCAGGCATTGTGAAATAAGAATAATTTATTTAGTGATACTCAGGAGGACAAAATGGCTGGTGCGGAATTAATCGGTCAGGAAGAAATAAAAGAAGTAGTGGAAATATTGGAAACAGGCGTGCTGATGCGCTATGGTTTCGACGCTCAGCGCAAGGGCATGTTCAAAGTACGTGAATTTGAAGAAGCCTTTGCCAAATACTGCGGCACTAATTACGCGCTTGGTGTAACTTCTGGCTCCGCCGCATTGAAGGTAGCCCTTACTGCTCTGGATATAGGACCGGGCGACGATGTTTTGGTTCCCGCCTTTACGTTTTTGGCGACTTACGAGGCAGTTATGGAAGTGGGCGCGATCCCCATCATGGTGGATATTGACGAGACACTCAATTTGGATCCGAAGGAAATAGCAAAGAAAAAAACTCCCTATACTAAAGCCGTTATCCCCGTGCATATGTGCGGGTCCGCCGCTTGTATCGATACAATATTGGAGGAAGCGCGCAAACATAAACTTTTGGTGCTGGAGGACAACGCGCAGGGCTGCGGCGCGAACTTTAAAGGAAAAAAACTCGGTTCTTTCGGCGATATGGGCTGTTTCAGCTTCGATTACGTCAAGACAGTGACCACCGGCGAGGGCGGCATGGTCATCACCAATAACAAAGATTTATATCACCGCGCCGAGTGGTATCACGACCACGGCCATGATCATAACCCGAAAGTCAGCCGCGCGTTGGAAGGCAGAACCATTCTGGGGTTCAATTACCGTATGAATGAACTGCAGGGTGCTTTAGGCCTGGCGCAGCTGAGAAAACTTGATTACATTTGCTCTGAGCAGAGGAAAAATAAAAAAATTATCAAGGACGCGCTGGCGCAGGTACCGGGCGTGCAATTCCGCAAGCTTCCGGATCCGGAAGGTGATTCCGCCACGTTTTTGGCATTTAATTTACCGGAAGAGGGAGTGGCGTTAACATACCAGAAGCTTTTGGCCGCCGAGGGCGTGGATACGGTCTGCTACAAAAACAATCTCTGGCACTATGTTCCCAACTGGGAGCATTTTCTGGCGCGCTCCACGGCCATTTCCAAGAAATATCCGTTTGCCGATCCGTCCTACAAGGGGAAAATTGAATATTCGCGCGCGAGCATCCCTTACGCCGAAGATATTCTGGGGCGCACACTGGTGATACAAATTATGGTTAAGATGGGACAGGAAAAACTCGACTCCATCAGAAAAGCCATCGGAAAAGCCGCTAAAAAAATGTAAAAACATTGCAATAGAAAACGTAAAAAGCCGCGCCGAAAAAGCGCGGCTTTCTTATTTACAGCTTTTTTCGACTGCAGTATAATTTAGACAATGAAACCAAAACTGGTTATCGTCAAAGATAAAATGCAGCAAAATTACCGGTACTATTTAACGGAGCCCGCCGGGAAAAATTTCGATCCGGAATTTAAACCACAGTTGACGCCAAAGCAGATGCTCGAGGCAGGAATTTTCGGCGGCAAATACATGACGGATTGCCGCCAAGAATTTTCAGCTTCGTGGTTTACCAGAGCAAAACTCTGCGCCGAGCGACACGACGCGAAACTGAATTGTTTCGGCGTGAATGCCTCCAAGCCGCTTTCTTACTGGAGGCAAAAAGGTTGGATTTATCACGAAGACCCGCGCGGCTGGTTTCAGTGGTATTGCCGCTATTATATGGGCAGGCGCTGCCTCGATGACGCGCGCCAAATAAAAAGATGGAAAGCGATGCACCGGCACATCGCGCAGCTAAAAAAGCATTGCCCCGCGGGTGATCTCCACTGCCGGCGCAAGCAGCGCCAGGCGCTTCTGCACTGGGCCTATGACAGCCGTAAAATGTGATAAGGATCAATCCATGTGCTCGAAGGATAATGTTGCCGGTTGCTTTCCCAAAAGCACCATGCCGAAGTGTTCATATTTTTCACCGCTTTTCGGATGCATATCGTGCCACCGAGCGAGAAATTCCCGTTCGCGGAGCCAAGTGCGCCGGATGGAGGCAGGATCCTCAAAAAGAAGCATGTCCTTGTTCAGGCCGATGATGATTGCGTAATGGCCATTGTCCCAGTCGCGTCGCCACTCGTCGAGCGTCATTTGACGGTCTGCCCACGCCTGCAAGAGAACAATAACCGGTGTTCCTTCGTCCACGTACTGTTTAACCTGCTTGAGCGACCAGTTCGTGCCGGATTTCACCGTAAAACCGTATTGTTTGGCTACCCTAATCATCTCTTCCGGAGGCGTGCCGTCTTCAGTCGTGCCGAGCGCTTCGATAAGTTCATTACTGTCGACATCTTCGCCGTAATAATGCATGACTGTTTGCAACGCTTTGGGGCCACAATCGTAGTTATAGAATTGTTTGCCGGAATGCAGATTGATTATTTTTATTTTGCGGGATTCATCAAGAGACTGAAGGGTTTGATGGAGGGATTCGGCAAAGACGCGGCGGAGCCGGTTAATCTGCGCGACATTAGGAGTGCCGTCGGCATTTTTATAGAGTCGTTCATTTGTTTCCTGAATGAACGCGGGAGCACGGGTTCCGATTCTTTTTAGTGCGTTGACGCTGTGGGCGGCGCACACGTGGCCGTGAACTTTAAAAAAATCAGACGCATTCACGGTGACCAGAACATTGGGCAGGCGACTGCGCAGTTCTTCCGCGTATGTTTCCACAATCACATCTGGACAGTAATGAAGAGGTTTTTCGTCTTTTTCCGTCTGCTGGAAGTTCATCAGTTCAATTTGGTTTTCGGCTACGCCGCGCGCCGTCACCGTGGAATGACCGTCAAAAATAAGCCCTGTTCCGGAGGAAATGATTTCTTCAATCCGGCGGTGAAAAGGCTTGAGATATTTTTCAGACCAGGCTCTCCGCATGGATTCCGTTGGTTCGAAACCAGGGCGGTAAATTGGGCGGCCGTGAACATCCAACAGCGGGACACAATCTTCAATGTCTGCAGGATTGCGGTTTGCCTCGAGCAGAATGCTGCAAAAGGGAAACACGAGTCGCCGGTTGCCCAGAATATCACTAAAATCGTACAGCCACTGGGTGTACCAGTCGATATTTTTGAGCAGAGACGGGAAATCATCGGAGAGATCCTCCAGGGCGATTTCTGGTGGGATAATGACTCCGCTGTGCGGGATAACTACCAAAATGTCCGATCCGGTTATAACATGCAAACCTCAATAATGAACGGGAAAGACACTTAGCCTTTGCCGTGTACAGGTGTATTTTACGCTTTTTTGATGTTTTTTGAAAATCTAAAACACGCGGGGCGAGAAAAGCAAAGCAAGCATACGATATAATTGAATTATTTAATTATAGATTACAAAAGTGATGGTCTGGATAGGAGAAACCAAAAGGACGCAAATGCGTCCTTTTGGTTTCCTGTGCTGCCGCCGGCTTATTTGTTTATTGCGTTTTTAATAGCACGATACTTGCCTGTCAAGGCTTCGCCGCCTGCGCCATTACCGCCTGCATTCTCGGCTACTCAAGAGTGTTTCTTCCGCGACGGGTAAGAATGCCTAAAAGGGTCGCAGCTGTCTGTCGCCCCTGCCGCCGATAATAACGGCGTTTGTCTTTTGCGGCGACACATCTGCGAACATTCGTTTTATTGCGCAGGCTGCGGTTATTTTTTCTTTTTTGCTGTCGCTTTTTCTGCCTTACTTTTGCGTTTTATGTCCATGGCGTGAGCGCGCTTATATGTCTGGATATCCACAAAGCGCCCTTTAGCATCACGTACAGCGTATAATTTTGTTCCCGCGACACTGTAGTGAGTTGTCCTTTTTCTTTTAGTAGCCATTGAATCCTCCTTGTATAAATGTTTTTATATCACACGCCCGGCATTTGTGGATACTGCGCCACAACACAAGGCATTCCGCCAGCGCTAGAAGTGAAAATATTTTGCTTGAAGCAAATTTCGTGGATATAAATATTGTTTTCAGCTACGAGAAAAAACGCTGAAAATAATAAGGGAGAAACAAAGTACATTAGAACAACATTCATAATTGCCCTTTGTTTTTTAAAAATATAAAAGAATTATCGTTAAGTGTCAAGGAAAGAAAGCTGTCTACGTCATGAAACTGTTGATGTGCGGCGTCGTGATTGCTCCATATGCTTGACACAACGGGGCATACCTCATATATTACGGATTGTCTGCAATGCATTGCGGCACGGAGCTGTATTGTATGGAAAACGCTGTTTTGGTGCTGTTTTTTGTTTTGTTTGCCGCCCGGTTTTTCTGGCGCTATATTTTGGAACGCGTTAATATAAGCCATGTAAAAGAACACGGCAAAGAAATACCGCCGGTTTTCCTTCAGACGATAAAGCAGGACACGCTCAATACGATGGTGGATTATACACTCGAGCATTCCCGCCTGGATTCCAAAGAAAACCTGACGGATGATATCATTACCTTGATTATCGTGTTTATTTTCCTGCCCGCTATTGTCGACTCAGTTGCAGTGTTAAACGTGTCTTTTATCATGCAGGCGCTTGTCTTTTTCGGCTTTTTCGCCGTTGTGGGCGGGACGGCTGGAATACCCTTCGATTTGTATGGCACCTTTGTATTGGAGAAAAAGTACGGCTTTTCCACTATTACCTGGCGGATATGGCTTGCGGATCTTTTTAAATCTGTGATTGTTTCCGCTATTCTGTTTTCTGTTGTTGTTTGTGCGCTTATGGCGTTTATCCTTTATTTGCCAAACTCGTGGTGGTGCTGGGGATGGGTGTTTTTCACTTTATTTCAAATTATGATGCTGTGGCTTTACCCGGTTCTCATCGCGCCTCTTTTCAATAAATACGAGCCCATCAAGGATGAAGAGTTAAGAAACAAAATTATCGCACTGATGGAAAAGGCGGGCCTCAAAACAAAAGGAATATTCCAGGTAGACGAAGGCAAACGCTCCAAACATACAAATGCGTACTTCACCGGCATCGGGAAAACGAAGCGTATAGTTTTATATGATACTTTACTGGCTTCGCATTCACATGAGGAAATATTGTCGATCCTGGCGCATGAAATTGGTCACTGGAAGAAAAAGCATATTCTGAAGCAACTGGTGTTCATGATTGCGGCCTCCTTGTTTTTGCTTTATGGAATATATCTGTTTGTGAACTGGCCGCCTCTGTATGCCGCGTTCGGCTTGCCGGATGCGCCGATGTATGCGGGACTGTTTTTAGTCTCGTTGTATCTGGGCACGGCCGGCTTTTTTTTAAACCCCGTTGGTGCGGCGATTTCCCGCCGGTACGAACGGGAAGCAGACTTTATGGCGTGGCAATTAACGGGAACAGCAGCACCGATGATTGACGCGCTGCGGCGTTTGGCAAAGGATAACCTTGCTAATCTGCATCCGCATCCCTGGTATGTCTGGTTTTATTATTCCCATCCTCCCCTTGTGCAGAGGATTGAGTTTTTGCAGGCATTGGATTATCAAAACCCAGATAAAGAGGGGCGCTGAAAATGCCCATTTACGAATTTTACTGTAAGCGTTGCAACACCCTTTATAATTTTTTTTCCATCAAAGTGAATACCAGCAAGATTCCTTTGTGCCCCAGGTGCAAGAATGTGCGCCTTGCCCGGAAGATGTCCGTTTTTGCCGCCCTAACCGGCGCGGAAAACGAGCAGGATAGCCGTCCTTTTAACGGATTGGGCGAGACAAGGATGACGGAGAAGCTGGCCGGCATTGTTGCCGATGCGGAAAAAATAGGCGGAGATGATCCCCGTGCGGCGGCTCAATTGATGCGTAAATTCACTGAATCAACCGGCATGAAAATGGGGGATAGTTTCCACGAAGCGCTGAGGAGAATCGAAAGAGGCGAAGAGCCGGAGAAGGTGGAAGAAGACATGGCCGATGCTTTGATGCGGGAAGAACCGTTTGCCGATAAGAAAAAAACGAGAAAATCCTCCGTCGCTAAAATGATTATTGATGAAACATTATATGAATTGTAAAATTTGAGGTATCGGTTCTGTGATGAATTAATTTGTGGCAATCCATAGATATTATGATATGAAATATTCATTCTGAGGAAATTCGTTATGGTTGATAAAACAAAGGTGGGATTTGAATTTCCCGCGTATACCATGCGGGTGGAAGAAGCGAAAATCGCCGAGTTTGCTGCTGCCGTTGCGCTCAAAGACAACACCAACGAAATAAATCCTATTTATTGCGATGCCGAAGCGGCGAAAAAGGCCGGTTACAGAGGCATTCCCGTTCCGCCGACTTTCATGACCAGTTTCTTTTTTTTAACAGGCGGATTGAAAGAAATCATAAGAACATTGAATATAGATCTGGGCAGACTGTTGCATAGCGAAGAGGAGTATGAATACTTAGGGCAAATTTACGCGGGGGATGTGATTACCCGTAAAATGCGCGTTGTGGATATATACGAGAGAGGGAAAAAAGACCGTGGGGGCAGATTTGTTAATGTTACTGTGCTGGAAACAGAAGTTATAAATCAGCAAGGGAAATTGGTGGGGAAGGTCCGTTCAACAATGGTGGAAAGATGAGGATGCAAAAATGTCTTTAATCTTTGAGGAAATCAATATTGGCGATGTTCTGCCTGAATACACCGCCGGACCCTTGACAAGAACTCATTTTGTTCGTTATGCCGGGGCATCAGGTGATTTTAATCCTCTCCACCATGATGAAACTTTTGCCAGAACAGTTGGTCTGGATAGGGTCATAGCGCACGGCATGCTGATTATGGGTATTGCCGGTGAAGCCATCTCTTCTTGGATTACACAAAAAAATTTGAGAAAGTTTCATGCACGCTTTATGAGTATGACGGAGCCGGTTGATTGGGATGACTTGGACGGCACCGCCAAAAGAGCGACAATTGTTGTTACCGGGAAAGTGGTTAACAAGTTCGAAGAAAAAGGCGAAAAGCTGATTCGTTGTGATATTGTTGTCAAAGACCTGTTAGGCAGCAGGAAGCTTGACGGCTATTTTATCGCCGCCTTTCCCTGAATCTAGTTTTGATGACACGAAAGTGCGTCCGATATTGTTCCAGTCAAAAATCTTTTCCAGCAAGCCGTTTTAAGCGGCGATATGAACGGCAATGAAGGTAAAGAAACAATGCCTGTGTGCCTCCGAAGCGCAGCAGTATGCGCGCGGATTGACGCACATCTTTTTGCTGAAAAACTTTCTCGTCGGAAAGATAAATGCTTAAAAGGCCGCGGATGGTCAGGCGGTGAAAACTTCGGTGTGGCAAAAGGGAAACACTCCGCATTGCTTTTATGTAGAACGTTGTCAGTCTATTAATCATGACGATCTCGTTGGGATAAAACGTGCAGAAGTTCAAATCCTGGCCGATGCGGTCTTCTTCCTGGTCGATGAAATAATCCAGCAGAATATGCAGCCCCTGAACCCAGGGGAAATAAGCTTTTTTAATTTTTGATAAAAGCCCATCAGTTATTTGCGGCTGTAACAAAGAAGAAATAAGGCAGAAGATGCCGAGAGTGGAGCCGGTACATGCGGCAAATTCATACCAGGCCATTTTTTCGTGCAAGCTTTTCTTTTTGGATTCAGACCATTGACGCAGTTTTTGTACTCGCTCTTCTTTGCACACGTGTTTATTTATCTGTAACTCACAGTAACAGGACGCCAGGTCATGAAGGTGAGTTGAGGCAAGATAGTAGTTGGACAGGCGTTGCAGAACTTTCTGGCATGTCGTCACCAGTGCCGCCAGATAACCGCCGTCATCCTGTTCCTTGCGGAAACGATAATAGGAAGAAAGCTGCGCGTCTGGCGTCAAGGCATGGAGCATTGCTTCGTGCAGCGCTCGGAAATCATTTGGATCAGATGAAGTGCTGCGGTCGCAAAGATTGTCGAGGTAGTCGCTGATGGTTTGGTAAGCGACAATGAATTTAATTGCTTCCTTATAATTTTTTTCAGCCAAAAGCCCGTAGACGGCGCCTCCCTCGCAATGAAAAGCTTTTGTCTGGATGCTTGCGAGCGCTTGGCGGCGCAATTCCGCATCGGGAATTCTTGAGGCCAGCGTTTTCCATCCAGTAAGGCGGTTGTGAACCGCTGGCTGAACACGGCAGAGCATGCTGGTGGTGAGCGATAACAGGTTGCCGGGAACGGACAAGAACATCCCTCCTTGTTTGGGGTATTGTTGGGGAAATAGCATAAGCGCATCAGGATGACAAGATATACGGGAAACGCATGAATTGACTCGGCATATAATTTCATGTAGTTCATTGTTATGCGTGGGGCAAAAATGGATGCGGATATCATTGTAGTTGGCGCCGGCGCTTCCGGCTTGATGGCGGCAGGGCGTGCCGCGGAGTGCGGCGCGCGGGTTTTGATTTTGGAAAAGACTGACGCTTTAGGCCAGAAGCTTTTGGTAAGCGGCAAAACACGCTGCAACGTTACTAATATCGCCGAACTACCACAATTCATAGATATGTACGGGACAAACGGTCGCTTTCTGTATGGAGCGTTTCACCGTTTTTTTCGACCCGAACTGCTTGCTTTTTTTAAGCGCTATGGGCTGAACACAAAGGCGGAGCGGGGTGGCAGGATTTTCCCCGTATCGGACGACGCCCGTGATGTTATAGAGGTTTTTCGAAAATATCTTGATGCGCATAAAGTGCGGGTCGTTTTTGACGCTCAGGTAACGGCTATCCATTGTGCTCGGCATCCGTTTTTCACTGTGACAACACCGCGGCATAAATATTTGTCAAGCGGCGTAATTTTGGCGGCGGGCGGTTCTTCCTGGCCGGCAACTGGCTCCGCGGGCGACGGCTGTAAAATTGCAGCGAAGATGGGCCATACCATTATCAATCTGCGGCCGGCATTGGTGCCGCTCATGGTGCGAGAACAAAGGCTTGCCCAATCCATGCAGGGTGTCAGCTTGCGCAATGTGCGCGCCGCCGCATTTCAGGGAAGAGCGGAGGAAATTGACGCGGCGCTTATGCCTAGGGAAGATTACGGACGCGGTGAAGCGAAAAAAACGAAGCCGCCACTCATCGAAAGCCGCTTTGGCGAAATGCTCTTTACTCATTTTGGCCTGGGCGGTCCGATTATCTTATTGATGAGTTTGTCTGTTGTTGACGCGTTGCAAAACGGCCCCGTATCGATATTAATTGATTTAAAACCGGCTTTGAGCGCAGAACAATTAGCCAATCGCCTGCAGAGGAATTTGAACACGCACGGCAAGAGAAAAGTTGCCGGTATCATGAAAGAATATTTGCCGGCGAAAATGATTGACCCTGTTATTGCGCTCGCCGGCATTCAGGGAGATACACCGGCACATCAGGTTGCGGCCACGCAGCGCTCGAAAATTGTTGAGACGCTGAAAGCGCTACGCTTCAACATCAAATCTCCTCTGCCGTTAGCGAGGGCGATAGTGACGGCGGGCGGTGTTTCACTGGGCGAAATAGACCCTCGCACAATGGCTTCCCAAAAAGTTCCGGGCTTGTTTTTTTGCGGGGAGGTTATGGATATAGACGCGGATACGGGAGGATATAATCTTCAAGCAGCTTTTTCTACCGGTTATGTCGCGGGCCAAAGCGCGGCGGAGTTTGTCAATTCTCTTGATGTAAACCGGTGAATCCGTGTTTGCTTTTTTCGCTTTTGATAACCGGTGGATTTTTACTAAGGCGTATATTCCTTGCTTGATACGTTTTCTTTTTCTGGCGCGCCCCGGAGAGTCTCTGTAACCAGCGTGCTGGCGACGAATGCGCCGAAAAGGAATATTAGCCCAATTTTAAATACCGCGGAGTATGCATCCACACTGTAAGAAGTGCCTCCGGAGCCGAAGTGGTCCAGAAATAGCCCCATCAAAGGTTGGCCGAGCGCCGCGCCGGCAAAAGGAAAAATGTTAATCAGTCCGGTGGCTGTGCCGGCAATCTCCAGAGGGAAATATTCTTTGATGGAGGGATATCCGACAACAACAGCACCCGATAGGAAAAAACTGTAAACAAAGCACCAAACATAGAGCAGTGGCTTGTTGAAATCGCCGGTAAAGAAGGCGAGAAAAATAAACAGGCAAAAAGCCGCAAGCTGATTGAACATGAGTAGCTTTTTACGCGAATGAAACACTTTTTCCGACAACCAACCCATTGTGGGCGAGCCGAACATCAATCCCAGAGCCATCATCGAGAGTATGCCGCCGGCCTCAGTTTTGGACATCCCGTAGACGTGCATTAAAAACGGTCCGCCCCACAAGCCGGTAAAGCTTAAATTGACCGCCGCACCGAGAAAAAATACCATTGCCCACGGCCAAAAGCACGGTTCTTGAACAATCAGGCGAATGCCCCGCCATATCGAAAATTTTTTTGAGACTGAATTTCGTGAGGTGTTATTGTTTACAAAATGGAAACCCATCTCCTGTGGCGTGTCACGCACCATGAACCATATAGCCAAGGCGATACCCAGCGTCAGGATGCCGATGATGATCATGGAGCCACGCCAGCCGATTACCGCGCTAAGCAAGGCCAGAGGCGCTGCCGCCGTGTATCCGCCAAGGCCCCCCATACCCATAAGGAAGCCGGTCATGCGGACGTATTTTTCCGGTTCAAACCAGTTGGTCAGAATTTTCATCGTTGGCACAAAAACCATTGCCACGCCAAGTCCAACAATGGTGCGCGCGAATATTGCTGTGCTCGCATTACAGGCAAAACCTAAAATGATGGCGCCGGCGGCGGCGAAAGCGAAAAAGAAAGTTATGGAACGACGTGGCCCCCAGGAATCGGCTAAAAGCCCGGCGGGAATTTGCATCAACGCGTAAGGATAAAAATAAGCCGAGGCCAAAATGCCCATCAGGGCGCCGCTTGTGTGTAAATCACGCATCATATCGACGGCAACAACAGCCGGCGCGAGGCGGTGGAAAAAAACTAAAATGTAAGCGGTGCCGAGAAGACCGAATATGAAGTAGCGGTATTTAAAACCCATGTTGTGCTTATTCCTTCGGAGCAGAAATCATGTAGCTTAACCGCCGGAGTTTAATTGCGCCAATTTTTAACATAATAATGCTATAATTTCATGATAAATAAAAAATCAAGTATCTGTACGCAAAGTATTTATGCGGCGATAAAGTTGATGCTTGTAATATTACAAACCATGTGATAGTGACTTGCAGTCAAGAGTCACGGTAAAAACTGTTAAGTATCGGATATTATTAAATAAATACCAAATAAATATTTAATAGCTTTTGAACTGTCTTATGGAGGAAGCAAATTGGAATTAATTGACAAGGCGAAAGCACAAGGCAGAAAAACGCTGACGGAAGCGGAGGCGAAACAAGTTTTAAAGAGGTACGGTGTTCCGGTGGTGGAAGAAAAAACTGCCGCAACATTTGCTGATGCTCACAAGATGGCGGAGCAAATCGGTTATCCGGTGGTGCTCAAAGGCTTGGGCGCTCATTTGACACACAAGACAGAAAAAGGTTTGGTCAAGCTCAATTTAGTAAACGCAGATGAAATAAATAAGGCGGCGCTTGCTATTGAGAAATCGGCAGGAAAAGATTTGGAAGGTTTTTTAGTTCAGCCTATGTTGTTCGGCCGCAGAGAATTTGTTGCCGGGCTTTTTCATGACGCACAGTTTGGCCCCACCGTGATGTTTGGCGTCGGCGGAATATTTACCGAAGCAATTGAAGACGTCGTTTTTGCGCTGGCGCCGCTGGATAAAAAAGACGCGCGCAAAATGATCGAACAAATAAAAGCGCAGAAACTTCTTAGTGCGTTTCGGGGAGAAAAGGAGCCGGATATGGAAGCGCTCATCAACGCGCTGGTTGCCTTATCCAAAATAGGAATGGAGATACCGGAAATAAGGGAAATTGATATCAACCCATTGTTGGTAACGGCAACAGGGAAAGTTACCGCAGTTGATGCGCTTATTGTGTTAGGAGATGCGCTGGACAAGGAAATAACTCATGTGCCTGTCGCCCCCAGGGATATGGGCCGCTTTTTTTATCCCAAATCTATTGCCTTTGTCGGCGCTTCCTCTACAATCAATAAATGGGGACAGTTGATGTTTAGTAATGTCCTTGTCGGAAATTATCAGGGGGAAATTTATTTGGTTAATGCCAAAGGCGGGGAAATTGTTGGCCGGCACGTTTATAAATCGGTAACGGAAATTCCGGGACAGATTGATTTGGCAGTTGTTACAGTTCCCGCAGAAAAAGTTTTGGCATTAATACCTGAATTTAAAGAGAAAAAAATAAAAAGTGTCCTGTTGATATCTTCCGGTTTTGCTGAAACCGGAGAGGAAGGAAAACGCTTGGAAAGGGAGCTGGTAAAACAGGCGCGTGAGGCGGGAATATTATTGTTGGGACCGAACACGATGGGCATATGTAATCCGTATATATCTTTATATTGTACGGGCGCACATGTACGCCCAAAGCCGGGTGGCACAATGTTATTTACTCAATCGGGGAACCTGGGAACGCAACTGCTCGCTTTTGCCGAAAAAGAGGGCATCGGCATACGAGCATTCGGTGGCTCAGGCAATGAAGCGATGATTACCATTGAAGATGCTATGGAAGGATTTGAAGTTGATGAATTAACTAAAACAGTTGTTTTATACATTGAAAGCATCAAAAATGGTCGGCGATTTTATGAAGCGGCTAAACGTGTCGGCAAGAGGAAGCCTATAATAGCGCTTAAAGGCGGTCGCACGGACGCAGGGATTAAAGCAGCAGCCAGTCACACGGGCGCAATGGCCTCTAACGTAAAAGTATTTAAAGCGGTTTGCAGGCAGGCAGGAATTATTTTAGTCGAGCAACCCATGGATTTATTGGATCTTTCTGCGGCTTTTTCCTCGTTGCCACTGCCCAAAGGAAATAGGGTAGGGATAATGACCTTAGGCGGCGGATGGGGCGTTGTGGCAACCGACTTGTGTGTGGAGCATGGATTGGAGGTGCCACGCCTTTCTGATGACACTATTAACCGCTTCAATAAATTATTGCCGGAATTTTGGAGTCACGGAAACCCTATTGACCTTGTTGCGGAAATGAACACAGATATACACATGACCATTTTGGAAGAACTGCTCAAATGGGATGAATGCGACGCAGTGCTTTATATGGGCATAATCGGCAGAAAAGTAATGATTAAAGGCGTGCTGGAATCGACAATGAAATTGGACATAAAACGCCACGGAAATAACTTTGTAAACGATTCTTTGTTGCTTCTTGAGACCTACGAAAAACAATTTATTGAACGTTCCGTTCGACTGATAGAGCAATACGAGAAGCCGGTGGTGGGGGTTTATTTGCTGCCCGATGAAACATCGCGTACCGTTACAGAAGTGGAAGGATGTAAATATAAAGGCATAAAATTTATTACCCCGGAAAGAGCCGTGAAGGCACTGGCGCAGATGTACCAGTATTCACAATGGCTCAAAGAATAAAAAATTTACTCGTCGATAAATAAATTTGTATTTAACAAACAAAAATCGGATTAGAAAAAATCCACGGACGAAGCTTTCCGTAAGCTTTCCGCAAAATTTCAACACGATAAATTCCTGGTTCGGAAATTTGTCTTGAAAATTCTGAGGCAATGTCCTTAGTCCATAGCGAACCATTGCGTATAACGCGCACGAACGCTTTGGCCGGTAAAAGAACGTGTAGGCGTGCATCTTTCAGTTTCAAAGAATCACCCATTTGATAGCTTAAGCCCTTTTGTTTAATGAAAAAATTAAAGCCGGATGCTTTATGAAAATATTCCAGCGTAAAATAGGCGCGTCCGTGCACAAGAGCATTAATAATATTTTCAATATCTTTTTGCTTATCTTTGCAGAGCGGCTTGTTGGTTAAAACATGTGTGCGGATGAATTTGAACGCGCGGTCAAACGGAAAGGCAACAAAGGTAATTCCCAGCACCTTTTTTTTGGTGGCATGATTGTCCAGTTCACCAAAGCCGATAATTTTTTTCTCCTGATTTAATTTGTCCCATCTTTGCAGAGTAGCCACATGAGGCCCGCGCAGAAACCAGGCCGGAAACATAAAGTTCAGAATGCTGATAAAATAGCCGCGCAGACTGCTTTGCCAGTCAGTCATAAAATCCCAGACACTCATGCCTTTGTAACCATTGACCGTCCAGTCGTTCCAGGGATAATGTTTCACGTGAAACATTTTTGCTCCTTCATGATCGGGGTGAGCGATAAACCCGCATCCCCCCTGGTCATTGACCGCATTGATGTATTTTTGCGGCTTTTTTCCTTCCGGGTCATCGTCGGTGGATATGGGTTCATTGGTATTGAAAGCTAAATAGTGGTTGAAGCGAGGAGAGATTTCTTGTCCGACAATGAGTAAGGTGTTGTTATTCCAGCCTTCCCAACCATCGGAGCGTGCCGCGAGACAATCGTGATCTGTCAGCATCAGGAAATCTATATTGTGTTTATTTGCCGCTCGCAGTATGTCTTCCGGTGGAACATGTCCGTCAAACGAAAATGAGGAATGCAGGTGAATGACACCAGTATAATCAAATAGTTTCATATTGAGGTGTATTAAATCTTTTGAACAAATTTGTCTATAGGGATGCGAACAATAAAAAAGACAGGCCTTGCGGCCTGCCTTTTCCGCCGGGAACAATTTTTTATTCAATACTCATTGTCACAAAGAAACTGGCATTGCCGCGTCTGATTAAGAGCATCACATTTTTCTTTTGAGCTGCTTTGGCAATTTCCTGGTTATATTCTCTCAGTGAACTTACTTTTACCCTATTGACTTGTACAATGATATCTTGCGGTTGAATGCCCACTTCGTCTGCCGGACTGCCGGGCTCTATATCCGTAATAATTACACCTGCATTAGAGGGAATACCCATCTGTCGCGATATTTCCGGCGTAATATCTTGTGCTGAAATACCGAAATACCCTGCAGAGCCTTTTTTAGCTACCACTTCCGCAGTATCTTTGCGCTCGGCGACCACAATGCGGAAAGTCATCTCTTTACCGTCGCGCAACGCTTTTATAGATGCTTTTTCGCCGACCTGCATTGCCGCAATGGTCAGGAGTAAAGTGTGCGTGTCTTTTATGGCTTTTCCGTTAATTTCTATAATAATATCGCCAACTTTAATTCCTGCCTTATCGGCCGGATCGCCTTTGAATACATCAGACACCAATGCACCGTTGCGGTTTTTGAGGTTCATATTTTTCGCAATATCTTCCGTAATATCCTGAACAGAAATGCCCAACCAGCCCCTAGTTACCCTGCCTTTGGTTTTTAAATCATCCAAAATTCCTTTAGCCATGTTGATTGGAATGGCAAAGCCGATGCCCTGTCCCTGAGCGACAATTGCCGTGTTAATACCGATGACTTTTCCTTCCATATTGAATAATGGCCCGCCGCTGTTGCCCGGATTTATGGAAGCGTCGGTTTGAATGAAGTTATCGTAAGGACCTGCACCGATGACGCGGCCTTTGGCGCTGACAATACCCGCCGTAACTGTTGCTTCCAAGCCAAAAGGATTGCCGATGGCGATCACCCACTCGCCGACTTTGACCTGGTCTGAGTCCCCGATATCCACTACCGGCAAGCTGTTGCGTGGTTTAATTTTTATTAAAGCTATGTCTGTCTTGGGGTCAGTGCCGATTATTTTCGCTTCGTACTCGCGCTCGTCGGATACTTTAACCGCTATTTTATCCGCCTTTTCCACTACATGATTGTTGGTAAAAATATAGCCGTCATTGCTGATGATAAATCCAGAACCGAGACTGCGCTGCTTGAATTCGCGTTGCGGGATGTCGCCGAAAAACCGGTCAAAAAAATCATCTCCGAATGGTCCGCCAAAAGGGGAGCCGCCAAAAGGAGAGGCAAAGCCTTTGGTTGTTTTTGTCGTGCTGATGTTTACTACTGCGGGTTTGACGCGTTCAGCTAAATCGGAGAAAGAAAGAGGCACTTTACCTGCTTCGGAAGGAGAGGAAAAAGGAGAAGTCGCCGAAGCGGTGGGAATATCCGGTATGGTTGAAGACGTGAACAAAGATGAACGTAAAATTTCCACCAGAGAAACAATAAAAAAAGCGACAAGAAACGCCAGTAAAAACATAAAAAAAGTTTTGCGGTTTTGGTTTTTCATTTTTTCCTCCGATCTTTTGTGCCGTGCATGAAAATGCGTGTTTTAAATTTCGAGGGTCAATATAACGATTACAGCGTTTTTGTCAATGGGAATCGGGTTTAAGTGGCTTGAAATTGGCCAGAGCTTGAGTTAATTTTTTATTAATTAACCAACGAAGGAATCAAAATATTTCACGCTGGAAGATAAATTCGCTAAACGGTTTGTAACGATGCGGGAAGCTAATTCCCCGCGTATAACAACAATAATTTAATATTATTAAATATTTACGTGTATGAAGCAAAATGCATTTAGTAGCGGGGTGGCAAAAGCACTGAGAATTGTGGGAATAATCGGCATTGGTTTAGGTTTGACAACTGTTTTGTGTCGCTTTGTTTGTATGCCGGTTTAAACCAGTTTTCTTTTTTTGAAACATATTTGAGCGACATAGGCAATAAACCCGGCTGGGCGCAGGTGGTGTTCAATTCCGGAATGCTTTTGAGCGCGCCCATGCGTTATTTGTTTCTAGCGCTGCTGGTTATGCGGCTCATCGCCAGCGTCAACGCGCAACGGGAAATCGCGGATATTGAATTTCATCAAAGCACATGAGAAAATAGCGCCGCAGCAGTAAAAAGTTAAATGTCATTGAAGGCGGATTAATGATGGAGCCAAAGAAAGAGCATACCGCAAGGACGCCTTTATAAGGACCTCGCTTATTTATTTCCACTGGTCACGCCGCGTGAAGATTACGCCGAGGAAGCGGCGCAGTGGCTGACGATACTGCGCGAAAAGCTCGTCCCCGCAAAAAACAAAATTCTGGAGCTGGGCGTGGGCGCGGGGCATAATCTTTCTTACCTGACCGGCGAATTCGCAGCCACGGCCGTGGATACATCACCCGAGATGCTCCAGCTTTGTAAAAAGATAAATCCTGGCGTTGAGCTACACCAGGACGATATGCGCGATATCCGTTTGGGACGCAAGTTTGACGCTGTCCTGATTCATGACGCCATCGTTTATATGCTTTCCGAAGATGACCTCATGCGCACGTTTGCCACCGCCGCGGCACATCTGGAAAATGGTGGAATATTCATAATCGGTCCTGATTATTATCTTGATAATTTTTCCGGCCTGCGCGTGGAGTATTGCACCCGTTCCGAAGGCGCGCTTGAGCTGACTTATGTTGAATACGCCTACGATCTTGATCCTTCCGATACTATCATGGAGATTATTTTTTCCTTTTTTATTCGCGAACAAGGGCGGCTGCGCATCGAGCATGACCGGCATATAACGGGCTTGTTTCGCCGGGCGTCTTGGGTTAAGCTGATGAAGAAAGCGGGCTTTAGAGTCGAGCCACGAATAATTACTGCCGGCGGCGTGTCCCACGAGTTGCTGGTGGGTACACTCTCCAAAGCGCCGTGAGAATAGTTTTACGCGAAAAATATTTTTTTGTTTAATCCAAAATTTTTAGTAACGAAAAGAAAGGAGGCAGGAATGAGACTGAAAACAAAAGACGGAGGGTGGAATCCCTATTTTGCCGGCGCGCTGGTCGGCATTCTGGCGATTCTCTCAGTTTACGCCACAACCGCGCTCATGGGCAAAACCAATTACCTCGGCGCGTCCACCACTTTTGTCCGCGCCGTGGGTTTTGTGGAGCAGGTTTTCGCATCGGAGCATGTGGCGCAAAACGCCTATTTCGCGGCCACCAAAATCAAGGTGGACTGGCAGTTCATGCTCGTGGTTGGCATTTTTCTGGGCGCGCTGATTTCTTCTCTTACCGACAAGAGTTTTAAGATAGAAAAAGTGCCGCCCATCTGGCAGGAGCGCTTCGGCTCGTCGGTAACCAAAAGAGCCGTAGGCGCGTTCTTGGGCGGCATTGTCGCGATGATTGGCGCGCGCCTGGCGGACGGCTGCCCCAGCGGCCACGGTTTAAGCGGCGTCATGCAATTGTCGGTAAGCTCCTTTGTCGCGCTGATACTGTTTTTTGTTGCCGGTGCTGTAACCGCCGCGCTGGTTTATAAAAGGAGGGCATCATGAGCATTGATCAAATTTTAGGTTTGATAACCGGTTTGGTGTTCGGGTTTTTGATGCAGAAAGGGCGGGTGATTCGTTTTGAAAAGCAGGTAGGCGCGCTCCTGATAAAGGATATGACCATATTCAAATTCATGCTCTCGGCGATTTTGGTCGGTATGGTGGGCATTTATATTCTGTACGATATGGGAATTACCACCCTCAGTCACAAGCCGATGAACATCGGCGCGGTGGTGTTAGGCGGGATTTTGTTTGGCATTGGCTGGGCGGTGATGGGTTTTTGCCCCGGCACGTCTTCCGCCGCCTTGGGCGAAGGCCGCATTCACGCCGTGTTTGCCGTTTTAGGAATGCTTGCGGGCGCAGCGATATTCGCCGAGCTTTATCCTTTTTTCAGCTCCACCGTCATAGCGTGGCAAGACTTCGGTAAAATCGGCCTGCAGGATGCCCTTGGGATATCGCACTGGGTTATTATCCCAATTTTCTGGGCGGCAGTGATCGGTCTGTTCTTCCTGTTCGAGAAAAAAGGATTGTAAATTTTTTGATATTTTCCAAGTTCCCATCCACCGGTTAATACCGGTGGATGGGTTGTGGAGTTTTTCATTTTTGGGTTGAGAAAATCATCATATTATTTTGATTATTTATAATATTTTGAATAAACTTAGTCATTCATAAAGAGGTTTTTATAATGTCAAATGAATGATTCAAAGGGAGGAAAGGATATGAAGGAAGCTTATATAAGATTTTTAGGAGGCGTTAATCCCGTAACTGCAGATGCTCTTTTTCGAATCTTCGATAAGAAAATTAAAGAAAAATGCGAAAGAGTCCATTTGATGATTTCATCATCTGGAGGTATTGTCTTCCATGGATTGTCACTTTACAGTTTCTTAAAGGGAGCCCCGGTTGAAGTTTATACTTACAACTTCGGCAGCGTGGATTCAATAGGTGTTGTTATTTTTTGTGCAGGAGATAAGCGATTCTCCGTCCCACATGCGAGATTTTTAATTCACGGTGTTTCTGCGCAATTTGGTGGAAATCAGTCTCTTGATGAAAAGGGATTGGAAGAACGGCTTAAAGGGTTACAGATTGATTATAAAAATATAGCACGTGTAATTGCCGATACATGTCAAAAACCAGCAGACAGGGTTCAGGATGATATGAACAATCGAACAACACTTAATCCTCAGGAAGCGAAGGATTACGGTTTGATACATGAAATCAAATCTAGCCTTTTTCCTATTGATGCTGATTTATCAGTTGTTGGCGAGAACTTTGGGCAGACGCAACAAGTGCAATTAGCCATGCCTCAACCCTTACTTGGACCTTCTATAAAAGTTCAACATTTAACGGTACCGTCAAGTGAAGGCTTTACTCGTTCTGCTAGCCTAGATCATGGCACAAATTTTTAATGCTGATTGTTTTTTAATATTATACTATCAAAAATTTTCCAAAGGGCCGTTTTGACGAAACGCTAGTCTTTGAACACTGCTCCCGTCGACGCCGACGTAACCATTTTCGCGTAGCGCGCCAGATAGCCTGTGG
>DIEW01000052.1 GCA_002418825.1 Syntrophaceae bacterium UBA5764 | reverse complement strand
AAAAAGCACTTTATCAACATAGGGCAACTTGCTCGCCAGTTGGGCGGTCTTGAAACTGGTCAGGGTTTTACCCGAGCCGGTGGTGTGCCAGATGTAACCGCCAGCCCCTACAGTGCCGAGTTTTTTATAATTGGTGCTGACTTCGATTCTGCTTAGTATTTTCTCGGTCGCCACGATCTGATAAGGCCTCATCGCCAAAAGCTGTTTGTCGGTGGTAAATACACAGTAGCGGGTGAGGATATTAAGAAGCGCGTGCTTGGCAAAAAAGGTTTTGGCAAAATCTACAAGGTCGGTAATAGGCCTATTGGTCGAATCCGCCCACCAGCTGGTAAACTCAAAGCTGTTGCTGCTGCGCTTGCCTTTTTTGACGGCGCCTTCGCTTGATTCTCTGATGTGTTCCGAGCGTGTTGTGTTGCTGTAGTATTTGGTATGTGTGCCGTTGGAGATGACAAATAACTGCACATATTCAAAAAGCCCGGAACCAGCCCAAAAACTCTCGCGCTGGTAGCGGTTGATCTGATTGAATGCCTCCTGAATCGCCACCCCGCGCCGTTTGAGTTCAATATGGACGAGCGGTAGGCCGTTGACCAGCACTGTCACATCATAGCGGTTGGCTCTTTGACCTCCTGCCCGCGCCCCGGCAGGCGGGTCTTCGGTGGTGTATTGGTTGATCACCTGCAAACTGTTTTCATGGATTTTGTCTTTGCGGAGCAGATAGACATTTTTAACCGTTCCGCCTGCCTGCCGCGCCGCGGCCAATCCCCCTTTTCCATATTCTCTTTTGAGCCACTTGCGGCCAAAACTGGTTTTCAAATCATGCTCTCGTTTTACCGCTTCTTCTCTTGTGGCAAACAATTCCCAATGAATCGGATCAAAAGGGAGATGTTTCTTTGTCCACTCAGCACCCTTACCGTCTCTATGCGCCTGCAATCTGCTTTCATAATTATCCGTCTGCCCAATGTAAAAAGAATTATCGGAACATTTTAAAACATATATACAACATTGACCCGGACGCGGCGCAGGCAGGTCGTCTCTTTTAAGATTTTTGATGTGGTCTTCCTGAATGGTGGCTGTTTTTTCGGCAATGCTCTGGTTGGGGTTGGCGATCTCACCGGCAAAAAATCTTTCCCATTCGATATCAGAAAAAGTGAAGTCATTCAGCCTTTCCAATTGATGACGCAGGTTGAGAACCAGATCAGCTTCAGCGGCAATAGGCAGATATTCATACGCCTGTGATTCCAACTGCTTGATAAAGGCACGCTCCAGCTCCGCCTCGCTCTGGTATGTTTTTGCGGTACGGTATGCGGGCGTATATTCCGCGACCACCGTGCTTTGGGGATTTTCTGCGACGAGATTATATTTCATCTGAAAATGCACACCTAAGTAGTCGATTTCATTATATGCACTTGGTAGGCATTTTCATCCTTCTTTGTGACGGCGTGCCGTCATGAGGGTTTCATATCAATTTTCTTCGTAATAATATGAGTAATCTATTCCTTTCATAAACATTTCGCGACTGTTGATTTCGTCGGTCAGGGCATTTTTGATCAGCATTTTTATTTTTCTACTGTTTGATGGGGTTTGTACCATCGCGTCAAGATACTCCTTCTTGCCAATTTTGCTCCAATCCACGCATTTTTTTATCCGTTTTTTAAGCATCATATCAAGCCAGATACGGGTGCTTCGTCCATTGCCTTCCATGAAAGGGTGGGCTATGTTCATTTCCACATACTTATCGACGATCTCGTCGAAGGAGTTTTCCTGCATTTGTTCTATCCGCCGCAGTGTAGCGTCCAGGTATCGCGCCATCGCAAACTGAAAGCCGCCCTTTGAGATGTTTTTCTGCCGTATCTGTCCGGCAAAATCGTATAAACCGCCGAACAGGTACGCATGGATCTGCTGCAATCCTTTGGTTGTGCCCACCTCTATGCCTTCTATAAAAGAGCTTTCAAACAAGTTGTATGCCTTCTGCTTGCTTTTTCCATCAATGGTATTAGCGCTGTATGTGAACCATTCTATGAAGCGATTTGCCGATTTGGCCGGAAACTGCTTGCCTAATGCAATAATACCATTGTAATCAAGCATATCGGTCAGCCGGCTTTTTCCGTCGGGCGCAATAATCTTCAACTGGGTAGTGACGCTAACCACTTCACTGTGTTCCCTCTTTAGTTTGGCTTTGAGGTATTTCCAGTAATTTCGCGTTTTGCCGTAATCGTCTTGATTTGAAAGAACAGCCACGATGTCCAACACGGAAAACCACCATTTGCTGTTTTCTTCGTCCCAAACGGCTCGAACTTCCCGATCATCAAAAAAACGGATGGATATTTTATAACTCATATTTTTTCCTTAAATGTTAAAAGTTTGCCGCGGTAGTATTCGTATTGTTTTCGCCGGGCATGGAGTTCCGCAGGCAAGCCGACGGAAATGTCATTTACCAGGGCATCGAATTTGTCAAGAATGGCGACGATGCGCTCTTGCTCGGCGATGGGGGGGACGGGGATTGGTATTTTGTTAAGATTATTCTGTGTCAATTTTGGTTGTGCCGCGGTAGATATAAAACGGCTCAAGTCAATCATATTTAGATAATATTCAACAAATTTCTTTTCTACATATGTTTCAAACTCCAAAACATGTGCATGGTTATTTACCCATATTTTTCCAGATGCCGAAAAAGCAATAGGTGTTACTCTTGCCAAAAGATTTGCACCATCTTCTGAAACCAGCAAATAATCACCATCGAAGATATAATCATTTACATAGTCAACTATTCCAGAGGCTCCATAATACGGGTATTCGCCTTCTTTACGATTACTTTTTGTGACAGGTTTACGTTTTGAATCAAGATTTGTAGCAACCTCCCCCAGCGTCTTCCACGCCACCTGCCTGTCCGGCAGGCAGGCATCCTCCCCAAAGGTCAGCAGCTCGTCCCGATAATACTCATACTGCTTTTTTCTCGCCTCCAGCTCCGCCTCCAGCTCCGCCTCCAGCGTG
Source organism: Syntrophaceae bacterium UBA5764 (assembly GCA_002418825.1). GTDB lineage: Bacteria > Desulfobacterota > Syntrophia > Syntrophales > Smithellaceae > UBA4810. Next base: position 2,914 of record DIEW01000052.1, on the reverse strand, counting down.
GTAAAGGTATCCAGAATTTTAACGATCTCTTGTTGAATGGCAAGGGGAGGGACGGGGATTAGAAAATGCCGTAGATTTTGTTGAGTTATTTTTGGGATATTACCTTTAACAACTTTTGTAACATCAATTACAGAAAGTGCAAAATAAACATATCGTAAAAGTGCTATTTCTGATTTTTCGGCCAAGATATGCGCGTGATTATTCACCCATATTTTCCCAATCGCCCAATTTAATACTGGTGAACCATCTTTGTTTATTACACTACCATCCTCGCCAAGCAAAATAAAAGTGCCATCAAAGATATAATCATCGACATAATCCTGTATTCCGTTTGCACCATAGTATGGATATTCACCACCAGTTCGTTGTGATTTTGTAACTGGCTTGCGCTGACTATCTAAAATTTTTACAACCTCGCCCAACTCCTTAAACTCCACCCCCTCCGGGCAAAGCTCGGCGATCACTTTTTCGATTCTGGATTGGCGTTTTGACATAGTATTCCTAAAGCTCTCCCATTTTATGGACGCGTTTTGTATCTTCGTCTTGTTGCTCAAGCCACAAATCATAGTCCGACTTCTTTTCAGATTTCTTCTTGGCAAGAACCTCCAGCACAGGTTTTCCAGTCTCAACATCCACAAACTTCGCGCCTGCGTTTTCTTCAAAGAATTTCATGAGCGCTTCGGTATCAATAATCGGTTTTGGTGCAGAATTCTTCATATTATTCTCCCTCCAAATCCGCGACGATTTCATCAATCGCCTTGCGCAGTTCGTTCTGCCGGGCAACGATGCCTTCAATTTCGGCGTTGAGTTTTTGTATATCAATCACTTCGCGGGTATCTTTTTGCGCCACATAGGTGGATACAGCAATGTTGTAGTCGTTTTCTTCGATGGTTTTGTTAGCCACCAGCTTGGCGAAATGTGCCCCGTCCGCGCGTTTGGTAAACGCTTCCAGTATCCTGGCGCGGTTCTCTTCAGTAAGCTTGTTTTTGTTTCCCCCGCGCACAAATTCGGCTGATGCGTCTATAAAGAGGGTTTTGTTGTCCTTCTTGCTTTTTTTGAGCACGATAATGCAGGTGGCGATGGTGGTGCCGAAGAAAAGATCGGGCGGAAGCTGGATCACGGTATCAATGTAGTTATTATCTACCAGATATTTGCGGATTTTCTGCTCGGCGCCGCCGCGATACAGGACGCCGGGGAATTCAACGATCGCCGCCGTGCCGATAGTGGAAAGCCAGGCGAGCATGTGCATGGTAAAGGCCAGGTCGGCCTTGCTCTTGGGCGCCAATACTCCCGCCGGTGAGAAGCGCGGGTCGTTGATCAGCAGCGGATTGCTGTCGCCTTCCCAATTGATGGAATAGGGTGGATTGGAAACGATTGCGTCAAAGGGCTCATCATCCCAGTGTTTGGGGTCGGTCAGTGTGTCGCCGTGGGCTATATCAAAGTGATTGTAGTTGATATCGTGCAAAAACATATTGATGCGGCAAAGATTGTAGATGGTAAGGTTTATTTCCTGTCCGAAGAAGCCTTGCCGGACATTTTCTTTTCCGAGAACCTTGACGAATTTGAGNNGCAGCAGCGAGCCGGAGCCGCAGGCGGGGTCATAGACCTTGTTCACTTCTTTTTTGCCGATCGTTGTGATTTCGGCAAGCAGTTCACTGACTTCCTGCGGTGTAAAAAACTCGCCGCCCGACTTGCCGGCATTGGCGGCATACATAGTCATCAGAAACTCATAGGCGTCGCCGAAGGCGTCGATCGTGTTATCGTAATAATTGCCGAGTTGCAAATCTCCGATTGCCTCTAAAAGCTTGACCAGTTTTTGGTTTCTTTTTTCTACCGTTGGCCCAAGCTTGCCGGCATTCACATCAAGATCATCAAACAATCCTTTGAGGTCATCTTCGCTATCCGAACCTTTGGCGGAACTTTCAATATTGCGGAATACAGCAGCCAGCGTTTCGTTGAGATTGGCGTCATGGCGCGCTTTGGCGCGGACATTAACAAAAAGCTCGCTCGGCAGAATATAGAACCCCTTTTCCTTTACCGTATCGGTGCGGCCGAACTCCGCCTTCTTATCCTCAAGCTTGGCATAGTCAAAGTCTTGATTACCGTTGCGCCGTTCGTCTTCATTGATGTAGCTTACGAGATTCTCGCTGATGAAGCGGTAAAAAAGCATTCCCAAGACATATTGTTTGAAGTCCCAGCCGTCCACGCTCCCGCGCAGATCGTTGGCAATCTGCCAGATGGCGCGGTGTAGCTCCGCTCGTTCCTGTTCTTTTGTCATTCAATTAACCTCTGTTCTGGTCTATGTTTTTTTCCATAGCACAACATTCCGGCACGGTGTTGGTTGTTTATGTTAAGAATCATATTTCAATCTTTTCTGACACGCCGCATCAGCGGGAAAAACAATGCATTTCTAAACCAAGTACTGAAGAAGAACACATAAGTAACGCACAAGAAATCAAGCACGATCAACACAACCTTGTTTCCTTCCAAGCCGACTGCTCTGTCAATAACTACAAGGCACGAAGCCATTATTGCACCGTAAACGGTATATATGGCCGCCATTGAATTTTTGCCGCGCTCAACCTCTGCGCCTACCTGAGCATTCTGCTCTCGCTTGCGTATCTTTAGGTCTTGAAATACTGCAACAATGGCAAACAGCAAAATCGCTGTTTGCACCAAAAACAAAACATAGGGATCTGAATTGTTCATTCTTATTCCTTATTCATAACGGCGGAGCTCAGCACTATCTGATGAGCTTCGCCGTTGCCGTCGCGCACAGCACGGCGGCAACAATTAACATACTTACTTGGTATTTTTCGATTTTCGCACGCAATATTACTTCTTTTTGAGAATAATGCAAAGAAATAGTGATTTACGAAATTTCTTTAACCTGGCGAATGCCTTCGGTTTGAAC
>DIEW01000024.1 GCA_002418825.1 Syntrophaceae bacterium UBA5764 | reverse complement strand
GCAAACATCCGGCAATCAGAAATACTTTCTCCTTCCCATTTTATTCTTGCAATATCTTTTTGAAGCTGTAAGATGCAAGCTAGTCAATTTACAGCAATCATCGTAAAATCATCAAAAATAAAAGGGCTTTATCTCTTATGGCGAAAACGGAACTGAACGGGAAATCACTGGAGAGCTGGCTGTGGGATGCGGCCTGTTCCATTCGCGGCGCAAAGGAAGCCGCTAAATATAAGGATTTCATTCTGCCGCTGGTTTTTACCAAACGGCTTTGTGACGTATTCGACGACGAACTCAACCGTATTGCCAAGGAAGTCGGCGGGCGCGCCAAAGCATTTAAAATGGTCAAGGCCGATAAGAAACTGGTGCGCTTTTCCATTCCTCTTAAACCTGCCGACACGGACGAACCGGTCTGGTCGGTTATCCGCATACTGGCGGATAAAATCGGCGAGCAGTTGACCGATCACTTGCGTGCCATTGCCAAGGAGAATCCCAAACTTGAAGGCATCATCGACCGTGTGGATTTCAACGCCACCACACACGGCCAGCGCGATATTTCCGACGACCGCTTAAGCGCGCTCATTGAGCAAATCAGCCTCAAACGGCTGGGACTAAATGACGTCGAGCCGGACATTATCGGGCGCAGTTACGAATATCTCATCCGCAAGTTTGCCGAAGGCAGCGGGCAGAGCGCGGGCGAATTTTACACGCCCAAGGAAGTCGGCACGATCATGGCGAAAATTATGGAACCGGCGCCGGGCATGGAAGTTTATGATCCCTGCTGCGGTTCCGGCGGCTTGCTTATCAAGTGCCAGATTGCACTCGATGAGCAAATGGATTTGCGATCGCGCAAGAATTACGCACCGCTCAAGATTTACGGACAGGAATACATAGCCATGACCTGGGCGATGGCCAACATGAACATGATTATTCACGACATGGAAGGCGTGATTGAAATCGGCGACACCTTCAAAAATCCCAAGTTCAGAGTAAGAAACGGACTGCAAACCTTTGACCGCGTGATTGCGAATCCTATGTGGAATCAGGACTGGTTTACCGAAAAGGATTATGACGCCGACGAATTCGGACGCTTTCCCAAAGGCGCGGGCTTTCCGGGAAAATCCAGCGCGGACTGGGGCTGGGCGCAACATATTCTTGCCAGTTTGAACTACAAAGGACGCGCCGCTGTTGTTCTGGATACTGGCGCAGCCAGCCGCGGCTCAGGTTCGGCAAACATTACCAAGGAAAAGCAGGTGCGCCAGTGGTTTGTGGACAATGATCTGATCGAGGGTGTCATCTATCTTCCCGAAAACCTTTTTTACAACACCACCGCGCCGGGCATCATTTTATTTTTGAACAAGAAAAAACCAGCCGCGCGCAAAGACAAAATATTTTTGCTTAATGCCAATCGCGAATTTGAGAAAGGCGACCCGAAAAACTACATAACTGATGAAGGCATCGCCCGCATCGCTGAAACTTTTAAAGAATGGCGCGAAGAAGATAAATTCAGCTGCATCGTGGACAAAGAGGCACTTGTCAAAAACGATTATAACATTTCACCCAGCCGGTATATTCATACGTCGGAAGGTGAAGAATACAGAACATTGGTAGAGATTTTGGCTGATTTTGAGTTTCTTGAAAAGGAAATCAGCACAACCGACAGAACTCTTAATAAAATATTGAACAAACTGATTTAGCTATATGAACCAATTAGAAAATATACAACCCTGTGCTGATTGGGAAGAATATCTTCTTTGTGATGTTGCTAACACAACTAGTGGAGGAACGCCTAATAGAAGTAAAAAGGAATTTTATGAAGGCGAGATACCATGGGTAAAATCTGGTGAACTTAATGATAATTTTATTTATGGAACGGAAGAGCATATCAGTGAAGATGGTTTGAAAAAATCATCAGCAAAATTATTTCCTAGTGGCACACTACTTATGGCGATGTATGGCGCAACTGTTGGTAAAACCGCAATTCTGAAAATTGAAGCCGCCACAAATCAAGCAGTTTGCGGGATTTTCCCAAACCAAACAAAAGCCAACACAGATTTCTTGAGATACCAACTTGTTTTCTTCCGGGAAAAATTACTTTCAGAAAGATACGGTGGAGCACAGCCAAATATAAGCCAGACAATCATTAAGAACATTCAATTGCGTTTACCTACTCTATTAGAGCAGTGTCGCATTGCTTATGTGCTTTCGACGGTGCAGACTGCCATAGAACAGCAGTCGCGGTTGATTAAACTTACCCGCGAACTCAAATCCGCGCTCATGCATAAGTTATTCACCGAAGGACTGCACGGTGAAAAGCAAAAGATGACGGAGATTGGCCCAGTGCCGGAAAGTTGGAAAATAGAGCCTTTTGAAAAATTTACAATACTTCAAAGAGGTAAGGATTTAACAAAAGTTAATTTCAAGAATGGTCGGGTGCCGGTGGCTGGTTCAAATGGTGTCATCGGCTATAATGATGTTGCTTTTGTAAAAGCTCCCGGAGTTACAGTTGGGCGTAGTGGTTCCGTGGGTAAAGTTACCTTTTACGATCAGGATTTTTGGGCGCATAATACAAGCCTATATGTTAAAGATTTTCATGGCAACGACCCGAGATTTGCAGCCTACTATTTGGAAGTGCTAGAGATCGGAAGATTTAAAACCGGCGCATCTGTGCCGACACTTGATAGAAATTCATTTAAGCATTTGCCAATCGCAGTTCCGCCAAAAGACGAACAAATTGAAATAGGGAATAATTTAAGTGAAGTAGATAAGAAGATTGAGATTACCGTCCATCGAAAAGCAATACTTGAAGAACTTTTTCGCACACTGTTGAATCAACTGATGACAGGTCAAACGCGCGTCAATGACATTGACCTGCCGGGATTTTCTGGAGGTTAAGATGGCGTCCAGGAAAATCGGCCATAACATAGAACAAGACTGGTTTCATGATGGTTTCTTCAAGAAGGTGAAAATGCCACCAAAAGAAATTGATCGCACCGATAAAACATACGTAAACTTTGTCCGTGAAATCAAGAAAAAAGTGATGTTTTCCGGTTCACGGCGGAACACGCCGTCAATTCTGCCGCAACTCGTGGCAGAAATCACCTGGGAGGGGAATTATTCCTGAAAATATGATAAAGTAGCACCCACATTGCCACAAGGAGAGAGCTCATGATTCACCGTATTGAAATAAAAAACTATCGTAGCATAAAATATATCAACCAGAAAATACTGCCCTTTCAAGTGCTTATCGGCGCCAATGCCAGTGGCAAAACAACGTTTCTCGATGCCATCAACTTTATTTCGGATGTCGTGCGCATGGGAATTGATGATGCTGTTACGCAGAGAACTTTAAATTTTCAGGAGTTAACTTTTTTCGGTGAGGGGGGCAATATTGAACTGGCGCTGGAAATCAGCCTTCCCGACAACATCAGATGCAAACTGCCCGATAAAGAATATAAATTTATTCGTTATGAAATGGAAATCGGTCTGACTCGGGACACAAAAGAGCATGCGATTATTGAAGAATCTGCATTTCTGCTGAAGGAGAACGCCATAAAGGCGGATCTTTGTTCACATCAAAATACGGTGTTCCCTTTCTATTGCGATGCGCCCGAGAAAGTTTTGAATAAAAAATATTCCCCGAAACTTTACCGTCGAATTTTCAGCAAAAAACCGGGGGGAAACGATAATTTCTATGATGAAACAAAAGAACGTTCCGGTAAGGGGTGGATGCCATCCTTCAAATTTGGGATCAAGAAGAGCGCACTGGGTAATTTGCCGGCCGATGAAACAAAGTTTCCAGCATCAAGTTGGTTAAAAAACTATTTAACCGAAGGCGTGCAGTCGCTTGTTTTGGATAGCCTCAGTATTCGCAAACCGAGCCCGCCAGGACAAAGCAAACAGTTTAAACCGGATGGCTCGAATCTTCCCTGGGTGCTTGAAGATCTGAAGAAAAACACAAAACGCTTCGCCCGATGGCTGGCGCATATTAAAACGGCGTTGCCCGATATTCAAGATATAGAAATTATCGAAAGGCAGGAAGATAAACACAAATATATTCTTGTTCAATACCAAAATGGCGGCAAAATACCCAGTTGGCTGGTTTCCGACGGCACGCTTCGCTTGTTTGCCTTGACGATACTTGCATATTTACCAAATTTGGAAGGCGTTTTCCTGATTGAAGAGCCGGAAAACGGCATTCACCCCAAAGCGATAGAAACTGTTTATCAGTCGCTCTCCTCCGTCTATAACGCGCAGATACTGCTCGCATCGCATTCTCCCGTCATTTTGAGCATGGTGAAACCCGCGGATGTTCTATGCTTTGGAAAAACAAAAGAAGGAATAACGGATATTGTCAACGGTGCAGACCACCCGAAATTAATAAATTGGAGGGGCACAATAAACTTAAGCGACTTGTTTGCGGGGGGCATTTTGGGATGAAAGATCTTCTGGTACTGGCCGCTGATCAAGATGCCGAGTTTTTGTTAAAGGCCCTTCTGGAGAAAATATCCATCGTAGAAAAAATTTCATCCATTGATTTCGAAATTATCCGTCATCCTCAGAGAGATGCCGGTGTCGCAACGGATGCGGTTGAATTTGTGCGTCCTTATATCAACGATTATCGATATCTCATGATTATCTTTGATTACGAAGGCAGCGGCAAAGAAACACGGACGAAGAACGACATTGAGTTGGATATGGAAAATCAACTCAATATCAACGGCTGGCCGGACAGATGCGCCTGCATTACCTTCTTTCCCGAGCTGGAATCATGGTTATGGGTTCACCATCAACACCTTCATGACATCTTGGATTGGTTCGGTAATGAAGATATTTACAAATGGCTTGAAACAAGCGGTTATGTTTTTACCGGCAACAAACCGGCACGTCCCAAGGAATCTTTCGAGGCTGCCTTGAAAAAGCAAAAATTACCGCGCTCTTCGTCATTGTATTCGAGCCTTGCTCAAAAGGCCAGTTACCAGCAATGTATTGATCCCTCGTTTAATAAATTTCTGAATACCCTTAAGAAGTGGTTCATACGGTAAGCTATGCCCAAGCCTGGCGAACATAAAACCGTTCAATCCCGCATTCTGCAATATGCGCAGGAGATCGGCTGGACGTTTGTTTCGCGCCGGGAGGCAGAAGCACGGCGCGGGTTTGCCCCTCACCCCAACCCTCTCCCGCAAAATGGGGAGAGGGAGCTAATGGAAGATGCGCGGAGCGCTTCCCTGTTCTTCGATGACCTGTTGTATCAAAAGGCCAAAGCGTTCAATCCTCTTTATGCTGAAGCGGAAGGCGCGCTGGTTGGAAAACTACGGCGACTTTCCACCGATATTTACGGCAACCGCGACATGCTTACTTTTTTGCGCAACAGCGGTAAATATTTTTCCGTCAAAGAGAATCGCGAACTGGATTTGATGCTGATTGATTACGCCGATGGTGAACGCAAAGCCCCCGATCGCCGTAACATCTTTGAAATCACTGAAGAATTTTACTGGCACAACGGCCGGCATGGCAACCGCGAAGATATCGTTTTTCTGATCAACGGCATTCCCGTGCTGGTGGTGGAATGTAAAAATGCCGACAAGGACGAAGGCATTGCTTTGGGAATTGATCAGCTTCGCCGCTACCATGTGGAAACACCGGAATTGTTCATTCCGCAAATGGCTTTTACCGCCACTGACGCGCTCGGCTTTGACTACGGCGCGACATGGAACACAGTCCGCCGCAATCTCTTTCACTGGAAACATGAACAGATTGGTCAGTTGGAAGCCAAAGTCAAAAGTTTCTTTGACATACCGCGCGTGCTGAAGCTGCTCAAAGACTACATTCTGTTTGCTGAAAAGGATGAAGTGCTGAATAAATTCATTTTGCAGCAGCATCAAACAGCAGCCGTCGAACGGGCTTTCGTTCGCGCACATGACGCAGTCAAGAGGCACGGGCTGATCTGGCACACGCAAGGCAGCGGTAAAACCTTTACCATGCTGAAAACCGCCGAACTGCTTTTTAAAGCGCCGGAATCGGACAAACCCACCATTCTGCTTTTAATTGACCGCAACGAACTGGAAGATCAGTTGATGAAAAACCTTGCCGCGCTGGGCATGGAAAACGTCGAGTACGCGCACAGCATTGTGCGGCTCAATCAGTTGTTGGGGCAGGATCATCGCGGCATTATCGTTTCCACCATTCACAAGTTCCGCGACATGCCCGCCAATTTGAATACGCGCCGCAATATTTTCGTGCTGGTGGATGAAGCCCATCGCACCACCGGCGGCGATCTGGGCAATTATCTGATGGCGGCGCTGCCCAACGCGACGTATCTTGGCTATACGGGCACGCCAATTGACCGGACGGCCTACGGGCAGGGCACGTTCAAAACTTTCGGTGTGGACGACACGCCGCAGGGCTATCTGCATAAATATTCGATTGCCGAAAGTATCGCCGACGGCACAACGCTGCCGCTTTTTTACAATCTGGCGCCCAACAATATGCTGGTTCCCGCCGAAGTCATGGAAAAGGAATTTTTTTCGCTGGCGGAAACGGAAGGTATCTCCGATATCGAAGAACTCAATAAGATTCTGGATCGCGCCGTCAATCTCAAGAATTTTCTCAAAGGCAGGGCGCGCATCAAAAAGGTGGCCGCTTATGTCGCCACACATTACCGCGAGAATGTCGAGCCTTTGGGTTACAAGGCGTTTCTGGTCGCTGTGGATCGCGAGGCCTGCGCACTTTATAAAAAGGAACTGGACAAATTAATCCCGCCTCATTTTTCCGAGGTTGTCTATACTGGCAATCACAACGACAAGCCGTTGCTCAAGGAATTTCACATTGACGAGAAAAAAGAAAAAGCCATCCGCAAAAGTTTTTCCAAATACGGCGATATGCCCAAGATTTTGATTGTCACCGAGAAATTGTTGACCGGATTTGATGTGCCGATTCTTTACGCCATGTATCTGGATAAACCGATGCGCGATCATACACTCTTGCAGGCGATAGCGCGCGTAAACCGGCCTTATGAAAACGAAGAGCAGGAAATGGTCAAACCCCACGGTTTTGTTCTGGATTTTGTCGGCATCTTCGACAAACTGGAAAAGGCTCTGTCATTTGACAGCGACGAAGTCAATGCTGTCATTAAGGATTTGGCGCTGCTCAAGACGCTCTTCAAAGACAAGATGGACAAGAAAGCGCCGGAATATATTGCGCTCATTAAACGCAACTTTGACGACAAGGACGTGGATGGGTTGATTGAACATTTCCGCGACAAAGACCGCCGCAAGGAATTTTTCAAAGAGTACAAAGAGATCGAAATGCTCTATGAAATCATTTCGCCGGATGCTTTTCTGCGTCCATATCTTGACGATTACGCGACTTTTTCCGGCATCTATGCCGTTGTCCGCAAGGCGTATGCAAAAAATATTTACGTTGACCGTGATTTCCAGAAAAAGACGAACGAACTGGTGCAAAAGCATATAGACACGAACAAGCTTCAGGCGGTTACCCAGTTTATTGAAATCACGCCGGCAACGATAACGATTATTAAGGAAAAGCAGACTGATTTAAATACAAAAGTGATTAATCTGATTAAGACGATTGAAAAGATTGCCACGGAAGAAAGTGATGATCCCTATTGGATAGGAATGGCCGAACGCGCCAAAGCGGTGCAGGAAAAATACGAGGACCGGCAACTGGCGACAGCGGAAGCAGTGGAAAAACTTCTGAAAGAAATCGAAGCGAATGAACGGCGGAAAAAGGAACAGGCCCAAAAGGGATTCGACAGTCTGACTTATTTTGTTTATTCGACATTGACGGAGGCGGGTATTTCTGAAGCGGAAGAAATCAGCCGGAAGATTAAATCTGCTTTTGTGGAACATACCAACTGGGCGGCAAGCGAAAAAGAACTACGGGAAGTCCGTCAGAAAATGACTTTTGCCCTTTATGCAACGATTGATGAACCTGATAAAATCAAATCCATCGTTGATCATTTGTTGAACTTAATAATGAAGGCGCGCCGCGTATGAAAAAATGGCAAAGCAAGGAAGAATTTAAGGCGCGTGTCCGCACGTGGGCGAAAAAGATTGACGTGAATGTGCGCGTGATTTCCATTCGCGTGATGAAAAACAAATGGGCATCGTTTACAGTGCAAAGCCGTTTGCTTATTTTTAACGCCGAATTGCTGAAGGTGGATAAAAAGCTTGGCGATTATGTCATCGTCCATGAACTGCTTCATTTTGCCGTGCCTAACCATGGACGACTTTGGAAAAGCCTGATGCGTGCGCACCTTGGTGATTATGAAGGGTTGGAAGCAAGTTTGAGAAAACTGAGAGATTCTTCCATTGTATAAAAACCCGCTTTTGTGATAGTCACCTGCACGAGAGGGCAAAACTTATGCTGAAAGAATTCAAGGACGGAGACCACAACATTGCCTGCTGGGTCAATCCAGCCGATTTCGGCGCACACGCGCAAAGTCTGGTCTT
>DIEW01000068.1 GCA_002418825.1 Syntrophaceae bacterium UBA5764 | reverse complement strand
CAAACTGATTGGGGCTGGGAAATCCACCGTCATGTTTGTACACTTGAGTAATGAAAGGAAGAATTTCATCGATATTTCCCAAACCGGTAGACAAAAAGATTCCTACTTTTTTATCGCCTAAAATTTCTTTGGGCGCGCTTTGCAGGCAGTTCAGCGCCCCGCAACAAACTAATTTGATGAACCTTCCCGCGCGCCGCATTGACTGTCCCATAATTTTCCGCACAAGTTCGTCAGGACTAAGCGGTAATTTTGCCTCCTCCCACAAGGCATCGCCGTTGGCCACCAGCGCCGGTCCCACAAAACTTGCGGCTATTACCGCAAGAGGCGTTTTTAAAATATTGGTTTCGCCCAGCGACAATATCATCACTCCTTGATAATCAAATAACTGGTGCAGGTTCCGCCAAAACCGAAGAAGGTGCACAAATAGGCACCGTTTGGCGCTGAATTGTTTTCTTGGGCAGGAGCAAAGCCAATTTCAGGATCCAACTGGCTAAAACCGAAACTTTTCGGAATAACGCCTTCTTCCAGGCAGGAAAGCCACACCGCCGTCTCCATTGTCCCCGCCGCGCCCAGAGCGTGACCCAGCGCTCCTTTGAGGGAAACCACAGGAGGAAGTTTTTCTCCAAATAATTTATGTAAGCCCAGTCCTTCGGAAAGATCATTATCTTTTGTTCCCGTGCCGTGCGCCTTAATCGCTCTTATATCTGCCGCGGACAGACGCGAAAGATTTAAAGTCTGCCCGACAACATTTTTTGCCAACTCTCCATCCAGCCCCGCGGAGGTGAGACTGCCGTTATCATTAAACAGATAGCCTCCGTCAAATTTATACACGTTTTTCGCGTGACGCGCTTCGTCCCCCCGTTCCAAAATCACCGCGCCCGCCCCTTCGCCTATCTGCATGCCGGAACGAGTGGCGCAGAAAGGACGACACTGTTCATAGTCATAAAGCAACAGGCTGGCAAAACCGTGCAGCGTCAAATTCAAAAGCGGTTCAAAGCCGACGACAATCGCCCGGCGGATTTTCCTTTGTTCCAGAAGATAAGCAGCAACAACCAGCGCATGCGAGCTGGAAACACAGGCCATGCTGAAAGTAAAGGCTATCCCTTTAATGCCGTACTTATCGGCGATTAATTGCGTCACTTCACCCGGTCCCCGATTGCGGCAGGAAATTGGCGGTGATTCCTTGCCGGGATTCAGGCGCACTTCTTCAGCAAACTCATCTTCGTTGCGAATAAAAAGGCCGCCAGTGGTCCCGACAAACAAACTGGATTCCGCGATTTCCGCCCGAGAAAATTCCGCCCTCGCTATAGCCTCATCCATTGCGCAAGCCAGCATCTTCTGCGATTTATCCAAGGGGCTGCCGGTATAGGGAACTTCAAAGGATTTATATTCGCGGCTAATGAAATGAGATGAATCACCGACCTTTGCTGGGGCAATTTTTCCTTCAATTAATTTTTTCGCGGATTCCTGAGCGCTCCAACCTAGTGTGGTTACCGCACCCCAGCCGCGAACATAAATATCGTTTTTGCTCACTTTTTAACCTTGGGCGCGTTGATGACAAAATCGGCAAGCGTGTTAAAATCCTGCATCGCCTTGGCCGCTGTGGAAGCGTTTTTTAATTCAACACCAAACTGATACCTTAGCTCCATGGCAATTTCCATGGCGTCAAGGCTGTCTAATTTAAGCGGTCCCGGCCCTCCGATGAATGGAACGTCCGTGGGCACATCTTGGGGATTCACATCTTTAATTTCACACGCCTTGATGACCAGTTCCTTAAGCCTGAAAATCAACTCATCTCTGGAGGCCACATTTAATTCTTTATACGTCTGTTCTACATCCATTTAATCTTTCTCCCCGCGATATATAAACAAACCGCCGCAAAAAGCGTCAGAACAATAATTTTGGGTAAGATAATATAAAAATCAGCATTGCGCAATAATACATCCAGATACGCTTGGTGCGCCCAATACATCGGCGATAACATCGCCAGTTTTTTCATGAACATCGGCATAAAGAAGTGCGGCACCATAATTCCACCGAACGCTCCCATCAATATAGCGCTTGTCGCCGCCAGCGTTGAAGATTGTTCCGGCGTTCGCCCCAGGGCAGCAACAAGCACACCAAAACCGGTAGCGGCGGCGGCAACAACCAGTGTAATCGGCAGCATATGCCAAGGGTGAGCTCCCAGACGTAATGAGAAATCCATAACGGCAGGCATGATGTAAACACCGATCAGCAGCATGAGAACAAACTGAACGATATTTATAAAATAGTAGGGAACAAATTTCCCCAAGATTATTAAATTAGTGCCTACCGGATAAGTAAAAAGGCGCTGTAAAGTGCCGTCCCTCTTTTCCCTTAAAAACCCAACGGACATTGGGATAGCGATGAAAAACATTGCGAATATCGCAAAACCTGGAACCGTTTGTTGCAGGGGGTCCGGAAACTTCTTGTTCGGAGCCGTCTTTTCAATAAGTAGATTGGCAACAACGGCATCCATGTTGTCAATACCCATGACCACCTCAGCGGTCAGGCTGGTTATCAAAGAGCGAACGGCAATTTTGTAACCGACATCAATCACCGGATCAAAATAAATTTCTACGGGATTATCTCCAGTATCAAACCCTGCGGGGATAATAACAATTGCCTGCGCCTTGCCATAATCAAAAATTCGGTCATTCTCGATGCCGGGCGGCCGCTCTACCGGCCGAATTAATTCACTGGATTTGATTTTTTCTTCAAGCAAATTCGCTTTGGGCAATCCACTTTGGTTTTCCACAACTATTTGAACTTTCCGCCCGACCATCACATCGCTATAAATGCCGCCTACCGCCAACGACAGAAAAAAAATCAGCGCCGCGGGCATAAAGAAAAGGAGCAAAATGGTCTGCCGGTCGCGCAGCAAGACCAGTATCTCTTTCCTGAACAATTCTTTAAACCGGCGAAAAACAGTTTGATATTTTCTTTTTTCAATCATCACGCAGACCGTGACCCGTTCTTTCCAAAAAGAACTTTTCCAAATTATCGATTTCTTTCATATATCCGGAAAATATTTCCGACCCTCTGTCCAAAACCGTTACCGTGGCACACAGGCGTTGCGCTTCTTCCATTATATGCGTGCATAAAACAATGGTGACGCCTTCGTTATTCATCTTAGCAAGTGTTTCATAAATGTGATTACGGCTCTGCGGGTCCACGCCTACGGTGGGCTCGTCCAGCAGCAACAGGAACGGCGAGTGCAGCAGGGCGACAGCCAGATTCAGTCTACGCAACATTCCTCCAGAGTAAACGGAAACACTTTTCTTCGCGTAAGGCAAAAGCCCCGTTTCTTTCAAAACTTCTTCTGAACGCTGTTTTATTTTTTCATCGGACAGCCCCGCCACGACGCCAAAAACACGCAAATTTTCCAGAGCGGTGAGCGTTGTGTATACGGATACGGGTTGCGGCGCGTAACCAATATTGCTTAGTGCCCTTTTGTCCGAATTTTTATGACCAAAAACAATCACCTCACCCTCGTATCCCCTTAATTGTCCGGTGATCAAACGCATCAGTGTGGTTTTGCCCGCGCCGTTTGGCCCTAAAAGAGCGTGGAACTGGCCGACTTCCACCGACATGGAAAAATTCCGCAAAGCGTATTCTCTCGCTTCCGCAACAGATTTATCTGCATGCTTGTTGTAAGAAAATGTAATTCGCGAAATTTCCAGGGCCTTCATGCTTCAAGTTTCCTTGCCACGTTGTGCAACTCTTTAAAAAACTGTCCTTCCCTGCCTGCGCAAGTGAGCATTAAGCCGCCCGCTTTAGCAAATGTCTCTTCGGACTGCCCCCTTTGCTTCACAATACGCGCGGAGACAACGGCAAATTCACGCCAGATATCGCCGATAGCCGTCATTTCCCGCGACAGTTCAGCGAGTTCGTCTGAGCCGAAAAGTTCGGCCGCTTCCTGCAGAAAAGCAGCATACATAAACCTAAATCCCGCGCCGCCCGTGCCGACCTCTTCCTGCATCCGCACCACATTGGCCAGACGCCGGCAGGCTTCCGGAAAACCAAGCTTGTCCGGACTTTTGATAATGTTTTTCGCCAGATATCTCATTCCTTTAATGCCAACAAAGGGAAAAGGCACTCGTAACATCATGTAGCATGATTCTTTTATCCCTTCGAGACAGGCGCGACGGAAATCGGGGTTTTCGACAACAGTCTCGGCCCAATACATGAACCCTTTTGGTTCCAAAGGCCCCCGCGCAAAACGCGCCCGTTCCAGATCTTCCGTCGAGCAGTCCACAGGATGGTCCAGAATAGGATCACTGATGCGAAACCCGTTTTCAATTTCGCGCAGGACAATAATATTGTGGCCGTTGAACTGAAAACGAAAACGGTTGGGAAAATAGGAAAGCCAGTAAATATTCGTCGTCAAACCGACAATGTGATCATCACTAAGCGCTTTTCTCAGCGCCGCCATTCCTTTTTGCGTGTTGCGGTATTCTTTGGTGAAAAATTCTCCTCCCAGACGCTTGGCGACTTTGGGGAAAAGGGTCCGCGGCCGGGAACGAAAAGTGGTTATCGGCATTCCCACCCATTTAATAAACGGAAAATGGCCGAAAAAAATGCCGCTGCCGATGCCAAAAACCATCGCCTCGGAAACCTCCACGCCCTGATCACGGAAAAGCGCGGAAGTGACACCGCTTTCACAATGCGCCGCATGCTGATGAATAAAAAGCCTGCCGCTGGCGGTTATCTCTGCATTCATTTTATGTATCGTTGCCTTTCCCCGCACTTTTGTCCGGCACGGTTTTTAACTCTTCCACGCTCAAGGCCAGCGCCTTCGCGTAGCTGGCCAGCAAAGAAGGCTTGAGCCGGGCGAAAATTCCCGGGCGAAAGTGCCGTTTCACCCGGAACACGGAAATCCCTGACGTCTTGGCCAAAATCTGGGGATTCATTTGACGGCTCTCCATATGGTAGTAAAGTGGGCTTCTGATACCGGCGAGCACCTCTTTCCTGGTTTTCTCCAGGTGTGCCGCCAGTTCGTCAACGGCAAGCCCGTTAACCACGGCTTCATATTCCCAACCCGTACTGGGCACAATGACATATTTACCTTCATCGTTGAGTGCGTAGCAAGCGCGCTTTTCGCCTTCGTAAAATGTAATGTCGTCCTGCGGGACTTCTTTTACCTTCATCCTGACGCCGCTCCGAGTTTTTCACGCCTTTATTATACTAATTTTACCCAAACGACTAGCAAATCATTTCCACCGGTTGATTAGGATTCCTTTTCTATTTTTCTGCCCAAAAAAGGCCCAAAATGATGCCATTCGAAAGGCCTCTTGCGGACAAATTCAACCAGTTCATCGGCGTACATCTGCGCCGATTCGCGAACAGCCCTTGTCCGATCCGCTCTCAATGGAGCTACAACTTTGCGCCCTGGCGAGACGCTCACATAATATTTACCGAAAGCTTTTTGATAAACAAAAAAAGTCATCAGCGGCGCGCCGGTCACGAGCGCAAGCAAATGCGGTGTGTCCGGTATTTTTACTTCATGCCCCAAAATATTCACCACGACAAAACTCTGATTTCCCCAGAGACGATCGCCGCTCATAAAAACAATACCGCCGTCACGCAGAAAATTTATCCCTTCCAGCAGGGCGAAAGGTGATTTTTCCTCCACGGAAGTCGTGACTATCTTTATTCCGTGCTCGGCCAATTTCCTTTTCTGAATGCTTTCCACCTGCTCTTTATGTTTTACTTTAGCGCCCAGATAAAGCATCATCGGTATTCTCTTGCGTTTCAGCATCTGCGCGGCCAGTTCCCAATTGCCGACGTGCGACATAACCACCACGGCACCGGTTTTCTTTTCGAAAACCTCGTCCAGATATTGCCAGCCCTCTTTGGTAAATTCAATTTTCTCTTCGGACAAATGAACAAAGCGATGAACATAGACATTGGTAAAATTATGGTATTGCTTCCATGCGCAGCGCAAATAATAAAATAATCCTTTCCTGGGGATCAGAACCTTATAAAATTTATAGCTGTGCGCCACGCGCCAAGGGAAAAGAAAGTAATAACCGGTAGCGATAAACCAGGAGAAAGTACGAAAAAACCACAAACCCCAGCGCCGGGAAAAATAAAGAGCAACATAATAGGATATTTTCTTTATCACTTTTCTTTATCCCGCCGGTGAACAGCATGATTTAATTTACTTGTTTGGTATAACCAGCACGGGCAAATTAACCGCCTCGACTATTTTTATATCGGGACTGTCAAAGACTTTGCCGTATATCCTCGGCCTGTTTTTATGTCCCACAATAACCAGGTCAATTTCATTGTCTTTGCAGTATTTGACGATTTCATCGGCCAAGTCGCCTTTTGCTACGGCGTAAACAATACGAGATGCGGATAAAAGTTCATCGGAAATTTCTTCTTTCAACCTCAGAGCTACCGCGTCTTCGCGGTCGGTGGGATGACGGAATCCCGCATGGATGTCATTAACGTATAAAAAATGTATCTCACTGTCGAACATCTGGGCGACCTTCAATGCTCCCTCCGCCGGTGAAATATCCTTGGAATCAAGATCTATGGCAAACAATATTTTTTTGATTTTCAACATGAAAAGACACCTCAAATTATTTCAATTATTATATAAGCCAGCGGAAACATATGTCAACAAAGTTTTGCCGGTCAGGACAAAATGATTTATCAAATCATTTTTTGCCAACAAACCATTTTTCTTCACTTTGGACAACCACGGCGTCAAAGATCTCGACCTTGAAGCCAGCATCGGCTATTAGTGTTATCAAATCCTCGCGCGCGCGGAAGCGTTCCGGCATGCGCGCAAATTTGAGCCTAAGAGCTTCCATCCAGCGTTTCCAAGGAATTTTTCTTTCCGATGGCACTGTCGCGCGGACAAGCAATGTTCCGCCCGCTTCCAGTTTTTCATGAATGCGCCGCAATGCCAGATTTGCTTCTTCATCTGAAATAAGATGAATCATATCCAACATCAATACATGATCAACGCTGCCTTCAACGGCCGGCAAATCAGGAGCTCGGCCTACTTCCACCCTACCTCTCTCTCCGATAACCCGCGAGGCAATCAGGACTCTTTCTTCATCCGGATCAATTCCGAACACTTCTGCCTTGGGATAAATTTCCAGAAGCCATGTAGCCGGGACTCCGTAACCGCAGCCGATGTCCATGATACGGCGGGGATTCTTCACGTACTGATCCAACTCTTTAAACATGGGGTCCATCATAATTTTGAACCGCGCAAAAACCCTGGGATATCCCGGTAAATGACGAAAGCGCAAAAGCGTCCGACGCAGATGCTCCCCGGAACTGACCGGAAATGCACCTGTCGGATATTGCACGGGGGCATATATTTTCTCCATCAGATACGGCAAAATAAAAAAGGCGCCGATGAGCGCGTAACCAATGCCTAAAAAAGAGACGATCCCGATGCTTTTCAAAACCGCGTGGTTGGCAAAAATCAGAACGCCAAAGCCGATTAATGTGGTGCAGGCCGACAAAAACATCGAAAATTTAATCGTATGCATGGCCGGAAGTTTTTCATTGAAGTTGCGCTGATAATGGCAGATATAATAGATAGCGTAATCATCTCCCATCCCCATCACGATAATCCAAAGCATAATGCCGGGTATATCCAGCGGATGGCCTATAAGCTTCATTGTGCCCAGCGTGGCGCAAAGCGCGAAGGCAACAGGCGCCAGCGCCGCAAGCGATAAACGCCAGTCCAGAAAATGTAAAAAGGTGATCAGGATCAATCCGACGCTGATGATCAGGGCGATCTCCAAAAAAAGATTTTTCAGAAAACCGCTAAGTCTTTTATTGAACAAATCAGCGTCAAAGAATTTGATGAAACCTGCGGCGGAAATCCTCCCAAACAAATCATTCGCGTCATAATACTTTTCCGCGGCAAGCAGGCTCACTTGCGTAAAACCTTCCGGATTTTTGGCAATCCCCAGCATTTCAAAATATTTTTCCGGTATAGTAAAATCACCGGGATCATGATGGTGAAATGTTTTCCAGAAGGGCGCGAAAGCCTCGGGCTTAAAGCCGTTTTCACGCGCCGCCGCGTTAAAATCACGCTTCAGGGTCTTCAAACGATCCGGAGTCCAAAAATTCCGCCAAGCGTTAAAATTGCTTTGAGCCAATTGCCGAGAGGGGAATAAAACGGATGGCAAAAACACCGGGGCAAGTTTTTCTTCTTGCACATCGGACGCCAGAAGCGTCATTAATTGTTCGTTTTTTTTCTGCAATTCTCCTGTGTTTGGCGCTTCCAGAAGGACGTAAGATTTACCGGAAAGACTCCCCCATGTCTGGGCCAGTTTTTTCTCCGCCTGAATGGAGTCCGGGCTCATGGAATTCATGGACTGTAAATCGACATTAAAGACCGGTTTAGCCAAAAGCAGCATGATCAAACCAAAGCAGACGGCGGCCCACAACTTCCACTTCGCGGGGGCGGCAACATTGATGATTGCATCGCGAAGGAAGCGATTGGCGCGGCGTTTGGAGGGCGGCATCCACGGAAAGACTTTCGGAAAAACAAAATGGACAAACAGGAGGGCAAAGGCCACACCCAGCGCGGAAAAGACGCCGATTTCCGCCAGAATCTTAAAATCACTGATCAGCAGAAGCAAGAATGCGCCAACGGTGGTTACTGTTGCCATCAATTCCGCCGACCAGACTTCACGAGCAACCCGCTTACCATAGGTGGTGTAAGGCTGATCCAGGAAAAGCAGATAAGCAATTCCCATATCAACCGTAAAGGCCATGATAGCGCCGCCAAAACCCACGGACAGAATAGACATGGATTTGAATAAAAAAGAGCAGACAAACAGGGCGCCTATCCCCCCGACCGATGAAGGCAACAGCGCCAAAAGGCCGATAAGCGGGCGAGGAAAAATAAGGATGAGCAAAATAATTATGAGCACGGTCGTTAATGTTACGGCCAGCTTCACATCCCGCTTGGCGATGGTTTCGTTATCCAGCGCCGCACGGTAGCCGCCGACCGGCGTCAGAATATATTGATCTTGTAAATCCTTATTACTTTTCAATTCCTGCTGACAATCTTCCAGAAGCCTTTCAATTTTGGCGGCCTTCGCCGTGTCCGTTCCTGATCCGGCAATACGGGCAATGATCAGGGCGTGCCTACCGTCGGCAGAAAGAAGCTGACCGTTGTAAAATTGAGCATTATTGGCCGGTGCCAGCGCGGACATCCGGCTCAAGATAACGCCGGAGAATCCCAATGGGTCTCTGACCATCATCTCGGCCCGTCCGATGCCTGTGAGCTCTTCCAGACTCCGCCTGTTTTGCGCCATGGCTTCCCGGATTTTTTCAGGAGAGAGAACCGGCTGTATCTTTTGCTCCAGATCGGACGCGTTCAGAAGCGCCGGTAGGTGATCATTAACGTGTAAAAGCAATTCCGGAAAATAGCCGGCTTCGTCACTAACGCCGACTTTTGTGAATAAGCCACTTTTATTTAAATGGCCTTCAAGCAATTTCACCGCTCGCACCAGTTTGTCCCGGTCGGCCGAAGCCTGTTCCAGATCAATAAAAATTTTATCCTGCACAGGCAAATGGCTAATCACCTGACGAGCTGATGTCAGTATCGGATCGCCTTGCGGCATGGACTCCAAAATATCGGTTTCAATGTTTAAATGATTGGTTTCCCAGTAAAAAAGCAGTCCGACTATTACAGTGGCTACAATTACAATTGACCAGCGGATGGGGTATTTTTGTAGTCGCATGTAAACCTTTAGAATTTCAGAGTTATATTTCCATTCGTTTTTTATTTTTAAACCATATTTCCCGGACAGTGGCAAGATAAAAACCCTGACGGGGGAAAGTTTCGCTCAGCGGCGGGAAAATATGCGGGTAAAAATCAGACGGCTGAAAGTTGCGGAGTTGCGCATGAAATCAACAAAGGGACGGAAATGAGATATTCTGTTGCCTGCGGGACTGTAGTTTACGCGCACCGGCACTTCCAGGACGGGAATCCCTTTTCTTTTGGCCTGCACCAGAATTTCCACTTCAAATTGAAAACGGCGCGCCTTAACTTCCAGGTTCATGGCTTCCGGCAAGGGATAAATCCTCATGCCGCTTTGCGAATCAGAAAGAACGGGACCGCCGGATACCCAAACCCAAAAGTTGGAAAACTCCCGGCCAAAGCGACTGGTCCAGGGAACATGCTCACCTGCCGCATACATCCTTCTGCCCATCACAATCGGCCTTACCCCGTCCGGAAGAGCGGCAACAAGTTTCCGCGCGTCCTGCGGATAATGCTGCCCGTCGGCATCAATGGTAATCGCCATGCCGGCCACCTTTGCCGCCGCGATAAAACCGCTTAGTATTGCCGCGCCTTTGCCCCTGTTTTCCTGATGCGTAATGACATTGATTCCCGGAATTGTTTTTAATTTCTGCGGGGTGTCGTCGGTCGAACCGTCATCAACGACAAAGACCGGATAACGTAACTCCATGGCCTGGCGAACAACTTCCGTTATCGTTGCCGTATGATTGTAAACGGGGATAACCACGGCAAAACGTTCCGCTGACTTTTTTTGCGGCAGGCGGGTTTTGTTTCTGCTTTTCACAATAATGCGAACTCCGGCAAGAAGGCCACTGCCCAGGTTCCCGGGCCCATGTGCGCGCCGGAAGTTAAAGACAGGGGCTGTAAAATAATTTCCGCCCGTGGGTATAGCTGACCGACGAATTTCTTCACTGTTTTATTTACCCATTCGAAGTTATCTGAATACTCGAGCATGATAAAAGCGCGGGAATCTTTTTGCAGGGACGCCGCAAGTTTCTCCCGCGCCATTTTCAGCTGGTCTTGCTGATTCCTCACCACGCCCATCTTCCTGGCTCCTTCGGGCTGAGGAGAAATCACCGGCTTCATTTTCAGCATATCGCCGAAAAAAGCGCTGGCTTTGGAAAGGCGGCCGCCCGCGGCCAGGTAGTGCAGCTTATCCAGAAACACATATTCTTCACAAGAGTTTATCGCTTTTTGCGCGAAGGAGCGGGTTTTTTCCATATCGTTTGTCTGCGCCAGATAGCGCGCCACCGCCAGCGCGATGACGCCCAATCTGCCGGATGCCGCGCCCGTATCAATAACAAAAAACCTGTTTTCTTTATCACGCGCTTCCTTCCAATCCAGGGCCACATGGTAATTTCCGGTAAAAACCGAGCCCACGCACAGATACAGAACTTTTTCAAAACGCGCCAGGGCTGCCTGATAAAATTGATGCCGTTCATAAACCGAAGCCTGCGATGTGGAAACTTTTATTCCCTGGCGCATCGGGTCGTATAATTCCTCCGGCTGATAGTAAGTTTCCGGCATGCATTTATCGCCCACAGTCAGATAACTGTTGAGCAGAGTGATACCGTATTTTTTCGCGTCCGCCCTGGTTACGGAACCGGCCGCGTCGGTCATGATATTCATGCTCTGACCGGCCTGCGCGTTCATAAATTCCCTGATCTGATAGGAAAGGTTATCCTCTTCCCAGTGCAGCATGCTGCCCAGTTGATTAACCTGCCCCTTGATTTTTTCGGCATTTTCCGTATGCAGGTGAATTTTATAGATATTGCCTTCCGGTATAATCACCGCGTTATCCTGCCCTCTGGTTATTTCCGCCAGCTGCTCCGGAGAGTAATTTTTTGCCTCGACAACAAAATCCACGCAGTAACCGTTATCCATTTCCTCGCGGAAAGAAGAGGAAATGCGCAGGCTGTTTTTGAATATTTCCGTCACCGGCCGCTGGTTATCCGGGACCCCCGCCAACGCATAAAAAAATCCTTCAAAGAAAATATACATCCCCAGAGCTCCGGCATCCACCACCTGCGCGTCTCGCAGCTTGGGAAGCGTGTTCATTGTCTCCTGCACCGCTTTTTCCAGGCGGTTAAGGATTCTTATTGCTGCTTCTTTAACCGCTACAGATTGAGTCGCGGACAAAACTTCAGCCAAAGCGTCGAATAAACTCAGCATAGTTCCCGTGCAGGGATCAGAAACCGCCCTCCAGGCACCCTTTCTTCCTTCCTGGGCTTTTCCGGCAAGATCAGCTATGGAATCCGCCATATAAAAAGACGAAAAAAACCGGGAGGCGATATTGCCGGAGTTGCCGCGTGCGGAAAAAAGAAGCTGTTCCACCACTTTTTTTCTGTCCGCGTCCGCCGCGCGCAGGGGGTAAAGACTAATCGATAGATTGCGCCCGGTGTCGCCATCGGCCACGGGAAAAACATTTATGGCATCGAGCAAATCCGCCCAGGCGGCAACA
Source organism: Syntrophaceae bacterium UBA5764 (assembly GCA_002418825.1). Classification (GTDB taxonomy): domain Bacteria; phylum Desulfobacterota; class Syntrophia; order Syntrophales; family Smithellaceae; genus UBA4810. Next base: position 21,866 of record DIEW01000068.1, on the reverse strand, counting down.
CGCTCCGCTCCGGTGACAAAAGAATCCTTCAACAATTTATCCATTTAAAAACCCATCGCTTTTTTTATTTCCTCCGGTATGGAAAAAAGAGTTTCCATCTCCGGAACCTTTACGGTCACCTGCTCCGTCCGGCCGCGCGCGCATACTTTTCCGCTTGCCGCCAGCCTGATTTCAAAATCAACGACAATTTTAATATTGACGTCCACAAGAGAGGCTTTGCAGATTATTTCATCACGATGGCGCAGCGGCAGAATGTGCTTGGTCGAAGTTTTGATGATGGGAAATATTAATCCGTGTTTTTCATAATAGGAGTAAAGATCAACTCCGTAATGATCAAACAGCGCCGCGCGCGCGATTTCAAAATAATTCAGGTAATTGCCATGCCAGACGATCTGCATGGGATCCAGNNCGCTGATTTTCACTTCAAAACTTTTCGTCTCTTTTTTCATTATTCATACCCTGAAAAAATCGGAATACCTGATTGCCGCGCACATCTTTTCGATATCCTTATCCAGCGGCCGGTCTTCGGCCAGCGGCGGACTGATTAAACCTATTTCCCGCACGACTTTGGACAAAAGCGGCCGGGTATTAATATTCTTTCTTAAGTGACAGGCCTGGGCCGCCGCCATAAGGTGGATGGATAAGGCGCGCTCCGTAAGCGTGCAAACTCTTTCCGCATCCCTAGCCGCAATCGTGCCCATACTGACTTTGTCCTGATTGTGCGATTCGGTCGAACGGGAAAAGGACGCTGCGGGCATGGTTAATTTCAATGCTTCCGCCGCGAGGGCCGAGGACGCCAACGACATGGCTTTAAAACCATGATATAAACCGTTTGATTTATCAATAATTCCAACCAGATCACCGGGTAATCCCCGGTTAAAACTGGGATGGACAAGCAGCATTACCTGCCGGTCGCACATATCGGCGACCGAGGCCAGCGCCGCCTTCAGGCCGTCCATGGCAAACGCGATATGGCCGCCGTAAAAATTGCCGCCCATCAGCACCTGACCTGTGGCCGGGTCAAAGATAGGATTGTCATTGGAACTGTTGGCTTCAATTTCTACCCAATTTTTTATCCAGGAAAGCGCGTCATACAACACACCGATTACCTGCGGCGCGCAACGCAAAGAATAAGGATCCTGCAACGCTTCCAGAGAATCGTCTTCCAGCTGCCGCGGGGAAATTTTCGCTTTCAGAAGATGGGATATTTTTTCAGCGACAAAAATCTGACCCGCAAAGGGTTTGGCCTCAGAAATAACCGGATGATAATGATGCGCGTTTCCTTTGACGGCATGCACACTCAGCGCGGTGGCGTATATCGCCGCAGAGAGAAGCCGCTGGGCTCTTTCGATGTTCATGACGGCTATTCCCGTCATTGTGGTCGTACCGTTAATCATGGAAAGAGGCTCTTTGGGTAAATATTCGTGTGGCTTCAATCCGGTTTTTTTCATTGCCCGGGACGTGGGCATTCTTTCCCCTTGATAAAATACTTCTCTCTCGCCCGCCAGGCAGGCGCCTATATAAGACATCGGCGTCAAATCACCGGAGGCGCCGACCGAGCCTTCACAGGGAACTACGGGCGTTATTCCTTTATTTAAAAAATCAGCCATCTGCCTGAGCAACGCCATGGAAACTCCGGAATAGCCCCTCGCCAAACAAATAATGCGGCAGAGCATCGCCGCGCGTGTTTCTTCAATGCCAATCGGTTCGCCCGTGCCGCAGCCATGGAAACGAAAAATATTCATGCCGTTTTTCAAGGCAATATCCATGGATATCCGGCGGCCGCAAGAACGGCCGTAACCCGTGTTTACGCCATATACGGCGACACCGTCTCGCATTGCTTTCATCAACATTTTCCGCGTTTTTTCCATCCGTTGAACAAAACGGCTGCTCTCGCTAATTTTCACCTGTACACCGTCACGGACAACACCAACAATATCATTCAAACTGACGTGGCTGCCGTCGATAACCACGGCGTTTTTTCCACCGGCTCTTTTCATTTTTACCCAAAATCTCCTTTCCTGCTCAAGAAGGATATTTATTTACTCACGCGTGCGCGGTCTGTAGGTTCCGTCCGCCTTTTCCTTATCCATTACTTTTTTTAGCATCTTGAACATTTTATAGTTAGCCGGCTCTTCCTCATAAAACTTATCCCAACAGTAATAATACATCTCTTGCAGTTTTTCCGGAGTCATTGTTTTCGGTTGGAAAACCACCTTGCCGCAGGTATAGTCATTCCAGTCATAAGAAAATATTCTTTTGGCGTTATGCAAATCATCAAATGTTTTGGTATGCGGAAAGGGAGTAAGAATGGTGAACTCCGCCATATCCAGTTCGATATCCAGCAAAAAGTCCATCCATTTTTTTATGTAGTCCTCGGTGTGGTAATCCAGACCCAGCAAAATGCTTCCTTCCACGGCAATGCCATGATCATGATAGCGCTTGATACGTTCGCGGATAAAATCGGAGGAATCAAAAATCGCCTGATAGACAAACCAAGCTCCCGCCTGCGCCGCCAGATCCAACACCTTGTCGTCGTCTTCAATCGGATGACAGCACCATTTCTTTTTCAGCGGAATCATCTCCTTAAAAAGACCAATTTCCCACTCTTTATTCTGCGCCAGCGAATTGTCGACGATAAAAAGCCGGTTATTGTCTATGCTCGCCATCTCCTCAACCACTTTGTCGTATGGACGGGGACGGAATTTTTTGCCGCCTAAAAACCGGACACAGCAGGGGTAACAGTTAAAGCGACATCCGCGCGAGGCGTGAACTAGGTCGACCATCTGCACACCGCGGTAATTGTAAAGGCCTTTGTTTAAAATGTCGCGCCGGGCCGGGCCCACGCTTTCAATCGGCGGGAAATTCTGCATATAATCATAAACCTTTTTTAGCTTTCCCTCTTTAAACTCCTTAAAGACATGTTCCAAGCGACCTTCCACCTCACCCAGAAAAACAGAATCTGCGTGTTGCTGCATTTCTTCCGCATGCAGCATCGTGGCAATACCGCCGAAAATAACTTTTATTCCTTTTTTGCGAAAAGCGCCGGCGATTTCCCAGCCGCGTTTAATCTGCGCGGTCAGCATCATTGAAATCCCGACAAAATCATCGTCAGCATCAAAATTTATTTCTTGCACATTTTCATCGACAAATTCCACATCAACATAATCCGGCAGCGCCGCCGCCATGACCACCGGCCCGTGCGGCGGCAGCGTAAATCTTGTTTGCCTATCCAGTTTTTCCCATTTCGGATAAATTAATTTAAATTTCATTTTCCTTCTTCTTTAACACAACTATTTTGTCATATCCTTGGCAACAATTAATTTCATGATTTCGTTGGAACCGGCCAGAATCCGCGTGACCCGAATATCGCGCCAGGCGCGGGCGATCGGATATTCCTCGCAATAGCCATAACCGCCAAAAAGCTGCAAACAGCGGTCCGCCACGCGACAGGCCATCTCGGTAATCCAGAATTTTGCCATGGAAACGTCAGTGACTATTGTCTTTCTCTGCCAATGTTCGATAATCAGTTTGTCAATAAAAGTGCGGCCGATTTTCACCTCCGCGGCCATTTCCGCCAGCGCAAACTGTGTGTTCTGATATCTAGCAAGGGTTTTGCCAAATACTTCACGCTGCCGGCAATAACGTATCGTTTCTTCCAGCATGAACTCCGCAGCTGTCTGAGCGCCCAGCGTGCAAATCAGGCGTTCCTGCTGTAAATTAGTCATCAATTTTTTAAACCCCGTTCCCTTTTCACCCAAACGGTTTGCTTTGGGAATGCGGCAGTCGGAAAAAAACAGTTCCGCCGTATCCTGGCTGCGCCAACCGATTTTCTTCAGCATTTTTCCTTTTTCAAAACCCGGAGTGTCCGCTTCGACCAGAAACAAATCCACGGCGGCGTGAGGATTTTTTTCCTCAGGATCTCTGGCGGCGACAATCACCAAATCGCAATTGATGCCGTTGCTGATAAATGTCTTCTGCCCGTTAAGCACAAAATATTTACCGTCTTCAACCGCCGTCGCTTTTATCCCCGCCACATCGGAACCGGCGTGCGGTTCGGTCATGGCAATAGCCATAATTATTTCACCACTGACACATTTAGGCAGATATTTTTTCTTCTGTTGCTCGGTGGCAAATTGCACCACATAAGGAACCACCACATCACTGTGCAGACGCGCGGAAAGACCGTAAAAATTTGCGCGGGCCATTTCCTCGATTAGGATAGCAGAATAAAGAAAATCCGCACCCTGTCCGCCATATTCCACGGGCACGGAAGTGCAGAGGAAACCGTTTTCACCAAGCCTCTTCCATGCCCAGCGCGGTACAATGCCCTCTCTCTCCCACTCCTCTACATGCGGAATAATTTCTTTTTGCAAAAACCTGCGGAAAGACTCACGAAATATTATATGCTCTTCTTTATAAGGTACCGTATTCATGTTGTCCTTTTCTTCTGAATCGGGAAAAGTTGCTCTTCGTAAACGCCGCGCAAAAAACCGCAGAGATGGTCAACAAAATATTTGACTGTTTCTTATTTTCAATAAATTATTTTAGATACGCCCTTATTCAATTTTCTTCAAGACGTTTCTTTAAAATCCTCTTCAATACTTTCCCCGACTGATTGCGGGGAAATTCTTCAACAAATATAAATTTTTTGGGAATCTTATAATACGCAATTTTCTCCGCCAAAAAAGCTGTTATTTCATTTTCAGTGAGATGCTGCTCTTTTTTAAAAATTATAAATGCCGCCGCAACTTCTCCCCTTTTTTCATCCGGCATGCCCACCACCGCCGCTTCTTTTACCTGCGGCAACGACTGAATCGCCCGTTCCACTTCCGCCGGATAAATATTCTCGCCGGAAGAGATAATCATCTCCACTTTTCTGCCGACGATGTAAACAAAACCGTCATCATCGCGCATTCCCATATCACCGGTATGAAACCATCCGTTCTTCAGCGCGGAAGCAATTGTACCAACTTTACGCCAGTAGCCGGCAAAAATATTAGGACCTTGCACGATAATTTCACCAGGTTCGTTCGGCGGCAAATCCCTTCCCTGCTTATCCACAATACGCAAATTTACGTGAAAAACTTCCTTGCCGACGGAGCCAGCTTTGGCGATGGAATCCTCCAAATCAAGAGAAGTCAGTCGCCCTGTTTCCGTCAGGGCGTAGCCCTGGACAAAACCGATGCTTTTCTCCTGCTGGTATTTTTTGATTACCGGCAGAGGAATCGGCGCCCCGCCGGAAATAAAAAAATGGACATGCGATAAATCAGCTTCCTGCCATTCCGGCGTCTCCGCCATCATCTGAAACATAACCGGCACGGCAAACATATAATTTATTTTTTCCCGGCAGATGGTTTTGAGCACATCGGAAGCGTTATAAAAGCTGCTGATGACCAGGCTTCCTCCGGCATAGACAATCGGCGTTACGGAAGCGGCCAGCGCGCCGATATGAAAAAGCGGCGCGACCACAAGAGACTTGTAAGAGCGGTCAACACCGTAACCCAAAAGAGAATGAATCGCGCCGAACAAGATGTTCTGATGAGTCAAGACCGCGCCCTTGGGGTCACCTGTCGTGCCGGAAGTGTACATGATAAAAAGCGGATCCGGCAAATTGACCTCCGCCGTATGCAACACACCTCTTGCGGAAGCGGTATCGACAAAATCAACAAAATTACTGTCCCCTTTAATCAAATCAAGGCCGTGACCGATATAATGATTTACGGAAAGCGACGTATTTCTTATTTCACGCACTTTATCCGCAAATTCCGCGGAATAAATCATTACTTCCGGTTCGGAATCCTTTAAAATATAGACAAGTTCCGGAACGGCCAGACGGAAATTCAGCGGCACCATAATCGCACCCGTTTTGGCGCAGGCAAAAAATATTTCCAAAAACTCGGAGCAATTGGACATCAAAAGGGCCACGCGGTCTCCCTTGGCAATCCCCAAATCGCCCAGCGCGTGAGCGGTTTTATTTACCTGCTCGTTGAATTGACGATTCGACAGCGTTTTGTTTTTTTCCGTAAGAAACGGCTTATTCGGATGAATTATTGCGCGTTTTGTTATCCACTCACCGATATTCACTAATCTATTCTCCTTGCTCGCCGCGTCCGGCAAAAACCAGATAAGCGTAGGTTCCGCCAAAGGAAATTCCGGAAAGCAGAGCATTTTTAATATTTATTTTTTGCTGTTCCTTCATAACATATTTCAAAGGGAAAGAAGGATTAATCAACCCCACCGTCGGCGGCAACACTTTTTCTTTTATCGACAAGGCCAACGCGCAGGCGCGCATGCCGCCGCCGGAAAAACTTTCTCCCAGCGCGCCTTTTATCGCCGTTACGGCTGGTTTTTGCGGGCCAGCGGCAAATACTTTTTCATATGCTTGCGCTTCAGCAGCATCCAGATCTCTGCCGCCATTGGCGGCCGCATAAATAGCATCTATCGCGGTGGCTTCAACTTCTGAATCTTTCAAGGCGCGGGCAATTGCCTTCTCAATTCCTGAAGACTCACGCGGCCACTGCGTAGGGCCACAGACAGATGAACCAAGGCCAGAGCCCTTGATTTCACAATAATAATTAACACTTCTTTGCCGTGCCGATTCCATACTTTCCAAACACACTATACCACACCCTTCTCCGGCAACAAACCCGTTACGCGCCTGATCAAATGGCCTGCTTCCCTCCTGGCCGCCTTCCGCCGGAGAAAGAGCATGAAAGCGGGCAAGCGATTCATAATAAAATTTTGACAATATGTCCACGCCTCCGGTCAGGATAAAATCCGCCGTGCCCCGGCGTATTTCCGCGACGGCATAAGCAATGGCGATTTCCGCGGAAACGGCGTAATGCGTAACTGTCGTGTTCACGCCGCGAAAGCCGAGCTCTATCGAGGCATGCCCCGCCGGCGCGTTCATAACCGTGTTTGGTACCAATATGGGGTTTACGACAGACGGGCCCTGTCCGAGCAACGTTTCCGCAAACTGTACCGTGACATCCGTCGCACCAAAGGCACTGCTCAGAATAATGCCGATACGGTCGCGATTATTCTCGTTAATCTGAATTTTTGCGTCTTCCAGCGCCATACGCGCCGCGGCCACCGCCATGGGTGATATTTTATCCATCCGCCGCAGATTTTTTACCGAAATAAAATCACGCGGCGAAAATTTCGTCACTTCCGCGCCCAGATGCGAGGTAAAATCGTTGGTATCAAATGATTTTATCTCGCTGATACCGTTTTCTCCACCAAAAAGTCTTTGGTAAAACTCTTCTTTCCCCACACCCAAAGGCGTCACCATACCAAGCCCGCTGATTACAACCCGCTTTTTCATGTCCCGCTGTGATTTATCAGCCATTGCGCGCGCCTTTTTCAGAATATTTACCGAAGACAACGGTTGTGTTATTGCCGCCGAAGGCAAACGAATTGGAAAGAACCGTGCGCAAATTCGTTTTACGCATTCCTTCAGTAACGTAATCAAGATCACATAACGGATCCCGGTTTGAATAATTTATCGTGGGAGGAACAAAACCATTTTGCAGCGCCAGCACGCTAACTATACCCTCCAGTGCGCCTGCCGCGCCTAAAGTATGCGCGTGCATGGATTTTGTGGAACTTACCGGAATTTTATAAGCACGTTTTCCAAATACTTCCTTAATAGCTTTGGTTTCCATCACGTCGTTAACCGGCGTGGCTGTGCCGTGCGCGTTAATGTAATCAATATCGTCCAAAGAAAGACCGGCATCTTTCAAGGCGGCCTGCATGGACCGGACAGCGCCCGAGGCCTGTTCGTCTGGTGCCGTCATATGAAATGAATCGCAGGAAATGCCATAACCCAAAATTTCGGCGTAAATTTTCGCCCTCCGCGCCAGCGCTTCATCCAAAGGCTCCAGAACCATCATGGCCGCCGCCTCGCCCAGAGAAAGTCCGACACGATTTCGGTCAAAGGGACGACAGACATCAGGGTCCACCGATTGCAGCGCATTGAAAGCAGCATAGGTGATGCGGCACATTGGTTCCACGCCGCCGGCCAACATAACTGAAGCATTATCGTTAACAATCAAATCCCGGGCATAACCTATCGCCGTGCCGCCCGCGGAGCAGGCCGTCATAAAAGTTGTTTTGGGACCGGTTAAACCCAACGCTGAGGCAATTCGGTCGGCGGAAGAAGCGCAATAAACACTGGAGAGAGTGGAAAACCGGGAACGGGAAGAACCCTTCTTCAGTAAATCGCCATAAAAATTTTCCGCCTCAAAAAGGCCGCCGGAACCGCCGCCAATGACCACTCCCGTTTCTTCCTTTAACTCTGCGGACACTGGATACAACCCCGCATCGCGCAACGCTTCCAACGTCGCGGCAAAAGAAAGCTGATCGGCACGTGACATTCTTTTTAACGAATATTGGCCGGGGATATAGTCGCGGGGAACAAAATCTTTTATCTGCCCGCCGTTTTTTGTGCGAAAATTACTCGTATCAAAAAGATCAAGCGGTCCGATGCCGCAAACGCCATCTCGCAGGGCTTTTATCAAATCGGGAATATTCTTGGCCAGAGCATTTAATGAGCCTAAGCCGGTTACTACAATACGTTTTTTCCTATTCATGACAAAACAATCTCTGCCAAATACCAATCTTTTACGTCATCGTCAGACATTAGAACCGGCATACAAAAAAGTCAAGAATTTACGCCTTCGCCATGCCGACATGCTTAATTTTCACGCAAACATATGAACTTCGCGCGAATCAATATGCCGCCGAACTTTCATCAGAATCTTTACATTCAAACGTTTTTACAATAATATTTGAAACAGAATAAATCACGCAAAAAAGGCGAGGACAAAGCCCCGCCTTATCTGGCAAACCAATCAAATACTATCAGCCGTACAGAGATATCGGCATGAACAAAACAAGCTGCGGAAAAGACGTAAAAATGAGCAAACCTATTATCTGAATAATAAGAAAAGGCAAGACCCCTCGATAAATGTGACCCCACCTGATGCCTTGAATTTTCATGCCCGCTAAATAAAAGAGCGCATAGCCAAACGGAGGAATAAGAAAGGATATTTGCAAATACATGGCCATCATAATGACAAACCAGACCATATCGAAACCCATTAGGCGAGCGATAGGTAAAAATATGGGGAAAGTGAGAAAAATTAGGCCAACCCAATCAACAAAGCATCCCAAAATAATAAGCGAAATCATCATTATAAAGAAAAGCCCCCACTTACCCAGACCGATAGACATCAATGTTTCTACAACAGCTTTACCGCCGCCCATGCCCAAAAATATTCCCGTAAAGCAGGTTGCGCCCGCCATAATAATCATAACCATGGTACTGGCTTTGGCCGTCTGGTACAGGCAGGCCAGAAAATCTTGCCAGTTAAACCGGCGATAAATCAAAACCAAAAGAAAAGCCACCGTGGCGCCCATTCCGGCAGCCTGCGTGGGAGAGGCAATTCCCGAGAATATTGCGCCGATTACACCGATAATCAGCATCAAAGGCAGAAGAGAGTAAACAACAAAATCCATCAACCTATCGCCAAAAGACGTAAGCGCCATTTCTTCCTCAGGAATGGGAGGTCCCAATTCCGGGTGTAAACCGCAGCGCACGCGAACATAAACAACATAAAGAACCGCCATGAAAAGACCGGGAACAACAGCCGCCGCGAGAACATGATTTACCGGCAAGCCGGCAGTGTCACCCATGACAATGAGCATGATGCTGGGGGGTATCATCAAACCTAATGTTCCACCGGCGGCGACAATTCCCATGGCTAATTCCTTTTGATAACCATAGCGCAAAAGCATTGGTCCGGTCAAAAGGCCCACGGTGATAACAGATGCTCCAACGACACCGATACAGGCAGCCAAAACAATACAAACTATCAAAACAGCGATACCTAAACCCCCGCGGATTGTTCCGGCAAAGAAGCGCAGAGATTCAAAAAGCCTGTCGGCAATTCCGGAAATGGTCAGCAGGTTACCCATGAGAATAAAAAGGGTAATGGCGACAAGTGTAAAATTCCCCATGATGCCGACAAAGATTCTATCCATAAAAATGCTGAAGAAACCGGTTTCCACCAGAAAAAATCCAAAAAAAGTTCCCACGCCGCCAAGAACAAAGGCCAATGGATGCCCCAGGAAGAAAAAAACAATGACAGCCAGAATCATTAAAACAGCAATAAGTGTCAAACTCATCAGGACACCTCCTCGGATATTCCGGATAATATGACAACTGTCACAATTGATTTTATTACTTCCGATATGCCCTGCAAAATTAACAAAAAGGCAGTCAAGGGAAGAACAAACTTAATCGGATACAATAGCGGCGCCCAAAGACTCCATGATTTTTCAGCAACCGACCATGAGGAATAAAAATAACTCCACCCGTAATAAAGCCATACGAACATGAACGGGAAGAACAAGAGTAAATAGCAAATAATGGAAATAACCGCCTGTGTTTTCTGAGACAGAGTGCTAGTAAAAAGATCGATTCTAACGTGTGAACTATAAAGCAAACCATACGCGGCACATAGCATAAAATGGGCGCCAAAAATGAAGCGGCTGGCTTCATCGGTCCAGATTCTCGCCACATTCAACGATCTCGTTATAAACTCAATGATGATGGCAACGGTCAACGGGACAACAAGCCAGCAAAAAATCCTGCCCGACCATTCGCTTATATTGTCAAGAAAATTGGATATTTTAACTAAAAAATCCGCTACCATTTTTTACTCCCCTTTATTTAATGATTTATTTTCTGCCAAATATTAAGAGAAGTATAGTTTACCGCGGCAAAAAACCGCGGCAAACCATAAAAAGCTTATTTTAAATTAGGCAATTTAGGAAACTTCACGGGATTACGCCCCTGGGCGTAGGGAATCATGTATTCACGCGCTTCACGGAAGTTTTTCAAATACTGAAACATGGACGTGGCTATTTTATCATAATCAGGATTTTTCTTGGCTTCCGCTTCGATAAATTCCCATAACCATTCTTCTATCTGATTCAAATCCTTCGCGGAAAATTTTGTAACCACCGTGCCTTTTTCCTGAAACTTCTTAAGACCTACTGCCATATCCCATTCGGCAAGAGAAGACATCACCAGAATATTGGCCGTCGCCGCAACTTCAACGATTTTTTTCAAATCAGGGGGCAGGGAATTCCAAGCATCCTTATTAATCAGCAACCCACCTGTCGAAAACGGCTGATGCCAGCCGGGAGCGAGATTGTATTTTGTAACTTCGGCCAAACCAATACTTATATCAATATTGGGAGTATTAAAAGCGGCGGCATCAATAGCGCCGGTGGCTAAGGCCTGAGCAATTTGCGCCGGTTCCGTCATCACCGGTGTCGCCCCGGCTTTTTGCATAACGTAACCAGTTGACTTTCCTGATATTCTAATCTTTTTACCTTTAAGATCCGCCAAACTTCGGACGGGTGTGCGGGAGCGAACACCGGACGCCACGGCCGTGACAGCTGTGACAAAATAAACCATATTGTGTTTACCATACATATAATTATAAAGTTCACGACCGCCCGCATAAATATACCAGTTGACGAAATCATGCTGGGAAAGCGCCATGGGCGCCGACCCCAGCAGGTCAAAAGCGCTGTTCTTCCCCGCCCAATACCCGGGGTAATCTGCTCCCATTTCTGCGGCACCTTTGGAGACCGTATCAAAAACAGCCATGGTGGAAACAAGTTCTCCTGCCGGGTGAGTCGTGATCTGGAGACGACCGCCGCTGAGTTCATAAATAGTTCTGGCCAAGTTTTTTTCGCTTTGCGAAATAGCGCTGTATGAAGGCCAGCAGGAAACCAGCCGCCATTTTATCGTTTGGGCAACAGCAGCGCCGGCAAATATCGTTCCAAGAGCAAAAGTAACAACTAAAATCATAACTATGATTGCATAAATCCTTTTCATCCCTATATCCTCCTTTTCTAAAACATTCTTTCGCCTTACATTAAACACTACTTTTTAGTTTTAGCAGCTGGGGCTGATTTTGCCGCCGGCTTTTTAGCAACTGGCGCCGGCGGCGCCTTTTCCTCCGATATAGCCTCTTTGTTAAAACCCTGTGCCGGGAATGGATAAATCAATTTAGCAGTGGCCAATTCCCAAGGCCAGATAATTTTTACTTCCCCTCCTTGCCATTGCATAAGTTTCGGGTTTGCTCCAGCCTGATGCTTAACACCCAAGCTTCTCACGAAAACAAAGTTGTCTCCAAGTGGTGAATCGTAATTGGTGGCCTCCAAAGCCTTTATAAAAGCCCCTCTCTCCAAAGAACCGGCTCTTTTTACTGCATCAGCTACAATCATTATATTGGTGTAAGCCAGAGGGCCAAAGTAAGTAACCGGCGATTCTTTAAATTCTTTATTAAAGGCTTCAACATATGCCAGACATGCTTTATTCCTAAGTTTCATGGATTCATGCCAGTAGCTGTAAAACATGACCCCTTCTGAACCCATTTGCTTACCAAAATCAAGGGGCCACAATAATGTTTTCCCTAAATAAACGGGGGGAGCAAAACCAATGTTTTTCGCTTCTTCCAGTATAAGAATTGCATCTTTATCCAAGCCATCCCAAATAAAAATATCCGGCTCGACAAAATTTTTAGCGCTACTCAATATCTCCTTCAGGTTAGATACCGGCTCTGTGGTATAAACCTCACCTTGCATTACATTCAGATATGCCCTGGCTACCGGGCTGCCAACGCTCAGAATATCAGACCCAAAAGGATCTTCCCTATAGGCAACAAACGTTTTTTTTCTTTTAATCTCCGGATATTTCTGAACAATCACCTGCCACATTTTTTCATAGTACGCGCCCAATTCGTAATCCCAGGGATGAATATGGAAAAACCAGTCCTGGTCTTCCAAGGCCTGATCTACTTTTGCTGAAGAAGCTCCGGACCAAACAGTGACTTTGGCATATTTTTTTAGTACAGGGATTGCTTCCATAGTGGTAGCATTACCAGTTCCACCAACAATAACGTCGACTTTGTCCACGTTGACCAATTTTTCTATCGCTGCTGCCACCTTATCCGGTTTGTTTTCATCATCAGCCAGCACTAATTCCACCTGTTTGCCCAATAAGCCACCGGTGGCATTAATCTGCTTTACCGCAAGCTGCATGGACCTGGATGCGTCTTTTCCGGTAATATCAGCCAAGGGCAAAACAGCGCCTATCTTAATTGTTTCTGCGGTGATTGCCGTATTTACTGAGATAAAAGAAAAAAGGAGGCTGATTACAAAGACCCTTGATATTAAAACCATAATTTTTTTCATCATTAATAAACCCTCCTGGTAAAATTTAATGGACACAATTGAAATTATCTCCAATGCATTCGGTTTTTAATTTAAAAAAAAGATTGTCCTGCTTTTCTTAATATCAGATTGTGGAATGCTTGCTAGTTTGTTTGACAAAAGCGGCGATAACACCTCTTTCCGCTCAAAAATAATTGAGTGAGCGATTAAAAGAAACATCAGAGCACGACTCCGCTTTCTTTTCAAAACATCTAAAGTTATTTTAAGTTTGTTATTTTATTATACAGAATTCACTTTCCCTGTCAAGGGTTATAACAGTATTATTTATTAGGGAAATAGATATATTCACTCATTTTTTTAACAAACAGGCCGCGCATTCTCTCTTTCTATTTAATTGTTCAAATCGCTTCCAATTTCATCACCACGCCGTATTAAAAATAAAATTACCGGCATCTTGGAAATTGGCAAACAAGAAAATTTATGTTAAGAATTTAAATTATTACAGTTTCCAAAGGCACTTCGAAGCTTCTTCATATTGGGAATACTTTAATGACGACACAGATTATTTCCATAGTAGGGAAATCAGGTACGGGCAAAACAACACTATTGGAAAAACTGATTACCGAATTAGTAAAAAAAGGCTATCGCGTGGCCACGATTAAGCATAATCTGCATGGCTTTGAGATTGATCACGAAGGAAAGGATAGTTACCGCCATAAAAAGGCCGGAGCGTTTATGACCATAGTATCTTCCCCTCATCAGTTTGCATTGATACAGGACGTTGACCATGATCACACTCTTGAAGAAATAAGAGATAGCTACGTCAAAGGAGCCGATATAATACTCACCGAAGGCTTTAAGGTTAACTCTTTCCCAAAGATTGAGATTCACCGGTCGGCGCTTCAGCGCCCGCTCTTATACCAAAAAGAAGATAACCTGCTGGCTGTCGCATCAGACGAAAAACTTAACACCGATGTCCCATGTATCAATATCAACGATGCCAAGAGCATTGCTGGTTTAATTGAGAATAAGTTTCTCAAAAAAAGCCGTCTGTAAAGGCGCTTTAATTCATCGGCTGAAATGGATTAAAGCGCGGAAATTTTTTTACAAATTTTTCTGGCTTTTTTCTGCAGTTCGCCGACCTGTTCACGAACATGCAAAACTAATTTGTCATAAGATTTCGAATCATAGGAAGAGGTAGAAATTAAATCGCCAACAGTGATAACGACAGGACCCTTTCTGCGAAAAATAAACCCGGGCGGCAAAATATCACCGGTACCCGCGATAGCTACGGGAAGGATAGGCAGTTTCGCTTTCATCGCCAGGGCAAAGCCGCCTCGCTTGAAAGGAAGCAGATTGCCGTCACGTGACCTGTGCCCTTCCGGAAAAATGAAAAAATATTTGTCTTCACTTTTAATTTTCGCGATGGTTTTTTCAATATTTTTCAGCGCCTTGCTACCTTTTTCGCGATTGATAAAAACCTGATCGGTGGCCCACAGCGCTTGACCAAAAAGAGGGAAATAGGCAAGCGTGTGTTTGGCAAAAAACCTGAGCGGCGATTTTTCTGTGAGATAAGTCATCACCAACGGATCCAATTGGCTTTCATGATTGGCCATAAAAACGGCACTATGAATCTTTTCCAGTTTCTCCCGCCCGTAAATAACCACTCTGGTCACTCCGCCGCTTTTCAAAAGCCCCTTAGCCCAGTATCTGGCTACCGTCCACCAGATCATGCCTCGCTGATCGCCTAATAAAGCTGCAAGGAGACAAACAATGCTCAATATCGGCGTTATTATAAAGGTATACAGATTGCTAAAAACAGACCGCCAAAACATTTTATTCTTTAATTTTTAAATTTTCTTGAAGGTATTTTTTAAGGTCCACGTAATTTTTAGTCATATTGACCGCGTTGCCGTGGCGGCGGTCAATATCTTTCAAGCTTTGCGGTACATCAACAGTTAAACCCAACAGTTTTTGAATTTCCTCCGGAAATTTGGCCGGATGCGCCGTTTCCAGACAAACGGATAATTTTTTATCAGCGTTTTTCTCCCGATAAGATTTCAAACCAGCCCAGCCGACGGCGCCGTGCTGCTCCAAAATCACTTTGTAGCTTTCGTATATTTCTATCATGGTTTCTCTGGTCAGCCTTTCGGAAATACTGACAGAATAAATATGCTTGCGCATTTTTTCCAGGTCAGGATAACGATGCACATTACCCGAACGGTCAACAGTGCCTCCATACAATTCAAAGAAACGCGCCAGATTGCTCGGATGGCCGACATTCATGGCGTTGGAAATGCAGGCCCGCGACGGCGAGACTTTCTTGTATTTTCCTGTTTCCAGAAAAACCGGGAATTCATCGTTTTCGTTAGTAGGCATAACAAGCTTGGCTACCGGAAGTCCCATGCGGCGGGCAAATTCACAGCCGAGAGCGTTGCCGAAATTTCCGGACGGCACGGAAAAAATAATTTCCTCACCACCTTGGGCGAGCTGCGCGTACGCGTAAATATAATAAACAATCTGCGGCAGGATACGACCGAAATTTATCGAATTGGCGGAAGATAAATTGAACCGCTTCATCTCTTTATCGGCAAAAGCCTGCTTGACCAGATTCTGGCAATCATCGAATTTGCCGTCAACAGACAGAGCTCTGACATTTTTCCCGATGGTATCGAGCTGCTTCTTCTGGCGCGGACTTACTTCTTTTTCCGGATAAAGAATAATTACATCTATTCCCGCCACTCCTTTAAAGGCTTCTCCCGCAGCGCTGCCGGTATCTCCGGAAGTGGCAACCAAAATATTTATACGCTCTCCCTGCGGGCGACAATGACTCATCAACCTGGCCATCATGCGCGCGGCAAAATCCTTAAACGAAGCGGTCGGCCCCTGATCCAGACGCATCAGATATACGCGGGGACACACTCCCTCCAGCGGCACGGGAAAATTATAAGCGTCACGCACTACATTTTCTAATATTTCCGCAGAAAATTCATCGGACAAAAATGCCCGCGCCACAAGCAGTGCCATCTTCCAGTAAGGCTCGCCTTTTAATTTTTGAATATCCGCCAGTGAAAGCCGCGGGATGGAATCGGGCATGAACAAACCTTCATCAGGCGCCTGGCCGGCAAGCAGAGCTTCCTTAAAAGAAACGCTGCCCCGGAAAGGCGATATCCCCGCGACATTTTCCAGGTTACGGTTTGTGCTGTAGTAGCGTATAGACATTAAATCCGCCTTTTCACTAAAATTTCCTTCTTTTAAACTTATTGCATTAAATAAATCAACAAAAAATCCGGTTTTTATGCTTTAAAAACTCCTTTGATTACTTATAAATTGATTTGGAATATATATCCTTATATGTTAAAAAAGATAAAGCCAAAATGTTCAATCATATTGACAGGGTTTTAAAATGAACGAAAAAAAGAATTTACGTTTGACCGAAACTGTGCAGGGCGCGGGCTGAGCCTGCAAGATAGGTCCGGGTGACCTTGCCGAAATACTGCGCGATTTGCCGCTGATTTCCGACCCGAATTTACTGACCGGATTTGAACACGCGGAAGACGCGGGAGTGTATAAACTCTCCGCTGATCTGGCGCTGGTGCAGACCGTTGATTTTTTCACGCCGATTGTGGACGATCCCTTCACCTTCGGCCAAATCGCTGTGACCAACGCGCTCAACGATGTTTACGCCATGGGCGGCAAGCCAATCACCGCGATGAATATCGTCTGTTTCCCCATTAAAACCATGGACAAAAACATTTTGCGCGAGGTTTTACGCGGCGGCCTCGATAAAATGCGCGAGGCGGACGTACTACTCGTCGGCGGGCACAGCGTGGAGGACAACGAATTAAAATACGGTCTGGCCGTCACCGGTGTCATTCATCCGGATAAAGTTTTATTCAATCATGGCGCGAAAGTCGGAGACTGCCTCATTTTGACCAAACCGCTGGGCACGGGAATTGTGAGCACGGCAATAAAAGCCGGGGAGGCAAATCCGGATTTAATGAAGATGGCGACTTCCTGCATGACGCGACTCAACAAAGAGGCGGCCCAGATAATAACTTCCGAAAACGATATTGGTTCCTGCACCGATATTACCGGTTTCGGTCTCTTAGGGCATGCCTGTGAAATGATTGAAGGAGAAAATGTCGGTTTGCGAATAAATTCCACCGCTGTACCTGTTTTCAGCGGTGTGCGCCAACTGATAGAAGCAGGCTTTGTTCCCGGCGGTCTCTACCGTAATAAAAAATTCCGAATAAATCAGGTTAAGAAAGAAAACTCTTGTCCGGATTGGCTTTTTGATGTTCTTTTCGATCCGCAAACCGCCGGAGGTTTGTTCGTAAGTTTGCCGGCCAACAAGGGGAAAACCCTGATTAAAAAATTGCATAAGGCCGGAATAACTGATGCCGCCATTGTCGGTGAAGTTGTCGCTCAGCATCCGGACAAGATTTTTGTAAACTAAATCACCTGCCCGGTTATTGCGCCGAAAAAGCATGAAAATACAATCCATAGAAATAAAAAAAGAAACCGAACAAAATCTAAAAAAAATAATGGAGGCGGTTCGCCCGAATGATTCTATGGCTTTTGTAATGTACGGAAGCCCTGACCCTGACGCCATTGCCTCCACCATGTCACTGCACCGGATTATTCAAAAAACAAAGGGGCTGGTCAAACACGCATTTATCTCCACAGAAGCATTGTCCCGGCAACAAAACATTGAATTGGCGTCAGCCATGCGCCTGAACATTCAATTAATTAATAATGTTGATTTAAACACTTTCCGCCTCATCGCGCTTTTTGATGCCCAGCCGTCTTTTTTCAAAAATAATCTGCCGTCAATCAATCCGCAAATGGTCTTCGACCATCATCCTCGTGAAGGCCAGTGGCAGGCAGATTTTGAAGACATCAGGCCTGACTATGGAGCGTTATCCAGTGTGATGACTGAATATTTACTTTATTCCCGCGTGCAGATTACCCGGAATCTGCATACCGCCCTTATGTACGGTATCAAAACAGACACGGGCAATTTTAACCGAGACACCATTTTTGAAGACATCAGCGCTTACACGTATCATTCAAAACGGGCCAACATACAATTAATTCAGCGCATTGAACTGAATCAGACACCTAAACGCTTTCTGAAATATTTCGACCACGCTTACCGTCACACAAAAATTTTTCACAGCGGGTGCATTTGCTATCTGGGCGTGACGGAAAGCGCTGATGCCTGTGTTCAGGTTGCGGATTTTTACGTGCGCTTAATTGGCGTTAATTATGTTGTCGTTGCCGGAATTGTCGGCGGCAAACTAATTGTTATTTTTCGCGGCGATGGTTACCGCAGAGACTGTGGGGCACTGGCGCAAACGGCGTTTGGCGATTTGGGAAGCGGCGGCGGCCACAGAAGCGCCGCGCGCATGGAAATCACTCTGGAAACATTGCGGCAAAAGCTTAACGGTGATTTATCGCAAAAAGCCATTGACCGGTTTCTATTGATGAGTTTAAAAAGAAAACACGCGCGTACTTTTTTAAAGAATAACGCCCAAAAGGTTCAGTGATGAGATTTAAAGGCTTCAGAAAAGAAATAACCAAAGGACGCTATCTTAATCCCTTTAAAAATTTTGAAGAAAAAGAAATACTTATAGAAGTGCGCCATGATGAAATTACAGGTGTTGCTACCCGCATACTGCCCTACCGCGTCCGCTCCGCGCATAAACCGGATATCAGCGCTTATCTGGAAAAATCCCCGGAATCGTTGTGCCCTTTTTGTTCGCCTCTCTTTGAAAAAATAACTCCAAAATTTACGCCGAATATCATTCCCGAAGGCAAGTTTCATCGCGGTGATGCCTGGCTTTTTCCTAACGCTTTTCCCTATGACGCCAACAACACCGTAGCCATTTTGTCGTCACGGCATTTCATATCGCTGGATGAACTGACACCACAAACCATGAAACCCGCTTTTGACGTTTGTCGCGACTATTTTCATCGACTGGCTGAAATGAATTTCGGTTATAAATATTGTTCCATAA
The DNA here is from genome assembly GCA_002418825.1 of Syntrophaceae bacterium UBA5764. Lineage (GTDB taxonomy): Bacteria > Desulfobacterota > Syntrophia > Syntrophales > Smithellaceae > UBA4810. The sequence continues at coordinate 2,586 of DIEW01000068.1, read as the reverse complement.
ATTGGAATTACATGCCGCCCGCCGGAGGTGGCCTGATACATCCACACCTGCAAACCATTGCCGGTCATAAACCGACCAATTTTATGCAGCAGATCATCTTCAGCGCGCAAAATTACGCGGCAGCCGAAAACGGCGAAAACCTGTGGCGCGATTTAATTGCTCTGGAAAAAGACGCCGGGGAAAGATTTATTGCCCATACAGGCGCCCTAAGCTGGCTCACCAGTTTCGCGCCCAAAGGGATGGCCGGGGAAATCGATTTTTATTTTCACGAAAAAACTTCGTTTTTTGATTTGACGGAAGCCAATTTTGAAGAACTCCTTTCCGGCCTGGCCAGGGTCTTCGGCTATTTGTATGCGAACAATTTCATCAGTTTCAACATGTCGCTTTTTGCCCCGATGATCAGCAACCGCTATTTATGGGTGCAGGGAAAAATTACGCCCCGCTTTGAAATTAACCCGATAGGCACAAGTGACTTGAATTATTTTGAAAAACTACACAATGAAATAATTTGCCCGGTTGTACCGGAAGACCTGTGTCGAGAACTCCAGCTTTACTTTAAAGGATAATTACTCTTTACCGGTTTTTGCGCTGTCGGCTTTAACCGCTTCACTTACGGACTTCTCGGTAGCCTCTCTTTCTTTTGTTTTTGACGGTCGTGGCTTTTTACCGGCGTAATCCGTCGCGTACCATCCCGTGCCCTTAAGAGTAAAAGAAGTCATCGACATCAGTTTATTGACTTTTCCTCTACAGAATTTACAGCTTTTTAAATCAGGGTCGTTTATCCCCTGGAAAGACTCAAATTGCCTGCCGCACTTTTGGCATTTGTATTCATAAATAGGCATTATTAAAACCTCCCACAACTATATGTATCGATAATTTTAAAATTATTGCTGAAGCACTCTAAAACTATATCTATGTTCTGATGATTTACCGCCTGTAATGTATTTTTTGTTAAGTTGTGCACTATGTTTTCTTCTCTTTCCTTTTCTTCACGGGAAGCATCAAAATCAGCTTCGCCACTGCCGAAACGAAAAACATGAATCAGCTCATGTACGGCAATATACAACATCAGCGGACTGAGCCTGACAAAAGGATTTGCTCTTTGCACTGCATTGAGGATGACATCATCCTGAAGACACACACGATAAAAATCAAAAGCTTCCGTCCCACTTTCGGCCGTACTCTGGGGCCTTTCATATGAATATTTGCACAAATGAGCAAACGCGCCGTCTTTTATCTCGTGTTCATCCAAATAAGCAAGCGTTTTTACATCATACTTGTTTTTTTTGAACTCATTGTCCTCCAACCTGAAATAGTCCGATACAAGCTTTTCGGCATCCGTAAAAGCTTTGGTTGCCAGCGGCAATTGAGATTCGCTAAAAAATCTCGCCATAAAAACACCCGTTTTTCGTCCAAGGTTTGTAAATAATATATACATTTGAATTATCATGTCAAGCTTGGTCACTATGCGAACGAAACCAAATTTAAATTGACAATTTAAGCACTTAAGGCTTATATGTTTCCGAAATAATAAATAATATTACGGGGCAAACATGGCCAAAAAAACAAAGGCTTCAAAAAAAGTGTCCAAAATCCGTGTGGGAGTTTTATACGGTGGCCGTTCCGGTGAGCATGATGTTTCTTTGTGTTCCGCCGCGTCCGTGGTGGAAGCACTCGATAAAAATAAATACAAAGTTACAGCTATCGGCATTGACCGCGAAGGCAAATGGTATGTTCAGGATAAGCCGCAAATCATCCCGCATAAAGATTTCGGCAAAGTGCTTGCCCTGAAAAAGAAAGGCAAGTGGTTGGTCAATCATTTTCAGCAAAATAATCAACTGCATTTATATGACCTCAACAATAAAAATAAAAAAGTAATTATCGATGTTGTGTTCCCTGTTTTGCACGGCACTTTCGGCGAGGACGGCACACTGCAGGGCCTGCTGGAGCTGGCAATGGTGCCTTATGTGGGCGCGGATGTTATCGGTTCGTCCGTCGGCATGGATAAGGACGTGGCCAAAAGACTACTACGGGAGGCGGGCATCCCCGTTGTTTCTTCAGTGACAATAAATAAACGGCAATGGAAAGCTGACGCGCAAAATATAATTCAAGACGCGGTAGATAAACTTGGTCTGCCTTTGTTTGTTAAACCTGTCTGCACCGGCTCTTCCGTGGGCGTAAAAAAAGTAAAGCAAAAAGAAAATCTTGCCAAGTCGGTTAATTTTGCTTTTCAGTTCGACACGCGCGTGATGATTGAAAAAGCAATTAACTGCCGCGAAATCGAATGCGCGGTGCTGGGAAACGAAAATCCTGCCGCGTCGGTGTTGGGCGAGATAATTCCAAAACATGAATTTTATTCCTACGAAGCCAAATATATTGACCCCGACGGCGCGGCGCTGATCATTCCCGCGCCGGTTGATTCAAATCTTTCCGAGAAAATTCGCAAAACAGCCGTTCAAGGCTACACGGCGCTGGGTTGTTCCGGCATGGCACGGGTTGATTTCTTTCTGGATAAAAATACCGGCGAATTTTATTTAAACGAAATTAACACCATCCCCGGCTTTACCAGCATCAGCATGTATCCCA
>DIEW01000055.1:46536-49605 GCA_002418825.1 Syntrophaceae bacterium UBA5764 | reverse complement strand
TACTTCGTGCCTCTTGATGATGGTGCTGTGTCCGCATCCTTCCAGAAGCGGCAAAATCATCCCGGCAATGATAAAGATAAATACGACGATCTTCTGCATAATACTTGCGTTTTTCTGCGGGAAATATTTGGCTTTTTCTATTTCTTTTTCTTCTGCAAACTCGCGGCGAGTTGCCTGTTTTTTGTAAACTCCTCTGTGCTGACAATGCCTTTTTTCGCTGGACTTTGTTCGGCCAGTTCCTTCATTTGCTTTACTCTTTCTTCGCTGGGCGGATGTGTGCTGAAAGCGTCAGACAGACTTTTAGAAAGGGCATCACCGGATTGTTTGGATTTCTTTTCTATTTCCAGAAGCCGTTCGTAAAACCGGCCCACCTCGTTTTTATCGTATCCGGCATTGACGGCATATTTAAACCCGATGCGGTCTGCTTCCATTTCGTCTTCACGGGAATTTACCAGAAATTTGTAATTCTGAGCCAGTAAACCGCCGCCCACCCCAACGACTCCGCCGAGCGCCGCCGCCTTTACCAGGCAAGCGGTATCGTCTTTACCGCAAATCAGCAGACCAAGGCCCAGACCAGCGGCTGCGCCCAGTACCGCGCCGCCGCCCGCGTATAGCCATGTTTTGTTGTTTTCTTTTTCCATGATGTACATTCTTTCCGCGGCGTGCCGGGCGACAACATGACCGATTTCATGCGAAATGACGCCTGCCAGCTCCGCCTCGCTGGAGGTCATGGCAATCAGCGGCATGGTGGCAAAGATTGTTCCTGCGGGCATGGCGAATGCATTCACATCAACAACGTCCACCACGGTAAAGGTGTAGTTATAAGGATTGCCTTCCAGGTTATTTGCCCGGACGATTTTCATCCCGATTTTGGAAACATATTTCTGCAGCTGCTCGCTTTTGGCCGGAGGATAATCCTTAAGCATTTTCGGCAGAGCTTCCTGCGTCAGGCGCTTTTCGTCAGCAACGGTAATATTTACTTCCTGCCCGACATTGGAACCCTCGCGGTAGCGAGAACTCTGCATCGGCGCGCAGGCAGTTATGGCAAACAAAAGCAAAATGATTACGGTTATGGTTTTTTTCATAAGTCTGTTCCCCCGGTGTTCTTTAGGCAGTATATTAGCGTTTTCCGCTGTTTTTTACAACTTTTATCCTTGTCTTGCCTCGCCGGCGCTAATGTTATATAAGAGCAGCTCATTTCCCTGTTGGAGTTTTGATGTCAAAAAAGCTAAGCAGCCAGAAATTATTGAAAAATAACGTGCTGGATGCCAAATTATGCACCGGCTGCGGCGCCTGCGTGAATATTTGCCCCTATCAGACAATATATAATGACCGCACGGTTCAATTGCATTACTGCGATTTGACCGATGGCAAATGCTATGCCTACTGTCCGCGTACGCCTGCCGATTTGAGCCGCTTAAGGGAGCTTTTTTTTGACGCGAAGGATTTGACGCCGGAAATAGGCGCAGTGAAGACCTATTATTTAACCCGCGCGGCGGATCCCGAAATTCGCGCTGTTGCCCAGCACGGCGGTACGGTTACGGCGCTGATGGAATTGGCGTTGGTGGAAGGGTGGATTGATGCCGCGCTTGTTTCGTCGGATGAGCAATATCTGCGCCATGGTACGGCGGCAAGTGATAAAAGCATGCTGCGAAAAAACGCAGGTGCTAAATTCATTGTCTCGCCGATGGCGGCGGCTTTTAATCAGTTTGTCCGGCAGGAAAACGCGAATGCCGGTGTCGTGGCCACGCCCTGTCAGGCGCTGGCTTTGGCCAAAATGAAATTAAACAGAGATAAAGAAGAGGCGCCAAAAATTAATCACTTGCAGTTTGTTATTGGCCTTTATTGCGGCTGGGTGTTATCCGCGGAAAAATTTTCCGCGCTGTTGGCGGAAAAAAGCGTAAAGCGGGAGGAGATAAAACGCATGGATATTCCCGCGGGGAAAAATATTCTGGAACTCTACACGCGAAGGGGCGTTAAAGAAATTCCGTTTAACGAGGCGCAGGTCTGCATCCGCGAAGCATGTAATTATTGCACGGACAGCACAGCGGAATATGCCGACGTGTCCGTCGGGGCGGCGCGCTTCGCCGGTACAGTTGACGAGCAGCGCGGCTGGAATCAGTTAATTGTCCGCACGCAAAAGGGCAGGGAGTTGGTTGATCTGGCGGTAAAACGTGGCGTATTGGAGATAAAGGAAGCGCCCGTGAAAAGCTTGCGGCAGCTTAAAGTCGCGGCAATGGATAAAAAGAAAAACGCGCTGAAAAATATCGTGCGTAAAAGCGGTTCGGCAAAAAATCTTTTGTATCTGGATAGCCGCGACGCAATGGTGAGGAAAATTTTAAAAGCAGGTTGAAAGAATGAACAAATTATTGTCGGTGGCCAATAAAGAAGTTTTATTCATGGGCAACGAGGCTATCGCGCGCGGCGCGTTGGAAGCGGGCGTGAATGTCGCCGCCGCTTATCCGGGCACGCCTTCGTCGGAAGTTATCGAAAATCTCGCTTCCGTGGCCAGACAAAGAAATCTTTACGTGGAGTGGTCCGCCAACGAAAAAGTGGCAGTGGAAGTGGCCGCCGCCGCTTCCTTTGCCGGCCTGCGTTCAATGTGCGTGATGAAGCAAAACGGCGTCAACGTGGCTTCCGATTTTCTCCTGCACCTGACGGCATCCGGCACGCGCGGCGGAATTGTTTTGGTGAGCTGCGAAGACCCGGGCGCTCTCTCCAGCGTCAACGAAGGAGAATCGCGTTATTTCGCCCGAATGCTGGAGATGCCCCTGCTGGAGCCCGCCGATTTTCAGGAGGCCAAGGATTTGACCAAATGGGCATTTGAGCTTTCCGAAAAAGTACATAACATCGTCATGCTGCGTTCGGTCACGCGCATGTCGCACGCAAGCGGCAACGTCATCTGCGGCAAACTGCCCACTAAAATTCCCAAGGCGCGTTTTGTTTATGACGGACCGTTGACGGATCCGCTCAAAGGTCCGGTAATCAGCACGCCGGTGGGCGTCAAACACAAACTCCAGCAGGAAAAATTAAAAAAAGCTGGAGAGCTTTTTGAAAAAAGTCCTTTCA
>DIEW01000055.1:45400-46526 GCA_002418825.1 Syntrophaceae bacterium UBA5764 | reverse complement strand
AGCAGCGCCTGTTTCCTTTACAGCAAGGAAGCAGTGAGCATGCTGGGTTTGCAAAAACGTGTGGGCATACTGAAACTCAGCTGCACCTGGCCGCTGCCGGAAAAACTGCTGAAAAAATATCTGCGCCTGGCCAGTAAAATAATGGTGGTGGAAGAAGTGCTGCCGTTTATGGAAGAAAATATCAAGGTGCTGGCGGCGAGTTATCCCAGAGAAATCGACGCTAAAACTTTTCACGGAAAGATCGACGGCACCTTCCCCTCCGTGGGCGAGCTCAATCCCGACATGGTGGCGCAGGAGCTGGCCAAAATCATGAAAGTTAAATATAAAACTCTGCCCGCATCTTACGCGCGGGAGTTGCAAAGAGTCGCCGCAGTGATTCCGCCGCGCGAGCAGACTTTCTGTCCCGGCTGTCCGCACCGTGCGTCTTTCTGGGATATCAATACGGCGCTCAAACTCGACGGGCGTGAGGGTTTTGTCTGCGGTGATATAGGTTGTTACGCGATGGCAGCGCTTTTTCCCGCCATCGGATTTCATACCGTGCACACGCTCCATTCCATGGGTTCAGGCACGGGGCTGGCCAGCGGTTTTGCCAAGCTGGATATGTTCGGTTTTGATAAGCCCGTGCTTTCCGTCTGCGGCGATTCCACTTTTTATCATGCTGTTCTTCCCGCTCTTATTAACGCGCGACATCATCAGGCGGATATTACTTTTGTCGTTATGGATAACGCGGGAACAGCGATGACCGGTTTTCAGCCGCATCCGGGGCTGACGCTGAGCGCCACGGACGAAACAGTTCCCGCCGTGGATATCGGCAAAATCTGCGCGGCCATCGGGGCCAAAGTTGAAACAAGCGACCCGTTTGACTTGGAGGCGACAACGAAAAAACTCAACTCGTTTCTCGAGAAAAAAGGCAATCTGAAAGTTTTGATTCTGAAGCAGGTCTGCGCGCTAAGTCCCGAGAAAAAAGGCAAAAAACAATACGAAGTAAAGGTGAACGAAGAATTATGTTTGGGCGATGAATGTGGCTGTAACCGTTTGTGCACGAGAATCTTTCGCTGTCCCGCGCTCACCTGGGATAAAGCAAAAAGAAAAGCCGTGGTGGATGAAGTAATCTGCGCCGGCTGCG
>DIEW01000055.1:12231-45329 GCA_002418825.1 Syntrophaceae bacterium UBA5764 | reverse complement strand
CCGGCGTCGGCGGGCAGGGCAATGTCATGGCTTCGCGTGTTTTGGCGGGCATGCTGGTGGCAAAAGGTTTTTACGTGACCATCGGGGAGACTTTTGGCATGTCGCAGCGCGGCGGCTCGGTAATGAGTCATCTGCGCGTTTCCCAAAAATCAGCCTGGAGTCCGCAGATTCCCTTTGGTCAGGCGGATATTGTTATGGCATTGGAGCCGTCCGAAGCACTGCGTGTTTTATCGCGCTGGGGCAATCCCGGTGTTGCGGTTCTGTCCAACAGCCGCGTGGTATATCCCATCGGGGTGATTACTGGTGATTACGATTATCCCCATGAACAAAAAATAAAAAGCATTTTTAAAAAACTTACGGCGAAAAGCTGGATGATTGACGCGACATCCGTCGCGATGGGAATGGGGAATTCGGTTTTGAGCAATATTGTGATGATTGGTGCGTTGGTGCAAACGGAGTTACTGCCGATTGACCGGCACGCTTTCGAGGGGGAGATAAATAAAAGTGTTGCCGCGGATAAACGCGGCGTAAATCTCGCGGCTTTTGACGCGGGCGCGAAAATGATTTAAACTGCCATTGACGCGCACGGGTTAGAATATATATTAGAATCCCGAAGTAAATTTAGAGGTGAGGAGATGAAAAATATTTATTCGGCAGTAAGAGTAACTGATAAAGTTTACTGGGTGGGCGCCATTGACTGGGGGATTCGCGATTTTCATGGCTATACCACACCGCAGGGTAGCACCTACAATGCGTATCTGATTATGGCGGATGAGGTCACGCTGATTGATGCCGTTAAAGCGCCGTTTAAAGAAGAAATGCTCTCCCGTATAAAATCCGTTATTGACCTTTCGCAGATAAAGTACATCATTTCCAACCACTCCGAAATGGATCACAGCGGGTGCCTGATGGAAGTAGTGGACTTGATTAAGCCGCGGAAAGTTTTTGCGTCCGCCATCGGCGTGAAAACGCTCAAGGAATTGTATCACGGTCAACAGGAAATCATTCCGGTCAAGGACGGAGAAACAGTGAGCCTGGGCAACATGAATCTGACTTTTATGGAAACACGCATGATTCACTGGCCGGATTCCATGTTCACTTATCTGGCCGAAGAAGAGCTGTTGTTTTCTCAGGATGCTTTCGGCATGCATCTGGCCACGCTGGAGCGCTTTGACGATGAACTTCCTCAGTCCCTGCTGGAATACGAAGCGGCCACATATTATGCCAACATCGTATTGCCTTATTCGGCTATAGTGCTCAAAACGCTGGGAAAAGTGGCGTCAACAAACTGGAAGATAAAAATTATTGCTCCTGACCACGGACCCATCTGGCGCAAACAGCTCGGATGGATTATCGACCTTTATAAAAAGTGGGCGGCGCAAAAACCGACGAATAAAGCCGTTGTGCTTTATGCCACAATGTGGCATTCCACGGAAAAAATGGCCCGAGCGATCAGCGAATCCCTGGCGGAAGCGGGAGTAAAGGTCGGTCTTGTTTCCATGAATGATTTTCATCGCAGTCAGGCGGCTTATGAGGTGCTGGATGCCGGCGCGCTGATTCTCGGTTCGTCCACGCTCAACAACAACATGCTGCCGCAAATGGCTGACGTGACAACCTATCTCAGAGGACTGAAACCGGCCAATCTTATCGGAGCGGCTTTTGGTTCCTTTGGCTGGAGCGGCGAAGGCGTCAGGGATCTGGAAGCGGTTTTGAAAGAAATGAAAGTGGAAATAGCGGCGCCGTCTGTATCTGTGCGCAACGCTCCCAACGAAGGAGCGTTGAAGATATGTTATGATTTGGGCAAAACGATAGCGGCGGAGTTGAGAAAGAGAATGGGTGCTAACTGAGAAAAGAATCAGGAGGAAGAAATGAAGAAGTATGTTTGTGGAATATGCGGTTATGTTTATGATCCGGATAAGGGCGATCCGGACGGAGGGATAGCGCGCGGTACGGCGTTTGAGGGTTTGCCCGATGATTGGACTTGTCCGGTGTGCGGCGCGTCCAAGGATGAATTTGCGCCGGAATAGCATATAATTTGGTTAATAAAAATTATTAGGAGATACGCGCATGGACGAAAAAATTCGTAGTGCCCTGAATATGGCGTATGTGGGCGAAGCCAAGGCGGCTCTTCGCCTGAAAGTGTACGCGCAGAAAGCTGAGTCCGAAGGGTATAAACAGATGGCCAAGCTCTTTAACGTGATTGCCTTTTCGGAAGAAATTCACGGCGCGCGCGCTTTGCGCGTGCTCAAAGAAATTAAAAGCACCGAAGAAAACCTGGCAGAAAGTTTTGAATCGGAAAAGCAGGTGGCGGAAGTAGCCTATGACAAGTTTGTAAAGCTCGCGGAAGCGGCGGGCGAGAAAGAAGCGGTTGCTCATTTCAGTCAGAGCAGGGATGTGGAGGAAACGCACGCCAAACTTTACAAGCAGGCCATGTCGCACTTCATGGAAGAAAGGGAAACGGATTATTACGTGTGTAAGATTTGCGGATATGTTGCCGATGGGGTGTTGCCTGACGAATGCCCGGTGTGCGGCGCGAAAAAGGAACAGTTTGTACCTTTTGATAAATAGGCGGGATCTGTTTTACAGCGAGGTTAATTTTTGGAGTAAAAGATGAATCTCCGACGGACGATAACAATTATTATGGCGATGATTCTTTTTTTCCCGCCGGGAATCAGTTTCGGACAAGAGGAAAAGCCTCTTTGGGAATTGGGCATGGGTGTGGGTTTGCTTTACATGCCTGACTACCGTGGCTCCGATGAAAGCAGTTTTTACGTTCTTCCTTACCCGTATTTTGTTTACCGCGGCGATATCATAAAGGTGGACAGGCAAAAAATTTCCGGAAAGGTTTTTAAAACCGACCGTATTCTGCTGGATGTGAGCATTTATGGTTCTGTTCCGGTCAAAAGCAGCAAAAACTCCGCCCGCACCTTTATGGAGGATTTGGATGCGACGTTTGAAGTGGGCCCGGCCCTGGATATCACTCTGCTGGAGAGTCGTCAAAAACAATATAGTTTGAAGCTGCTTTTGCCCGTGCGCGCTGTTTTTTCCACGGATTTTGAATCCGTTGCCCACGAAGGCTGGGTGATCAGCCCGCGTCTGAATTTTGAGAAAGGGGACATTATTCCCCACACCGGCCTGCGATTGGGGGTTTCGTTGGGTCCTATGTTTGCCGACGGAGGCTATCACGATTATTACTACATGGTGGAACCTGTTTATGCACTGCCGTGGCGTCTGGCTTATGACGCGGGCGGAGGGTACAGCGGCACAATTCTTACCGTTGGTTTGAGTAAATCCTACAAGCAGTTCAAGTTTAATGCTTTTGTCAGTGCTGACTTTCTCGACGGAGCGGTGTTCGAGAACAGCCCGCTGGTGAAAACTCAGACATCCATCATGAGCGGTGTCAGCGTTTCCTGGGTGTTTCTAAAATCGCAAGATACAATCAACGCCGATTAAGTAAAAACAAAGGGATAATTTCAGGAATTCAGGAGTGGATAAACGATGTTAATCATAACGCGCTGGCTTATCATTACCGCGGCTATTTTACTGGCCTCCTGGGTGGTGCCCGGTATAACGGTTGAGTCCGTTTTTACGGCGATATTTGCCGCCGCCATTCTGGGACTAATCAATGTCTTCATCAAACCGGTGCTGATTATTTTTACCCTTCCCCTGAATATACTGACGCTGGGTATATTCACTTTCTTCATTAACGCTTTTTTGCTGCAACTGGTCGCATATATGATTAGCGGCTTCGAAGTTAAGGGGTTTCTTGTCGCTTTTGTCGGCGCTCTGATTATCAGTCTTGTCAGCTGGCTGGCGAATCATTTTATCGTGCATCATAAAGTTGAAAAACCGCAAAATCCGGATTATATCGACATGAAAAAAGGAGATGACGACAAATGGCGCCAGCCGTAGAGCTGAATCTCACTCCAGCGATGAAGCAGTATGTGGAAATCAAACAGAAATATCCCGACTGCATCTTGCTTTACCGCATGGGCGATTTTTATGAATTGTTTTTCGAAGACGCGCAAACCGTCGCGCCCATCCTGGAAATCACCCTGACCTCGCGCAACAAAGGAAAAGAGGACAGCGTGCCGCTTTGCGGCTTTCCCTATCACGCTGCCGCTTCTTATATCGCCAAGCTTGTTGAGAAGGGATTTAAAGTGGCGGTATGCGAGCAGGTGGAAGATCCGAAACTGGCCAAGGGAATTGTCAAGCGGGAAGTCATCAGGGTGATTACTCCCGGTCTTGTTCTGGAAGAGGAAAATCTTGCCGTTGGGGAAAACAACTATCTGGCCGGCATCTGTATTGATAAAAACGGATTCGGTCTTGCCTTCCTGGATATTTCCACCGGAGAATTTCAGGTGAGCGAGTTTTCCGACAGCGATTCGCTTCTTCTGGCCTGCGCAGGTCTGGAGTTCAAAGAATTAATCCTGCCTTTTGCCTTCCCCGATAAATTACTCGTGGAAACATTAAAAGAACGGATGCCGGCGGGAACGATTAATTTTCAGGCAAATGAATATTTCACGCCGCAGAGTGCCGGCCACGTTTTAGACGATGATTTTTCCGGCATTCTGGAAGAAGCGGGTTTGAAGGTAAAACCGGCGTCCCTCCGGGCGGCGGCGGCGATTTTGCGCTATGTGGACGAGACACAGAAAATCCGTCCGCAGCATATTAACAAGATTAAATGGTACAGGCCGGAAAATTATCTCATTCTTGACGAAACAGCCCGGCGCAATCTGGAGTTGTTTGTGACGATTCAGGATAACACGAGGGCCGGTGCTCTTTTTTCTCTCCTCAATGAAACGCTCACGCCGATGGGCGCTAGGCGCCTGCGCTGGTGGCTCAATTATCCACTGGTGGATGTGGAGAAAATTCGTTCGCGCCTGGGTGCGGTGTCTGAGATTAAAGAAAATTATATCGCGCGGCTAAACCTGCGCAAAGCTTTTTCTGAAATTTACGACCTGGAACGGCTTGCCGGCCGTGTGGCTTTGAAGCTGTCCACTCCGCGCGATCTGGTTGCCCTGAAAACATCACTGGCTGGCATTCCCAAAATAAAAAGTATGCTGGATGATTTTACGGCGCCGCTGCTTCGCGATTTACGAGAAGGCCTGCAGGAAATGCCGAATGTGGTGGATTTAATCGGGCGGGCAATTACTGAGAATCCCCCACCGCGCACGCAGGAGGGAGGTTTCATTGCTGCTGGTTACGACGAAGAGCTCGATAAGTTAAGATCGATCAGCCGTGACGGCAAAAAATGGATTGCCGCGCTGGAAAACACCGAAAGGCAGAAAACAGGAATAAATTCTCTGAAGGTCGGATTTAACAATATCTTCGGTTATTATATCGAGGTTACCAAAGCCAACGCGCATCTGGTTCCTGAGTCCTATATAAGAAAGCAGACGCTGGTCAACGCGGAACGTTACATCAATCAGGAATTGAAGGAGTTCGAGCAGACCGTGCTCAACGCCGAAGAAAAAATAAATCAGCGGGAGCAGGAGCTTTTTGTTTCTTTGCGAGAAAAAATCGGTGAGGATATAGGCGAAATCCAAAAAAATTCGTCACTGCTCGCGGATTTTGACGCCTTGGGCGCACTGGCCGAGGTTGCCGAAAAATACCGCTATGTCTGTCCAGAAATCACCGATGACGATGTTATAGAAATCAAAGATGGCCGCCATCCCATGGTGGAGGTGTCATTGAAGAAGGAAAGCTTTGTGCCCAATGACACGCTTTTGGACTTGCAGGGAAACAGGTTGCTTATCATTACGGGGCCAAACATGGCCGGTAAATCCACCTACATCCGACAGGTCGCGCTGATTGTGTTGATGGCGCAGATGGGCAGTTTTGTGCCGGCTGCCCGCGCGAAAATTGGCGTGGCGGATAAAATCTTCACGCGCATCGGCGCCTCTGACAGTCTGGTCAAGGGCCAGAGTACATTTATGGTGGAAATGACGGAAACCGCGCAGATTCTCAAGAATGCCACGTCGCGGTCGCTGGTGATCATTGATGAAGTGGGAAGGGGAACTTCCACGTTCGATGGCTTGAGCATCGCCTGGGCGGTAGCCGAATATATCCACGATTTGCACCAGACGGGAGTGCGCTCCTTGTTTGCCACTCACTATCATCAGTTGACGGATCTGACGGCAACGAAAAACGGCGTGAAAAATTATAACATCGCCGTGAAAGAATGGGGCGAAAAAATTGTTTTTCTGCGCAAGATTATGGAAGGCGGTACCAGCCGCAGTTACGGTATCGAAGTGGCGCGCATCGCCGGCGTGCCGCGGGAAGTCATCAGGCGCGCCAAGGAAATCCTGCGCAATCTGGAAAAAGGAGAGTTTGATGAAATCGGCATGCCCCGCATAGCGCGCGGCGCGGCGGGAGGGAAAATAATTAACCCGCAAATGAGTTTGTTTGTGGAAAAAGAGGACGAGGTTATCGCCGAACTAAAAAATATCGATATAACCTCAATGTCACCACTGGAAGCGCTCAACAAATTGAACGAGTTAAAAAATAAAATAAAAGATTAAAAAATTCATTATTTTCTTAATTTTTTTCCAAGATTTCTTGCCCAGTCATTTATTTCCCGCCAGTCGCGCATATCTCCCTCCGGCGTGCCAATGAAATTTTTAACGACAAAGGCATCAACGGAGCTGAGCTTGGAGTAATCCAGCTTTCCGGCAAATAAACCGATATCCACAAAAGCTATTTCTGTCCGCAGCGGTGCCAGATAAGAGGCAGCCTTTTCGCGATTTTCCTGATTATTTTCTCTTAAAATCATGCAGACAATGAAACAGGCGACGGTGATTTTCTCCAGTTCGCTTTTGTTGGTTTCAATAAAATTTGTAATCTCCGGCAGCACGGCGCCGCGTCTGATGGCGCTTCCTAAAACAATCGCCTGATAGCCGCTAAAACCGCGAATTTTTTTTATGGGCTTCACGTCAACCGCTGCCCCGTCTTCGGCCAGTTTTTTTCCTATTGCCCGGGCGACTTCGGCAGTGGAACCGGCGCGCGTGGCGTAGGCGACAAGTATTTTCGGACCTGCTGGATTCTCTTTGCCATAGGAGATTTCTGGCAATTCAATGTCCGCACAGTGGCAGGGCGCGGGTAAAAGGGACACGGGCGCAGCAAGCGAAAGCAGAAAAACGCAAATCAATAAAGCAGGCCGCGTTTTCTGGGAAATTTTATCTGTCCGAAGCGAAAATGTTGTCATGGCAATGAATTATAGACTATTTTTTAATTAATGTAAAAACCGGAAGAGCGGGAGCTCTCCCGGTTTTTAAAAGAAGGTGGGGGAGGGGAAGAATGGCTTAATTTAGTAACACATTCCCGGGCCAGAACCGCCGCCCGGACCTCTCATGCCGCCCCGCGGACCGAATCCCGGTTTTCTACACCAGCCGTAAGCAGCCAGCTTTTCTTTCTGCTCGGCAGTCAGAACCTTGTTGACTTCCAAGCGAAACGTGGTCCGTTTATCTTCCAACTGGTCGCGCAGAGTCCTGACTTCTTTTTGCTTGGCATTGATTTTGTTTTTATCCGGGTCTGTTTGCAACCACAGCCGGCGCAGTTCCACGGATTTGTCAAACATCTTTTCTCTGATCGGTCTTACCTCTTTGTCGTGTGCTAATTGCAGAGCTTCAAGTTTGGTTTTTTGTTCATCGGTAAGATTTAGCTGGCTGAAACTCGCATCGCGGCAGTAGCCATATCCTCGGTAATCAGGATTTCCATATCCCATACCAGGGCCTTTGCCTTCGCGTGGTCCAAAAGCAAATACGGGTATTGTTAAGAGCAGGCTCAACCCGATGGCTGTTAATGCTAATGCTAGTTTTTTCATAATGAATCTCCTTTAAATTGTTTTTTGTCTTATCCGACTTGTTAGTGAGCAAGTGATATGCCAAAAATACTATTTCTTATAAGTAATCGTAATTATAAGGTATATTAAAATATAGGTTGAATTAATCAAAGCTATATGGATAATATGTATCCAGTAAAAATATTCAAGCGGATAATATTTATCCGGCAATAAAAAAGTTAGAAGACACTTATGAATAAAAGCAGAAAAAAGGCCATTTTTGATATTTCTCTTTGGGTGGTCATAAGCGCGGTCGCGGTTTTAGTTGTCATTGCTGTTACTATGACCAGAGCGCATTTCCAGCAGCAGGAAGCAAGTGCCGTGGAAATTTTTGTAGAAAAAGGTGAAACGCTGATTCGTTCATTTGAGGCGGGACTGCAAGACGCGGCTGATGAAAAAAGCCGCGTCTTTAATATGCAAAAGTTGCTCATCGCCACAGCCCAACAACCGGACATCGATTATATAATTATTACCGAAAATAGGGGAAACATCATCGCGGATAGCGACCCATCGATGGTGGGACAGAAATACGGCTTGGATTTGGATATTAGGGAAATCGCACAAAGCAGAGAAGTTAGGTGGCGACAGGCAGCAAACCCGGAGGGTGCAAATACGCTTGAAGTATATCGCGGATTTTTCCCCCTTTTCCTTGATTCTCCGGATGCAAAAAACGACCCGGAAAAAAAGCGGGAAAATTTAGTGGTCTACGTGGGCTTTAACATGGATAAGATTGAAAAAGCCGTCGCCGCTGATACACGCAACACGATTATAAGGATAATCGTTCTTTTGCTTGTTGGTTCTTCGGCTATCATTTCTCTTTTTCTTGTTCAGGCCTATCGCCTAACACGCAGCACGCTTTCCCGCATGCGGGCATTTTCCGAAACTTTGGTCAAAAACATGCCCATCGGCCTTATTGCTTTAGATGACGCGGGAAAAGTAATCAGCTGTAACGAAAAAGCGCAGGACATTCTTCGTTTGTTTTGTCCTGATGAATTGGGGGGGAAAGATAAGGCGGTCCTTCCCGTTCCCTTGCAAGACTTATTGGCTGAGTTACCCGAAAAAGGCGGCTTGCTGGAACGTGATGTCGAAGTCATCACGTCGCGGGACGAGAAGCGCAAATGGGAAACGGTTGCCGCGGGGTTTACCGACGAGGAATCTTCTGCCGGCAAAATTCTGCTGATACGTGACGTTACCCAAATCCGCGAATTGGAGCAAGAAGTAGCCAGAAGCCGGCATCTGACTTCCATCAGTTCCCTGGCTGCCGGTGTGGCGCATGAAATAAGGAATCCCCTCAGCTCCATTAAAGGATTCGCCGTCTATTTGAAGGACAGGCTGCAGTCGGACAGTGAAGATAAAAAAACGGCGGATATCATCGTGGCGGAGGTGGAAAGATTAAACCGTGTCATCACGCAGCTTATCGAGTTTGCCCGCCCCCTGGAATTGAAAAAGGGAAAAACGCGCATTTCGGATTTGGTCGGTCACGCGATAAAATTAATTGAAGCCGAAGCGCATAAAAACAATGTCACGATAAGCATTAATATGGCAAAGCAAGAGCCGGCTATGGAAGTTGATGCCGATAAAATCAAGCAGGTTCTGCTTAATATTTTTTTAAATGCTTTGGCGGCGATGAAAAACGGTGGCCGGTTGGACATTTCACTCGGGCAGGGAAAAGACGGTTTTTGTGTGGTAATAGTCGATACGGGCATGGGTATCGCAGAAGCGGATCTCCCCCGCGTTTACGATCCTTATTTCACTTCCAAACCGGCGGGAACAGGGTTGGGGCTGGCGGTAGTGCAAAAAATAATGGAGGCGCACGGGGGAAGGATTGTCGTGGAAAGCTCCGAAGGGCAGGGGACACAAGTTTCCTTGTTTTTCCCGCGGTGAGCAGATGAAAAACAGGTGCAAAAATGAAAACTAAACAGACAATAATGGTTGTGGATGACGACTCCGCTCACCGGCTAATGCTCAAAAAACTGTTGGGCGGCTGGGGTTATGATGTTGCGGAAGCTGATGACGGAGCGGCGGCGATTGAGGAGGTGCGCCGGCAGTTATTTGACCTGATTTTGATGGATATACGCATGCTCAATATTTCCGGCATTGAAGCGCTCGAGCAAATAAAAATGATTAATCCGGCTATTCCGGTGATTATCATGACTGCTTATGCCTCCGTGGAGACGGCGGTTAGCGCTCTGAAGAAAGGCGCATATGATTATCTAACCAAACCGCTGGATTTTGACGAGCTAAAAATTACGATCGAACGCGCCACCGAACACAACCGGCTCAAAAAAGAAAACGAATACCTGAAAAGCAGGCTGGGGGAACGGTTTGACCGGCAAAATCTTATTGGTCGCAGCCAGTCAATGGTGAAACTTCTGGAAACAGTGGCGCAGGTTGCTCCCGCGGAAGCCACGGTTTTAATTTTCGGGGAATCGGGTACGGGCAAAGAAATGATCGCCAATGCCATTCATTTCAACAGCGCGCGCAGGGAAGCGCCGTTTGTCAAAATCAACTGCGCGGCACTGACGGAAACGCTGTTGGAATCGGAACTTTTTGGCCATGAAAAGGGCGCGTTCACCGGTGCGGAACGCCGGCGCGAAGGAAAATTTGTTCAAGCGCACGGCGGCAGCCTGTTTCTTGATGAAGTAAGCGAAATGTCCAAGGCAATGCAGGTAAAACTTCTGCGCGTCTTGCAGGAAAGGGAAGTGACTAGGGTGGGCGGCGCGGAGGTGATTAAGGTTGACGTGCGTGTTATTGCCGCTTCCAATAAAAATTTAAAAGAAGAGATTCAGAAAGGAAATTTCCGGGAGGATTTATTTTACCGGCTCAATGTCGTTTCTCTGCATGTGCCGCCGCTGCGCGAAAGAAAAGAGGATATTCCTATGCTGGCGCAGCATTTCCTGAAACATTTTTCCGAACGCAATAACAAAAACATTCAGGGATACACTCCGCGCGCGATGCAGAAAATTATGGCGTATAGCTGGCCGGGAAATATTCGCGAATTAATGAATGCCGTGGAAAGAGCGGTGGTTCTGGCACACGCTGATTTTCTTGATGCCGCAGAAATTGCGCTGATTATGGAAGACAGCGCTTCTTCCGTGGGCGCGGCGGAGTCTGATCGGCCGCCGCAAAATCTATCTTTGGAAGATGTGGAGAAGAAAAGCATTCTTGGAGCTCTTGACGCCTGCGGCGGCAACAAAAGTGAAGCGGCGCGCCGTCTGGGAATAACCCGCAAAACGCTACGTGCCAAACTGCAGAAATACCAAGCGGAAGGCTGATATTTAAATATTTTCAGCCAGCCAGTCGCCTATCTCGCAGGTTGTCATATCCATCTTGCCCGCATCTAGACTTTTAATTTTGCCGCTCTCCAGAAGTCTTATTACGGCATTTTCCACTCTTTTTCCGGCCCTGTCTTCTCCGAGCGTTTCCAGCATCATGCCGCCGGCGCAGATTGCCGCGAGGGGATTAATCACGTTCTTTCCCGTGTATTTGGGTGCCGAGCCGCCGATGGGTTCGAACATGGAAACGCCTTCGGGGTTGATATTGCCGCCTGCGGCGATGCCCATGCCGCCCTGAATCATTGCGCCCAGATCGGTGATAATATCGCCGAACATGTTGTCCGTGACGATNNGATTTTTCACCATCCACATGCAGGTGGCATCCACGTGTGCGTAGTCTGTTTTGATATCCGGATATTCCTTCGCGAGTTCATGAAAAGCGCGCTCCCAAAGGTCAAACCCATAAGTTAAAACATTTGTTTTTCCGCACAGCGTGAGTTTTTTTGCCTTGTTACGTTTTTGCGCGTATTTAAAGGCATAGCGCAGGCAGCGTTCCACGCCTTTTCTTGTATTAATGGATTCCTGCGTGGCGACTTCATCAGGCGTGCCTTTTTTCAGAACGCCGCCCGCGCCGGTATACAATCCTTCCGTATTTTCCCGGACGACGACAAAATCGATGTCCTTTGGCCCCTTATCTTTGAGTGGACAGGGAACGTTGGGATACAGTTTCACCGGTCGCAGATTGATATATTGATCAAGTTCGAAGCGCAGGCGCAAAAGCAGTCCTTTTTCCAAAATGCCCGGTTTGACATCGGGATGGCCGATAGCGCCCAGATAAATAGCGTTGAATTTTTTTAGCTCTTCCAGAACGGAATCCGGCAGAATCTCGCCGGTTTTTTTGTAGCGCTCGCCGCCTAAATCATAATGGGTAAGATCATATTTTATTGATTCAGCCGCCGCTACGGCTTTAACGACTTTTAATCCTTCGGCAATAACTTCAGGCCCTGTTCCGTCTCCGGGAATAACGGCGATTTTGTAAGATTTTGAAGAACTCACGCTTACCTCCTGCGAAAAATGTTGGTCGTGAAAAAAATGGAAAAAGGCGCCCAATGTTCAAAGTGTGGATTTTATTAGCTCAATGTACCTGTGAAGTCAACGTTAAAACACAAAAGCAGATATTTTATTTTGGCGGGGAAAAGCAGGAATTAGTTTTGAACTTAAAAAAGCGGAAAATTGTCGCCGAAAAAATTTTAATATAAAAATTAATTGTTTATGTAAAGCGAGACAAAATAATCACCGCGGAAAATGTCTTAATATTTGCATGAAAACGCAAAGAATGTTAATTAATGAAGACGCGGGGTTTATGCCACGGGAAAAAATCAAGTGCCGTTAGAAAAATTTGGCACATTTTTCATCAATTGCGGAGGTTAGTATGGAAGAAAGTATTAACGATTACACCCGAAACATCATCGATTTAAGACGGCACATGTGGCTGGCCGGTGTGGAGCAGGAATTGCGCCGGCTTATCTGGCAGATTGCCGTCGTCGGAAAATATATCTCGGCAAAAATCCATGAAGCAAACCGCAAACTGGCCGGTTCAAAAAATATCTACGGTGAAGACCAGCTTTCGCTGGACCGCGCTACCGATGAAATAATGAAAAACCAGCTTCAGTATTCCGGCTTCGTGCGGGAATACGCCTCGGAAGAGCTCCGGGAAATCGTCAAAATAGGTTCGGGCGGTGAAAAATATATAGTGACGGCTGACCCGCTGGACGGTTCCTCGCTGGTGGAAACAAATCTGGCCATTGGCACGATTATCGGTATTCATAAAGAATCAATTCTGGATGTAGGCAGGAACACGATGGTGGCGGCGCTTTATATCAACTACGGCCCATTGATTACGATGATTTATTCCGCGGGTAAGGGTGCGCATGAATTTGTTCTGAATCGTGAGGGCGAATATGTCTTGGCGCAAGAAAACATTAAGATGAAGGAAAAAGGGTCTATCTTTTCGCCCGGCGGTTTGCGTCGGGATTGGATACCTCCGCATCAGAAATTTATCGAGCAGCTGGAAAAAGAGGGGTATAAGCTGCGTTACAGCGGCGGTTTTGTTCCCGACATCAACCAGGTGCTGATAAAAAGGGGCGGCTTGTTTACCTATCCGGCACTGCAGAAAGCGCCTGCGGGTAAATTAAGGTTGTTGTTTGAATTACAACCCATGGCTTTTATTATGGAACAGGCCGGCGGCATGGCTACGGACGGCAAAGAGGACATCCTTTCTTTAAAAGTAGATAATATCAATAAATGTTCACCAATTTACATCGGCAGTCGTACGGAAGTGGAGATGGCCAAACAATTTCTGGCGTAATTTTTACTACAGTTTTCATTTTAAGTCACCTTTGAGCAGATAGTGGCATACCGTTAAAGCAGGATTCTTGTTTATGTTATGTGAAAGTGAACCGGTCAGAATAACAAGCAACTTTTATCGTCTAGGGCCCGTTGCCATTCCTTCGTTTTTACTGGACGGCGAACACCCCGTAATGTTTGATGCGGGCCTATATATTTTAGGCGAGCATTATTGGCGGGATATCCGCCGCCTGATGGGAGAAAGGAGGCCGGAGTATCTTTTTTTAAGTCATGTGCATTTTGACCACTGTGGCGCGGCCGGATTTCTCAAAAGGGTCATGCCGGAGTTGAAAATAGCCGCTTCCGGCGAAGCAGACGAAATATTAAAAAAGCCCTCTGCGGTTCAATTGATAAAAAAGTTCAATGCTTTTGCTCTGGACGGCAAGGCTTATTTTGAGTCTTTTTTTATTGACCACGTCCTTGCTGGCGGCGATGCGATACAGGTGTCAAAAGATCTCACTGTGCAGATAATAAAAACTCCCGGACATACCAGAGATATGCTGAGTTTTTACATACCTGAACAAAAAATATTGTTGCCGTCTGAAGCAATCGGCGTTTCCGGATTGGGCGATTACATTTTCAGCGAATTTTTGACGGACTATCAAGTTTATCTGAATTCGCTGAAAAAACTGGCCGACTACGATGTAGAAGTTCTGGCGCTTGCGCATGGCGCTTATTGTACAGGAGATGAAGCCAGAGCTTATATGCGGCGGGCCATTGAATATACACTTAGGTTTCGTGAAAAAATAGAGGGCCTGCTGAAAATGTACGGTGATGATTATGAAAAGATTACTTCCGTAATCAAAAAAGAAGAATACGATCCCATTGAAGGTGATAAACAACCCGAGGAAGCGTATCTGATTAATTTGCGGGCGAAAATCAACGCGGTTAAAAAGATTTTGAACTAAAAAACATGCCCCACTTTCCACGGCAGATGTAGAAGAAACAAGTATACATTTTAAAGAAAAGGAGCACGTATGATTTTTGAAAACAAAGAGCAATTGAAAGAAAAATGCGAAAAGATAATAAAATTGGATGGTCAGGATGTTGCTATTTTAGATGAGGCAAAACTTAAAAGTAAGCTGATTGATGATTTAATTTATACAAAAGTATTCAGCGCGGATAAAGCAACGCAGGAGGCGGCCTGCTGGTTGATTCGTCGTGCGGCTCGTGAACTGGGAATTTTTTCCGCTACGATTCAGCCGATTTATGAAGCTATGGGGCGCAAAGAAGTACAGGGATTTACTGTTCCGGCAATCAACATCCGGGCAATAACTTATGACGTGGCTCAGGCGGTTTTTCGCGCGGCGATGAAAGCGAAAGCAGGCCCGATTATTTTTGAAATTGCCCGCTCCGAGATAGATTACACCCGGCAGCGCCCGGCGGAATACGCATGCGCGATAAAGGCAGCAGCGATAAAAACCGGTTATAAGGGGCCGGTTTTTTTACAGGGGGATCATTTTCAAATCAACGCAAAAAAATACGCCGCCGATTCCGCCAAAGAAACACAAACGGTGAAAAATCTAATCTGGGAGGCGATTGACGCGGGATTTTACAATATCGATATTGATACTTCCACGCTGGTGGATTTATCCAAAGCTACGGTCAAAGAGCAGCAGGCGACGAATTACACGCTGGCAGCGGAACTTACCACCATGATCCGTGACCTGGAACCGGAAGGTATTACTGTTTCTGTGGGCGGTGAGATTGGCGAGGTCGGTGGTAAAAACAGTACTGTCGAAGAACTTGAGGCATTTATGGAAGGATATCTGGAAGAGCTTAAAAAGCACGGTGCTTCGCTTAAGGGAATAAGCAAGATAAGCGTGCAAACAGGAACGACGCACGGCGGAGTTCCTCTGGCCGATGGAACCGTGGCCAAGGTTAAAATCGATTTTGATGTTTTGGAAAAATTATCTGAAGTGGCGCGCTCCAGTTACGGTCTGGCTGGGGCCGTTCAGCACGGCGCTTCCACTCTTCCTGATGAAGCTTTTGACAGGTTCCCGTCGGTTGGCACGGCAGAAATACATCTGGCAACCGGTTTCCAAAACATGATTTATGAAAGTAAAAAATTTCCCGGCGATTTGCGGGAAAAAATATATAAATATATAAAGACTAACTTGAAAGACGAGTGGAAAGAAAAAGATACCGAAGAACAGTTTATTTATAAAACACGGAAGAAAGCGTTAGGCCCTTTCAAATTGGAACTCTGGCATTTGCCCGCCGCAACGCGCGATGGAATAGGTACTGAGCTGGAAAAGCAGTTCTCCTTTTTATTTGAAAAACTGAAAATCGCTGGCAGGAAGGATGTCGTCACCGAATACATCAGCCCTGTTGAAGTGCCTTTGGATTTGCCTGCGGTTTTTAAAGGTTGAAAAATATTTTTCGGTTTGTACTCAATGAAAGCCCTGATTTTGGAGGGAATAACCAGTTTAAAAGAAAACCCTCAGCCGTTGAAACAGGTGGAAGTTCCTGTGCCTGTTGTCGGAAGCGAGGAAATCCTTGTTCAAGTATCCGCCTGCGGCGTTTGCCACACCGAACTTGATGAGATTGAAGGACGAACGCCCCCGCCCCGTTTTCCCGTAATCCTCGGGCATCAGATTGCGGGCAAGGTTGTAGAGCGCGGCAAAAAAGCAAGGAAGTTCAAGCCAGGCGCGCACGTAGGTGTTGGCTGGATTTACAGCTCCTGCGGAGAGTGTTCTTTTTGCCGCAGCGGCATTGAAAATCTCTGCGCCGATTTTAAAGCGACGGGGCGAGATGCAGACGGCGGTTACGCCGAATATCTTAAAATCAATCAGGATTACGCTTTTCTCATACCGGAAAATTTCACGAGTTCGCAGGCGGCGCCTCTTTTATGTGCCGGCGCCATAGGCTATCGCTCGCTGAGACTGGCCAACCTTACTGACGGCCAGCGGCTGGGACTGACGGGATTCGGGGCCTCTGCCCATCTGGTTTTGAAATTATTTCAATATCTTTACCCGCACAGTCAGATATTTGTTTTTGCCCGTTCCGAGCGTGAACGTAATTTTGCTTTGGAGTTGGGCGCGGCCTGGGCGGGGGACACGGACGATGAATCTCCGCACAAACTTCACTCCATAATTGATACGACGCCGATCTGGAAGCCTGTTGTGGAAGCGCTCAAAAATCTGGAGTCGGCAGGCCGGTTGGTGGTCAACGCCATACGTAAGGAAGAAACGGATAAAGAATATTTCCAGAAACTGGATTATGCGCGACATCTTTGGCAGGAAAAGGAGATTAAAAGCGTGGCGAACGTGACGCGACGGGATATCACAGAGTTTCTGGAGCTTGCCATCAAAATTCCGCTTATACCGGAGGTGACAGAATATCCCTTACGGGAAGCTAATCGCGCCCTCATGGAGCTGAAAGAGGGCAAGATCAGAGGAGCCAAAGTTCTCAAAATTAGTTGACGGTACTTTTAGTTTTCCGGTTGCCAGCTGATGATGTAATCAAGTGTTTTTTCCTTCGGCGCTTTCGCTTTAACTGTCCATGCGCCGGCCATTCCCGTTTCGCGCGCCGTAATTTCAAAGTGGCTCATGGCAATCCCCATGTCAATATCCTGCAGATGGGCTATTCCCAACATTTTATATTGCAGCGATCGCTTAAGGAAAAAGTGAAAGATATTGAGCTTCGTGTCATATAAAACCCGCCAGGGCTGCTTGTTGGAAGCGGATGGCGCAAGGCGCAGATTCTCCAATGCTTCACGATATTTTCCGGCAGCGGCCCTGGGCAGAGGTTTGAAAAAAACGTCAATGAAGAAAATATCTTCCCATGGTTTTCTGCGATCGGAGCCGGCAAGGCGGCGCATAATTTTTTCTATCAGCGATTTTTCTTTGGCTGGATATCCCAGCGGCGTTACCGTGGGCATAAGTTCACCTTTTTGTAGACCTGCCGCTTGGGCAAAGACGCCGGCCTGAAAAGTGCCGCCCAGCCAGCAGGTGCCTAGCCCCAGCAATGTTGCCTGCAGAATAATTATTTCCTTGCAGTAGCCGTAATCCGTCATGGCCATATGGCCGGGACGAATAATGCCGGCCAGATAATTTCGCGCGCCTTTGATGACGCCGTACGTGGCCATTTCCCGCCACTGCGCGATAGTGATAAGTTTTGTGTTCAGCAGCCTGAATAGCGGTCTGTTGCCGAAAGGGCCCTCGTGTGTTGCGTTGATAATTAA
Source organism: Syntrophaceae bacterium UBA5764 (assembly GCA_002418825.1). Taxonomy (GTDB): domain Bacteria; phylum Desulfobacterota; class Syntrophia; order Syntrophales; family Smithellaceae; genus UBA4810. Next base: position 27,619 of record DIEW01000055.1, on the reverse strand, counting down.
GGCAAGCTGCTGCCGGATTTTTTCTTCTATGGGCTTGTCCGAATATGTGCGGCAGGAAAACCGTTTTTTGATGGCATCGCGCATTGTTTGCATAAAATGCTTCAAAAATCTTTTTAAAAATGTAGTTGGCAAATACTTTAAGTAAATGTAATATTACTACAAACTTGTGTCTCGCGCAAAATAGTTTGTATTGGGGGACCGCCATGAAAATATCCAGTGTTGAAGAAATGCGGTTTATGGATCGCTACTGTATCGAGACCTTAGGTATTGCCGAAGAAATACTTATGGAAAATGCCGCACTGGCTTCAGTTCATTTAGTGCAAAAAGAGATAGGTATAGCCGGTAAAAAAACTGTTATTTTCTGCGGCACGGGTAACAACGGCGGCGACGGTCTGGCCGTGGCGCGCCTGCTTCATTCCGGCGGCGGCAAGGTAAAAGTTTTTTTGCTGGGAGACAAAGCAAAAGTTAAAGGTGCCGCCCGAACCAACATGGCCATATTGGAAAAACTGCCCGTGGAAGTTTACACGCTGCAAAAAACAGTCGAGGCGAAAAAAGACGCGGCGTACTGTGATTTGATAATCGACGCGATTTTCGGTACGGGGCTGGATCGGCCAGTAACCGGACTGGCGGCGGATGTAATCGCGCTCATAAATAAAAGCAAAAAGAAAGTTTTATCTTTGGATATTCCCTCGGGTGTTAACGGCGATACCGGCCAGATTTTAGGCGAGGCGGTGAGCGCCGATTATACCGTGACTTTTGGCCTGCCGAAAATCGGCAATATGCTTTATCCGGGGTTTGAACTGTGCGGTAAGCTTTACGTTGCACACATTTCGTTTCCGCTTTCTCTTACGCAAAGCGGTTCTCTCAAAATTGCCACAAATGATTATGTGCCTCTGCCCGGAAGAGCCGCTCAGGCGCACAAGGGCTCAGTTGGTGATGTTTTGTTTATCGCGGGCGCGGCCAGTTATTACGGCGCGCCTTATTTTGCGGTCATGTCCTTCATGAAATCCGGCGGCGGCTACGCGAGGCTTGCCGCGCCTGCATCAATGATTGGGAAGCTGGCGGTCAAGGGCAGAGAAATTGTTTACCTGCCGCAGGAAGAAACCCCTGCCAGAAGCATCGCGCTGAAAAACAAAAAGAAACTGCTGGAGATGGCGGCAAAAACAGACATGGTCGTTGTTGGTCCGGGCTTGTCTTTGGAGGAAGAAACAACTCAACTGGTCAGGGAATTGGCGGCGGAAATCAAAAAGCCCCTGCTCATTGACGGTGACGGCCTTACCGCGATGGCAATGGATGTGGGCATTTTGCGGGAAAGAAAGTCTCCGACGATTCTCACGCCGCATCCGGGCGAAATGGCGCGTCTTAGCGGCAAATCCGTGGCGGAAATTGATAAAAATAAGATTGCGATATTGCAGGAAGCGGCAAAAAATCTCAACAGCATAATAGTGTTAAAAGGCGCGCATTCCCTGATTGGCTATCCCGAGGGAGAAGTTTTTGTTAATTTAAGTGGTAACGCGGGCATGGCCAGTGCCGGTTCCGGCGATGTGCTTACCGGCTGCATCGCGGCGATGTATGGCCTGGGATTGAAGCCGCACGAAGCAACGCGCAAGGGCGTGTTCCTGCATGGTCTGGCGGGAGATTTAGCTGCCGAAAAAAAAGGCATGGACGGCATCACCGCGCGGGATATTATGGAGTATCTGCCAGCCGCTTTAAAAAAAGACCGTGCGGGCGAAGTTGATGACTGTTATTACGCGCCGGTGGTGATTTGATTTTAATGCTCAGGTTTGGCGATAAATAATATAATCAGCTACCGCAAAAAGCTGATTTTTTTGGATGCTCTCAGGAAAAACACTCAACATGAGTTTGGCATCGCTGATATATTTTCCCGCGCATTGCATCGCATAATCAATGCCGCCGTGTTTCTGGATAAAGATTAAAATTTCTTTCAGTGATTTTTGGGATAATTTTCTGCGCGCCACTTTTTCTTTGATTATTTTTCTCTCCGCCGGCTTGGCCTTTCTCAGGGCGTAAATCAGCGGCAGGGTCATTTTGCCTTCTTCCAGATCCTTACCGATGGCTTTGCCGAAATCTTTTTCCTTGGCCATGTAGTCCAGTGTGTCATCCGTCATCTGAAAAGCCATGCCGAGGTTGTGGCCGAAATGCGCCAGCGTGGTAACTTTATCTTCGGATGCGCCCGCGAGAATCGCGCCTGAGGCGCAGGCGGCGGAAATCAGCACCGCCGTTTTTTTATGAATGATCGTTAAATATTCTTCTTCGGTGAGATTGACATCGCCGCATTTCATGAGTTGAAAAACTTCGCCCTCCGACATGATGTTGGTCACATCCGACATCATTTTCATGATGGCCAAATTTCCGATTTCTGTCATTAAAGTGAAAGATTTGGAATAAAGAAAGTCGCCCACCAGAACGCTCGCGGCGTTTCCCCAGATGTTGTTGGCGGAGATTTTGCCGCGTCGCATAACGGCCTGGTCAACAACATCGTCGTGCAGCAGTGTGGCGGTATGAATAAATTCCATGACGGTGGCCATGGGAAAGCGGTTTTTTCCTTTGTAGCCGCAAAGCGCGCCGCAGATTAATAACAGCAGCGGGCGGAATCTTTTGCCTCCGCTGTCAATCAAATGACGTGAAACATCGGGAATCAGTTTTACGTCTGAAGTTATGTGTTTGTTTAGGTTTCTTTCCACTTCTTGCAGGTCTTTTTTATAAGCGGAAAATACTTCCTGAATTTGCATGATAATTTCCTCTTTTGGGAGATGTGGAAATGAATATATTTTAATATGCGTCGGATTGTCAAACGAGTTTTTGCTTAAACAATTTCTCCGAATAGATCATAATCATCGCCGGCGAAAATTTTACATTTTATTAAAGAGCCGATTTTGGCGCCGGTATTTTTTACATAGGTAACGCCGTCAATTTCGGGGGCCTGCCTGCGGCACCTGCCGATAAAACCGTAATGCGGGTGGTCGCTTTTTTCTTCAATCAGCACCTCCTGTGTGGTGCCGATTAACTCTGCATTTAAGGAGTGAGATATGGCAGCCTGCTCAGTCATGAGTAAGTCCCGCCGTTTTTCCTTCTCTTTTTCGGATATCTGCGTTTTTATTTTTGCCGCGGCCGTGTCTTCTTCGCGCGAATAGGTAAAAACACCGAGATGGTCAAATCTGGTTTCGCGCATAAAGTCCAATAATTTTTCAAATTTTTTTTGTGTTTCGCCGGGGAAGCCGACAATCAGGGAAGTTCGCAGCGCCAAACCGGGAATAATTTGCCTGGCCTGGGCGATTATTTTTTTTATTTTCGTGCTGTCGACTTTACGGTTCATGGCTTGGAGAATATCGTCATCGATGTGCTGAATAGGCAAATCAATATAGTGACAAATTTTATTTCCCGCCGCGATAACCTCCAGTGTATCTTTGGTGATGTGTGCCGGGTGGGCGTAAAGAAGGCGAATCCACTTGATTCCTTTAATCTGCTCCATATTTTTTAAAAGTTCAGATAATCGCGGGTGGCTTTTTAAATCTTTGCCGTAAGCGGTTGTATCCTGACCGGTGATGACGATTTCCTTAATGCCTTTTTTTGCCAGATTTTCCGCTTCGCGCAAAATATCTTCCGGTAGCCGGCTGCGGGCTCTGCCGCGCAACGAAGGTATAATGCAGTAAGAACAATGGTTTGAACAACCGTCGGAAATTTTCAGATAAGCTGTGGCGGTTTTTGCGGAAAGTATTCTCGGGTGGCGATAGTTCATCAGGAACGCTGGCCTGCCGGTTACGCTGGCACGCCGGAAAGCGGTTTTCTTCAGTTCATTTACATGCCTTACAATGTTGTTTACTTCTCCCGTGCCGATGCATAAATCAACCTCGGGGATCTCGTCGAGAAGTTCTTTGCCGTAGCGTTGCGCCAGACATCCGGCAACAATCAATCTGAACTCGCTTCCCCCCTTTTTCTTTTGCTGCGCCAGAGTCAAGATGGTTTCGATGGATTCTTCTCTGGCCGGTTCAATAAAGGCGCAGGTATTGACGATGACTGTGTCCGCCTTTTCCGGCGTCCGCATCAGCCGTATGTCACCGGATTTATTCAAAAGTCCCGCCATTACTTCCGAGTCAATCAAATTTTTCGGGCAACCCAGGCTGATAATATAAATTTTGTTTTTGTTTGGTTTTTTCAACGGGGAGGCTTTCGAATGAGAACTTTCCTGGGTTTTACACCGTCGGATGGACCGACGATGCCTTCGTGCTCCATCTGTTCGATGATACGCGCCGCACGGTTGTAGCCGATTTTCATGTAACGTTGAATCAACGATATGGAGGCCTGTCCCAATTCGCTGATTAAGGCCACGGCTTCGTCGTATTTTTCGTCATAATCATCGTCCTCCCGCTGAGAATGCGCGGCGGTCGCCTGGAATTTCTCAATGGAAGCGTCGTATAGCGGCTGGGCCTGCAGTTTGATGAAATCGACAATCCGCGAAATTTCTTTGTCTGAAACGTATGCGCCGTGAATGCGGGAAAGCTTGGAGGTGCCGGGCGGAATGAACAGCATATCGCCGGCGCCGAGCAGTTGCTCCGCCCCCTGCTGATCGATTATCGTGCGCGAATCTATTTTTGAAGATACCTGAAACGATATGCGCGTGGGGAAGTTGGCTTTAATTAAGCCGGTGATAACATCTACGGATGGACGCTGTGTGGCGATAATCAGATGAATGCCTGCCGCGCGCGCCATCTGTGCCAGCCTTGTCAGTGATTCTTCCACGTCACGCGGGGCGACCATCATTAAATCGGCCAGCTCGTCGATAACGATGACGATATAGGGCAGCTTGACATGATTTATCGGCTGCTCGCTTCCGGCCAGGCCGCCTGAGATATTTTCAGCTTTATCTAACGGTTCGGATTGCTGTTCCTTTGTTTCGCGAAAAGTTTTGCTTTTTGCCCCCTTGGCGATTAACTCATTGTAGAAGTCGATACTTTTCGCGCCCACGTCGCTGATTACTCTGTATCGTCTTTCGACTTCCTCCACTGTCCAGCGCAATACCTGCGAAGCCTTTTTGGCATCGACGACAACGTGATGTATTAAGTGCGGAATGCCGCCGTAGGAGGAAAGCTCCAGTCTTTTCGGGTCAATCATAAGGAATTTTACCTCGTCAGGGCGGGCTTTAAAAAGGATGCTGCAAATCATCGCATTGAGCGCGACGCTTTTGCCTGAGCCAGTGGTGCCGGCAATAAGCAAATGCGGCATTTTGGTCAAATCGGCGATAACCGGTGTACCGACAAAATTTACGCCCAGAGCAATGGGAAGTTTGGAAGAAGAATCCATAAATTCCTCGTTATCCAGAACGTCTTTGAGAAAAACATGCTCACGCTTTAGATTGGGAATTTCAATACCGATAACCGATTTTCCGGGAATCGGCGCAATGATGCGGATGCTGGGTGCCATTAGGGCCAGCGCCAGGTCGTCGGCCAAATTAGTTATTCTGTTGATTTTAACTCCGGAGGCCGGCTCCACTTCGTACATCGTGATTACCGGTCCGGGCGTAACTTCCACTACTTTTGCTTCCACACCGAAGTCAGCCAGTTTTTTTTCCAAGATGCGCGAATTGGTAACCAGACTGTCCCGTTTGACGCGGCTATCTTTGTGCGGAACATCGTCCAGCAAAGCTATGGTGGGAAGCTGATATTTGCTATTGTCCGCTGTTTTGGCGAAATCTAAACGAGCCTGTTCAATTTTCTTAGGCCTGGTTTTTTTTGACACCGGCGCAACTTTTTCAATAATCGGCTCCGACTTTTTTTGTTTCCTTAATTTAAGGAAAATAAAACTGAAAGATTTCACCATGTGCTCCTTAATCAAGGAAAAAATATTAAAAGAAGATTGGAAAAAGCGTTCGGTTAACGAAACCAGGGAAAATTCGACCAGGGAAATTAATGTTATGATAAATAAAACAAGTAAGATGATATACGTTCCAGCTTTGTTAAAGAAGTATAAAAGAATTTTTACGATTATGGAACCGAGGAGACCTCCGGCCTTCAGTGTTTCGCCGCGGATAGGCACGCCGCTGTTGAAAATAAGAGAAAGAAGACCGGCGACCGTAAGAACGAAAACGATAAAACCCAAAACGCGGCCCTTCTTTATAATAAAAGCAGGTCTTAAAAAATATTTTAAAGCAAGCAATAAAAACAGTATCGGTAACAGGAAAGAACTGAAACCCAAGAGACGAAGCAAAGAATCGGCAGTGTAAGAACCTATAAAGCCGGTAAAATTATGTGTTGCTTTGCCGCCGGCAACAAAATGAGTAAAAGAAGGGTCTTCCGGGTGGTAGGACACAAGGCAAAGCAGGAAAAAAATGGTGAGGGCGAGGAAAAGTACCCCCTTTATTTCCTGGTTTCTTTTGTTGGTTTTCGTTTTTTCTTCCATTTTGCGCGTATATTATAAGTGTTTTGCCAGTAAACCAATTATTTCAGAAAAAATAAGATTTGACAAGCAGCGTGAATAGGGCAAGTGCCCAACAGTAGTAGGCGAAATATTTCAGCCGGGCTTTACGGATGATGAGAAAGAAAAGTTTGAGCGAAACAAGTCCCGCCAAAGCGGCACAGAGGAAACCAGCAGTGTATGAAAATATTTCCTGCGGGGAGATGTGTTTAAGATAAGGTGATTCCAAAATAGCGGCACCGCATATCGTCGGCAGCGAAAGCAAAAAAGAAAAACGCGCTGAAGCGGTTCTGTTTATGTGGCGGAAAACGCCCGCGGATATTGTTGCGCCGGAACGGGAAATGCCGGGCAGAAGGGCGACGCTTTGCGCGAGGCCGATTAAAATAGCGTCGGTGATATTCATTTCTTTTTCACCGCGCGGCGTGCTTCCAACTCTGTCGGAAAAGAAAAGAAGTAATCCGGTAATGATTAAAAAAAATGCCGCCATCCGGGCGGAATCGAATATAGCGTGAATCTTTTCCTGAAAGAGAAAACCAAAAAAAGCGGCGGGTATCGTACCGATAATAATTAGCGCCAGAAGTTTTCGGGCGGCACGAAAATCGTTTTCCGTTTCCGGAGGTGAGGCCGTTATGTTTTGGGGCAGGATTGATTTCGCCATATTCCATATTTCGCTGCGGAAATAAACGATTACGGCGGCAAGCGTTCCCAGATGCACCACCACATCAAAAGCGACGCCTGGTTGTCGAAAGTCCGGGAAAAAACTCTGGAGGATGACAAGGTGCGCGGAACTGCTCACAGGAAATAATTCGGTAATGCCCTGAACAATTCCTAAAAGCACCGCGGTAGTAAGATTCAAGAGGATTCCTTTTCTATGTCTTTGATGACAGCGGTACCGGCTTCCCGCCAGTAATCATAATTTTTGATAATTGTATCCCTGGTGTTTTCAATTAGTTCTCGTCTGTTTTCGATGCCATACCCTCTCACGTCAATGGGTTTGTCGATGATCAGTTTAACTTTTCCCGGACGAACACGGAGCGATCTTTTAGGCATAATTTGACCGCTGCCGATGATGGTGATGGGAAGGATGGGCACACCGGATTTAATGGCGAGATAAAAAGTTCCTTGCTTGAACGCTTTGATTTCTCCGTCACGGCTTCTGGTGCCTTCGGGAAAAGTCATTACCGATTTTCCGTTGCGTATGCGCAACGCGGCCTCATCCAAACTCTGCATGGCTTTTTCTCTGTTTTGCCGGTCGATGGAAATATATCCGGCGCTTTTCATTGCCGCCCCAAAAACGGGGATGTTAAAAAGCTCTTTTTTAGCCAACCAGCGGAATTGCCCGGGAAGATGGGCAAGGGTTATTAATATATCGAAATCACTCTGATGATTGGCCATGAGAACATATGGTCTGTCGGTTTTCAGATTGTCCCTGCCGATCACTTCGACTTTGGTATTGCATATAAAAAGTAAAATTTTGCTCCAAAGAATGGCTATTTTGTGTATCCTGTCGTCGGAGTTGGGAAGAATTGAAAAAATTACCGCCCAAAAAGACATAAAAGCCGTTATGCCGACACCTACTGTAACTAAAAGTGCTGAACGGATCATAAAAGCCCCTTCTTAAATTGTTTTATTTTTTTACTTGATTATATTGTTGAAGTCAATACTGTTTATTCACCACGCTTTATGTTTTATAAGAAGACGATGGCAAAAGTTATTTTTGCAAATAACGGGACTCGCGGAAAGCGAAAGCAAATGAATTTATTCTATGGACATCAGCGATTGCCAACGTTCCCATTCCGTGTCGTGAGGCAAGTTCATTTTTTTCAGAAGATTTACAATTGGTTCTTCATTGAAACGCAGGTAAGGATTAATTTTACGTTCAGCGGCCATTGTTGAATAAACGCATTCGGTATTATATGAATTCCAGAACTTTTCGATTTCTTTGTTGTCCGGTTCCAAACGGCGGGCAAAAATAACGGAATCACGAACATAGTCGTGTCCGGCAAAAATGATTGTCTCGTTCGGCAAGGTCATCAGGCGCTTAATGGAAAGATAAAAACTTTTCAGGTTTCCGGAAAAGCAATTGCCGATGGTGGCGTTAAATAACGTGTCACCGGTAAGAAGAGCATTCCCCGCGGAAAAGCAGACGGAATCGTCCGTATGTCCCGGTGTCCGGTAAACAGTGATTTTTTCATCATCGATATTGAATCCCTTGCCGTCGGTTAAAGCGGCATAAGTTAGAAGTTCTGCCTTTGTCGCTTTTAACAGGTGATTATTGCCCGAAGTATGGTCAAAATGTTGATGAGTGTTGGCGACAGCAGAAAGGATCAGATTATTTTTTTCCAGGAAGGAAAGAATTTTTTGCCAGCTGACGCCGTCGACGGCTATAGCCTGCGTGTTTCCATAAACAAGATAAGCCAAGTTGTCACCATGACGGAACTGTTCAATATTCAGCATTTAACCTCCTTTTCTTACGGCAGCGCCGATAACACTTTTTCAGTGCGGCTGGTAATTTGTGCCATGGTTTTATGAATTAGGCAATACCATGTTCGACGTCCAATACGCATTCTTTGTCAGAAGATTGCGAGAAATAAATCAAACTGTCGTCAACAAAAATAAAAGATTCTTTGGAAAATTATTTGACAAATTAAAGCCTTAGTAATAGTATTACGGCGCTTTTTATTACTTGGGCGCACAGGCGCTTTTTTAATTTATACAAGCGGTTTATTTGGGGAGTTTTCTTAAAGTGCAGCGGATTTTATCAAAAAAAAGAGCGATGGAAATTATTGCTGATTTTTCCCGCACGGCGGTGCTGGTTGTCGGCGATATAATGATTGATCATTTTATCTGGGGGAAGGTTTCGCGTATTTCTCCCGAAGCGCCGGTTCCCGTCGTCGATGTGCAAAAAGACAGCATCATGCTGGGCGGGTGCGCCAATGTACTCAACAGCATTTACACGATGGGCGGCAAAGCTTATGTTACCGGAGTTATCGGTACGGACAGTATCGGTAAGGTTTTTCTTAAGGAACTAAATCAGAGAAAAATTGAAACAGGTGGGGTTATCGTGGATAAAAAAAGGCCGACAACTCTTAAAACAAGGATTGTCGCACATGGACAGCAGGTAGTGCGTTTTGATAAAGAAAGCAAAAAATCGATATCTCCGGCAGAAACTAAGAAAATTTTGGAATATATCGGATCCCTGCGCCATAAGATTGGCACTATTATTGTTTCCGATTACAATAAGGGTGTTGTTTCCCAGACTCTTGTTGCGGGCATAAGGGATATAGTAAAGGGCTCGGGAGTTTTAATTTGTGTTGATCCCAAACAAAGCAATTTTTTCCTCTATGAAGGGGCGGATATAATAACGCCGAATCACCATGAAGCGCAACGGGCTGCCGGCATGGAAATAAGCAACGGTGATGACCTGGAACGGTTAAGTGATATTATCTTGAGAAGGCATAACTTTCAGGCGATGCTCGTCACGAGGGGCGAGGAGGGGATGAGCCTTTTCGAAAATGGTCGCAGGATCGTTCATACGTATTTTCCGGCGCAGGCGAAGGAAGTATATGATGTGACCGGCGCGGGGGATACGGTGATTGGCGTGCTCGCGCTTTGCCTGGCGGCGAAAGCCAATCTGAAGGAAGCCACATGCCTGGCCAATCTGGCGGCGAGCATTGTTGTGGGAAAAATCGGAACATCAACCGTTTCGCGGGAAGAGTTGATTAGAGCGATATGAGCAACCCAATGCCAGCCCAGCCGGTCAAGTTGATTTTTAGCATTTTGGCCGGGGAGGAAGGGCTTTTGAACGAAACGATAAATACTCTGTCGCGTTATTACGGTCCGCCGGATTACATTAGCGCAAAAATGTCCTTTGATTATACGGACTATTATTGTTCGGAAATGGGAGGGAATCTTTTCCGTCGCTTTATGACGATGGAAAAATTAATCAAGGCAGAAATGTTACCGGATATCAAATTGGCAACAAACGAGGTTGAGGGAAAATCAGCTAAAAATAAACAGCGCCAGGTAAATATCGATCCCGGTTATATTGCCGCCGCCCATCTGATTCTGGCTACGGGGAAGGGCTTCACGCACCGGCCGTATTTGCGCGATGGTATTTACGCTGATTTGACATTGATTTTTCAGAAAGGGAAATTTACCTCCCTGCCATGGACTTACGCCGATTATGCCGAAGAAAAGCAAATTGCCATGTTCGGTAAAATCAGGGCAAAGTACTTATTGCAATTAAAACAAGAACAACCGTTAATTCTCACGGCTCGGAAGGTGATTTGATGATTAAAAGTATGACCGGTTTCGGTCGGGCAGAGACGGTTTTGCAGGGAATAAAAATTTCTGCAGAAATGAAATCCGTGAACCACAGATTTCTGGAATTATCCATGCGTCTACCTTCCGTGTTGTTTCACCTGGAGACGGAATTAAAAAAGAAAATCGCGGAGAAATGCAAACGCGGACGTATTGAAGTTAACATCAAGCTGGAAAGTGAAAACGCGGATAACATGAAAGTTAATTTCAATATGGAAGCGGCCCGCGGTTATTTTGATGCTCTCAACAGGCTTAAGACAGAATTCGGCTTGCTTGAGGATATATCGCTGAAAACCTTGGCTTCCTTTCGCGACATTTTTGTTGTGTCAACAGAGGTACAATTGAGTGCGGAGCTGCTTGAGGCGGTGGATAACACTCTACGCGAAGCACTGGCAATGATGGTAAAAATGCGGCAGGATGAGGGGGCCGTGCTGTATCAGGATATGCAAGAGCGACTCGGTATGGTTAAGAAAATTGTCGCCGTGATTAAATCGCGCGCGCCGCAGGTTGTTGTGGAATACCAGAAGCGGTTGACGGATAGAATCAGAGAACTGGCAGCGGGATATTCGCTGGATGATGCCCGCTTGGCCCAAGAAGTGGCCATCATGGCAGAAAGATCAGACATAACAGAGGAAATCGTACGATTGCAAAGCCATGTCAAACAATTTGATGAACTCTTGCTCAGTGATGACGCCGAGGGGAAAAAAATTGATTTTCTTTTGCAGGAGATGAACCGGGAAATCAATACAATCGGTGCAAAAAGCAATGACCTGGAAATAGCCCATTGGGTGATTGAAGCAAAAAGCGAAATGAGCAAATTGCGTGAACAGACGCAAAACATAGAGTGAATTTATGAAACAAGGATTATTCTTGGTTGTTTCCGCGCCTTCGGGTGCGGGTAAGAGCAGCATTTGTCAGGGGTTACTTGATATTTGTCCGCAATTGAATTTTTCCGTTTCTTACACTTCCCGCCCGCCGCGGCCGCAGGAAGTGAACGGGAAAGATTATCATTTCATTTCCCGCGAAAACTTTCTGCAGCGTGTTAAACGCGGTGAATTTGTCGAATGGGTGGAAAGTTTTGGCCATTTGTATGGAACATCACGAAAGACCGTGGACAAGTATCTTCAAACAGGAAAAGATTTACTTCTAGATTTGGAGCCGCGGGGCGCGAAAAAAATAAAAAAAATATACCGAGGCGGTGTTTTTGTTTTTGTGTTACCTCCTTCACGGGATGATTTTCTGAAACGCCTGAAAAAACGAGGTCATGAAAGCGAGGAAGTAATTCAGGCCCGCCTTGCTCAGGCCGAGAGTGAATTAAAGGAAATTTCATGGTATAATTATGTGATTTTCAATAAGGATTTGAAAGAAGCGGTAAAACAATTGCATTCTATTTATATTGCTGAAAAGTGCAGGAAAGAAATTTTGTCTGACGAAATAAAAAAATTTATGCAGAAATAACCATTCGGGAGGCAGTTTTAAATGGCAAGAATTACGGTGGAAGATTCTTTAAATGTGGCGAGAACCAGATTCGGTTTGGTATCGTTGGCATCGCAGCGTGCGCGTCAACTGTTGAAAGGTGCAAAACCATTGCTGGATAGCAAAAACAGGGAAATCGTTTTGGCGCTGCGGGAAATAGCTGCGGGAAAAGTCGTCTACGCGCGTCCGGAATATCTGAACGGAACAAAAGAAGATTTCAAGCCGATTCCGGACAATACTGAGTTTATCGGCGATGAAGATTACCTTGAGTAAAAAAGCAAGCGAAAGATTAATTTTTGCGCTTGATGTCCACAGCTATGATGAAGCCCTGTCGTGGATAGGATTGCTTTCGGGGCAGGTGGGCATGTTTAAGGTAGGCAAGGAACTTTTCAGCGCCGTGGGGCCAAAGATTATAAAGGCAATAAAGCAAAGAGGCGGCAAAGTATTTTTAGATCTTAAGTTTCATGATATCCCCAATACAGTTGCTCAGGCGGCCCGTGCTGTGGTGAAGCTCGACGTGGATATGTTTAATGTTCATGCTTCAGGCGGCAGCAAAATGATCAGGGAAACAGTTTCGGCCGCTCACGCTTGCGCCGATGAATGGAAAACAACAAAGCCTGATATTTTGGCGGTAACTGTTCTGACTAGCTTGGATGACCGTGACCTGCTGGAAATAGGATTTAGGAAGAAGGCCAAGAAATTGGTCGTTGATCTTGCGCGAATGGCGATTACTGCGGGGGCGACGGGCGTGGTTGCTTCTCCCCAGGATGTTTATGAACTGCGGAACAAGCTGGGAGACAACTTTATTATTGTAACGCCGGGCATACGCAGCGGGGGAAACAAAACAGACACGGACGATCAGAAAAGGACGCTTGGCGCTTATGAGGCGATAAGCGCTGGTGCCGATTATATTGTTGTTGGCAGGCCGATACGCGCTGCGGCAAAGCCGCTGGAGGCTTGCCGTCAAATTACTCAGGAAATTGCGGAAGGTCTTGCCGCGAGATAACAATCGATAAATTGCAACAAAAGGGCACGGGGTGGAAAAGGTTTACGGCATTAATCCTATTAAAATTCTTTTGTGCCAGCCAGATTCGGGATTAGTGAAACTCTATGTTTCTTCGGGCCGTGATGATTCAGCCGCGGGAGAAATAGTAACTGTTGCGCGGCAAAAGAATATTCCGGTGGAAATAAAAAATCGGCAAGAGTTGAATAAACTCACCGGTAATAAAAATCATCAAGGTGTTGTGGGCATCTGCAAATCGTACGCTTACTGCAATTTAGATGAATTACTTAAAAAACGCAGTAAATTTTCAAAATTTGATCTTGTTTTAATCCTCGATAACATTATGGATCCGCAGAATCTTGGATCAATAATCCGCAGTGCCTATTGTCTGGGCACTAACGGAGTGATAATTCCTGCGGACAGGGCGGCGCCAGTGACGGCGGCGGTTATCAAGGCTTCCGCCGGCGGTGCACTGCAAATACCTGTGGCGAGAGTTGGTAATTTGTCCCGAACCGTTGACTATTTGAAGGAAAAAGGTTTTTGGGTTTTTGGTGCCGAAGCTCGCGGAGGTAAAGATTTGAGAGAGGTGGATTTTAATTGTTCCACCGCTCTTCTTTTGGGTGGGGAAGCAAAGGGAATCAGGCCGCTGTTGAGAAAGAAATGTGATTTTTTATTGAGTATTCCCATGGCTGGTAGTTTTGACTCCTTTAATGTTGCTGTCGCCACAGGTATTATTTTGTATGAAATATTTCGCCGGCGCAGCGAGGCGGCGAAATATTAAGAACAATACTACTTTTGAAATTAATCTCTAACCGGGTTGAGTTTGGTTTTGAGATAGCTTATAATGCGGATCAAAAAATCTTTTTTCATAAAGAAAGGATTTAGCATGCCGGTTTATCTCTGGGAAGGAGTGACAAGAAAAGACGAGTTGAAAAAAGGCGAGATAGAAGCGGCTGATGAACTTGCCGTGCGTACGTTTTTACGCCGTCAGGGTTTTAAATCCCTGGAGATCAAAAAAAAGCCTAAAGATCTGGCCGAATACCTGCCTTTCCTGGCGGGCAAAGTTAAGGAAAAGAATGTGGTTGTGTTTTGCCGGGTTTTTTCCACGATGATTAGTGCCGGTCTTCCGCTCATTCAGTGTTTGGATCTCCTGGCGCAGCAGGAAAGCAATAAAGCTTTTGCCAAAATCATCAGGGAAATCAAGGAAGATATAGAGGGAGGCACTAGCTTAACCGATGCGCTAAAAAAATATCCTAAAGTATTTGACGAGCTTTTTACAAATTTGATTGCGGCGGGAGAGGCAGGCGGCGTTCTCGATGTTGTTTTGGAACGTCTCTCCAATTACATGGAAAAAGCTATGAAGCTCAAAAGCAGGGTCAAGGGCGCCATGGTTTACCCGGCGTCCATTTTACTTATTTCTTTAGGAGTAGTTGCTCTGTTGCTCATCAAGGTTATCCCGGTTTTTCGAGGGATGTTTGAAAGCATGGGCGGCGAGTTGCCCCCTTTGACAGCGGTGATGATTGCCGCCAGTGACTTTGCCCAGAGTTATTGGTGGATCATCCTTAGTATCTTGGTTTTAATTTACGTTATTTATAACAGAGTTTATAAAATCGAAAAAGGACGTTGGGCCATCGATTCCCTTTTGCTAAAAATGCCGCTTTTGGGAGAGCTTCTCAAAAAGGTCGCCGTGGCTAAATTTTCCCGTACCCTTGCGACAATGCTGAGTTCAGGTGTGTCGATATTGGAAGGATTGTCCATTGTGAGTAAAACTTCCGGAAATGTTGTTGTGGAAGATGCTTTGCTTAAAACGCGCCAAAGTATCAGCGGAGGAGAATCCATCGCCGGACCATTGGAAGCGTCCGGTTTGTTCCCGCCAATGGTGGTTCAAATGATTGCCGTAGGTGAAGCAACAGGCGCTCTTGATTCTATGCTGAGCAAAATCGCTGATTTTTATGATGATGAAGTCGATGCCGCCGTCAGCGCGATGATGACGCTTATGGAGCCGTTGATGATTGTTTTCTTGGGCGGTATTGTGGGGACAATGATTGTCGCCATGTACCTGCCTATATTTAAAATGGCCGCTCTTATTGGTTGAGGCAGGCAAGTTACCATTGATATTTTGACTGAAGATGGTCGGGATGGCGCGATTTGAAC
>DIEW01000055.1:0-12183 GCA_002418825.1 Syntrophaceae bacterium UBA5764 | reverse complement strand
TTTATTTCTAAATGTCCACTTTTTTATTTCATTTAAAAATACTTTTTCCGTTCATGCATAAACTATGCTGCCATTAGATGTGTTTTTTTAGAAGGCTTTATTAGATGATTGTTTTTTATACGGCAACGTGTTAAAATGACGCAAAATCAAATTTAAGCAGAGGAACACAAGATAGAAGTGATTATTTATGATTTAAAATGCGAAAAAGGCCACACATTTGAGGGGTGGTTTAAAGACCGGCGGTCTTGGGTTTTGCAGAGTTCAGAAAAGCTGATCTCCTGTCCGGTTTGCAACAGCTGCAATGTGGAAATTGTTCCTTCTTCCATTACGATTATGGGTAAAGATTCTCGCGTGGCGGACAATCTTCGGGAAAAAGAAATTTCTCCTTTTAAAGCGCTGCAACTTCTGCATCAATATATTGATAAAAATTTTGAAGATGTAGGAGATAAATTCGCTGAAGTTGCTTTGAAGATACATTTTGGAGAGGAAGAGAAACGTAATATTAAAGGCACGACCACTCCCCAAGAAGAAAACAACTTAAGGGAAGAAGGCGTTCAATTTATTAAAATTCCCGGGCTGAAGATGGATAGCTAGTTTGTTTCGCTTGTCTTTCCCTGTCGCGATAAGTTTTACATGCTTCCCCAATTTAATAGAGAAGAGTTGTTATTCAGGCCTTAATATATGAATAAAAACTGGAAAAATATAATTGATGCCATTGGCAATACGCCTTTGGTCGGGATTCAGAAGCTTAATCCTAACAAGAAAGTGAAGATATTCGCCAAACTGGAAAGTGCAAATCCCGGCGGCTCCATCAAGGACCGTACCGCCTTTTTTATGATCAAAGGCGCGGAGGAAAGAGGGGATTTGACACCCCAGAAAATCATCTTAGAAGCCACCAGCGGTAATACGGGAATAGGCTTGGCAATGATTGCCGCCGCAAAAGGGTATAAGTTGTGCTTGGCAATGCCCGAGTCGGCCAGCGAAGAAAGAAAAAAAATTCTCAAGGCTCTAGGGGCGCAATTGTATTTTACGCCGGCCAATTTGGGGACGGACGGCTCCATTGAATATGTTTATAAAATGCTACGGGAAAATCCCGGAAAATATTTTTGCACCGATCAATTTAACAATAAAGACAATATTACGGCTCATTACTACGGCACTGCCCAAGAAATATGGCAGCAGACTGATGGTGGAGTCACCATGGTTGTTGCGAGTCTGGGAACAACCGGCACAGCCATGGGAATTTCCCGGCGCCTTAAGGAATTGAATCCGAGCATTAAAATCATAGGTGTTGAACCCTATTTGAAGCACAAGATTCAAGGGCTAAAAAATATGAAGGAATCTTATCGTCCCGGGATATTTGATAAAGCCCTTTTGGATGAGAAAATAAATATTTTGGACGAAGACGCGTTTGAAACGGCGCGAAGGCTCGCCCGCGAAGAGGGCATATTGGCGGGGATGAGTTCCGGGGCGGCTATGTTTGTAGCTGCTCAGAAAGCCAGGCAGCTGACGGAAGGGTTGATCGTGGTCATTTTTCCTGATAGCGGTGAAAGATACCTGAGCACTCCGCTGTACACATTTAAAGAAGAGCTTCCTTCCTTTTACTTTTATAATGTCATAAAACGGCAGAAGACCATTTTTAAACCGCTCAAGGCCGGTGAGGTAACCATACATACCTGTGGTCCCACCGTTCACGATGCGCCTCATCTGGGTAATTACCGCCGCTTTGTCCTGGCCGATCTGATTTGCCGTTATTTGACTTATAAAGGCTTCGCCGCAAAGCATGTTGTGGATATAGTGGATATTACGGATAAATCGATTAAAGGGTCGGATAAAGCCGCCATGAATTTGTCCGACTATTCAGCCAAGTATACGGGAATATTCTTGGAAGATGTGGAATTTTTAAATATCCGCAGAGAAAATATTTACGTAAAGGCCTCTGATAATATTGAAGAAATGTTCAATATCGCTGATAAACTGGCCGAAAAAAGTTTTGCTTATGAAAAACTACGGTCTGTTTATTTTGATATTTCCAAATTGTCCGATTACGGCATTCTTTCCAACGTAGATTTATCGAAGACCAGACAGGGTAAATCCATTGATCTCGACGATTACGACAAAGACAGCCCCGCGGATTTCGCGCTGTTTAAAAGAGCCAACCTGAACGAATTGAAAAGAGGCATATATTACAATACTCGGTGGGGTAGCGTAAGGCCTTCCTGGCATTTGGAATGCGCGGCCATTGCTAATAAGTATCTGGGGCCGGTTTATGACATCAACATAGGCGGTGTTGACGAAACGTTCCCTCATGGAGAAAATATTCTGGCAATTAACAAGGCGTTGTCCGGGCAAACCGGGGCCAATTATTGGATCAATGTCGAATTGGTCTTGATCAATGGCCGAAAAATGTCTCGTTCACTGAATAACGCGATCACGCTGAAACAATTAAAACAAAAAGGTTATCGCGGTGCGGATATCAGATTTTTTCTGCTGGGAATCAACTACCGCAAACCCATTAGTTTTACGGAAGAAGCATTGAAATCGGCGAAAAACACGGTCAAAAAAATTAATGTCTTTATTTCTCGTCTTGCCGCTATTGAAAAAGAAGACGGTGGTTTTGCGGACATGGATCAGCTGATATATGATCTTAGAAGTGGATTCGAATCGGCACTAGATGACGATTTAAACATTGCCGCCGCACTGGCTGTTATTTTCGAGTTTATGGGGAAAATTAATAATCTCTTGGCTGACGGCTTAATAGGCAAGAGCAATGCTCAAAAAGCACTGACGGCGTTAAAAAGTATCAATGAAGTGGTGGGGATTATTGAGTTTGATACACAGGTTACACGTTCAGAGATAAAGAAAATAAAAGAGCTTATTGACAAAAGAAATGCCGCCAGAAGTGTGAACAATTGGGCGGAAGCGGATTCCATCCGCGATCAACTTCTGGCGTTGGGCGTTGATGTTTTGGATACACCGCAAGGCGCGATATGGCATTTTAAGTAAAAATTTCTCTTATGAAAAAAGAAATTAGAAAATCGGTAATCGCGGGTTCTTGGTATCCAGGGCGGCCTGATGTTTTGCGCCGCGACATTGAAGATTATTTCCAATTGGTTCCGGATATGCGGATTGACGGTGATATTTTGGCTCTTATTTCGCCGCATGCTGGTTATATGTATTCCGGACAAATCGCGGCGCATGCCTATAAACTGATTCGTGGTGAAAAATATGATGCCGTTTTTGTTGTCGGACCAAGCCATCGTGTGGCTTTTCACGGAGTGTCTGTTTACCCCCAGGGCGGTTATGAAACACCTCTGGGCGTTATTCCGGTCGATGAGATTTCGGCTCGTGAAATTATTTTTTCCAGTAACGTAATTAAGGATATTCCCGCCGCTCACATGCAGGAGCATTCTGTTGAAATCCAACTTCCTTTCTTGCAGATTGCGCTGGGCGATTTTTCCTTTGTTCCCTTGGTGATGGGAGATCAGAACGAAAATACATGTCGAGAACTTGCCCGAATCATAAATCAGGTCGCACGTAAAAAGAAAGTATTGGTTGTGGGCAGTTCCGATTTGTCTCATTTTCACGACTATCGCGAGGCAAAAAAACTTGATGATGTTGCCATACGGTATCTGGAAAAAGCAGACGCGGAGGGATTGCTCGTAAGTTTACGCAATGACTCTACCGAAGCTTGCGGCGGAGGCCCCATGGCTGTGGCCATGCTGGCGACAAGGGGATTAGGTGCGGTTAAGTCGAAAATTATGAAATACGCGAATTCCGGCGATGTGACCGGTGACAAAAGTTCTGTCGTCGGCTATGTGTCGGCGGTTTTCTATCGATAGCTATAAAAAAATTACAGCGCAAAAAAGAATTTTGTTTTGTTCGGCAAAATATTTGTAAACAGGGAGAAAGAATCCCTAAATTGTGCCGCGGTTTTTATGTTGATAATGGCAGGAATTATTGATTAGTTGAGATTTATTTATCAAGGGGAATAAAAATGGAATTAACTAAAAAAGAAAGAGACGTCCTGCTGGATATCGTGAAAAAAACAATTGCCGCCAAAGTTCAGGATAGAGAAATGCCGAAATTCACGGTGGATTTACCGGTGCTTAAAGAAAAAAGGGGCGCGTTTGTGACGATAAAAAAACATAATCGCTTGCGCGGATGTATAGGTTACATTAAAGCGGTTAAACCGCTTTGGGAAACGGTACAGGAAATGGCAATCGCGGCGGCGTTTCATGATCCCAGATTCCCTGCTCTGCAGCCGGAAGAACTTAGAGATTTAAATTTCGAGGTCTCTGTTTTAAGTCCTTTGAGGCGCATTAACGATATCAACGAAATTGAAGTGGGAAGACACGGTTTATACGTTGTGCGCGGTTATAATTCAGGTTTGTTGCTGCCGCAGGTTGCCACTGAGCATAAAATGGACAGACAAACTTTTTTGCAGGAAACCTGCCATAAAGCAGGTTTGCCGTCTCAAGCGTGGAAAGAAAAAGATACGGAAATTTACGTATTTTCGGCCGATTACTTTAGCGATATTACTTGACTTATGAGAAAAAATTATTTGATACAGACGCGCCTTACCTGTTTCATGTCTGTATATCCGTGCAGTGCTTTTTGGATACCGTCTTGCAAAAGGGTTGTCATGCCCTCTTCGATAGCCAAATCCCGGATTTGTTCGACGCTTTCATGTCTTTGAATCATCCTTTTGATATTGTCTGAAGCAATAAGAAGCTCATGTATGCCCATGCGTCCATGATAGCCTGTTCCATCACACATGTTACAACCTTTAGGGCGGTAAAGCGTTAAATCGCTTGTAAAAGGTATGTTCAATTTATCAAAATTATTTTTGCCGTAAGTTTCTACAATTTCGTCATATTCTTCTTTGGTGGGGTGATAAGATTCCTTGCATTTTGTACAAAGCGTTCTCACTAGTCTTTGTGCCAGGATGGCGAGCAGAGCATCGGCAAAATTAAGCGGATCAATACCCATATCCAGCAAGCGAACGATTGTTTCCGGTGCGCTGTTGGTATGCAGGGTACTTAAAACAAGGTGGCCGGTAAGCGATGCTTCCACGCCAATCTTGGCTGTTTCAAAATCGCGCATTTCACCGACCATGATTACGTCAGGATCTGCGCGCAGGAAGGAACGCATTGCCGCGGCAAAGTCAAAGCCTATTTTCGGCTGAACCTGCACCTGCCTGAGGCCATGTTGGGTGATTTCCACCGGATCTTCTGCCGTCCATATTTTTCTGCCCGGAGTATTGATATGTTTGAGACCGGCATGAAGGGTGGTAGTTTTTCCGGAGCCGGTAGGTCCAACGCATAAAATCATGCCGTAGGGTTGTTCCATCACTTTTAGTAATTCAGAGTAGTTTCTTTTGGACAAAGCCATCTCTTCCAATGGCATGGTTTTGCCTTTAGCCAGAATTCGAAGGACGATATCTTCCACGCCGCCCTGTGTTGGTATTGTGGCGACGCGCAGCTCAATTTCCTCATCACCGGCTTTTTTGTATTTGATTTTTCCGTCCTGGGGCAGTCTTTTGACGGTGATGTCAAGGTTGGACATGATCTTAATACGCGAAATAACCGCAGCTCGGTAGCTGTAAGGCAAAGTCTGATAGAGAGAACATTCTCCGTCAATACGGTATCTAACATCTACACTTTTCGTGTCCGTGTTTGGTTCGATATGTATGTCGGAAGCACGGCGAGCATATGCCTCATCGATTATTTTATTAACCAACTGCATGATGACGCTGTGCGATTCGGTGATGAGCTCACCATTTTCTTCTTCTTCAAAAACTTCTTCATCCTGTTCTAATCTGCCAATTATTTCATCTATGGAGGTGTTATTTTGTGATTTTGCAAAAAACCTGTCGATGTATTTTATAATATCATCCGCAAAACTGACATCGTATTTAATTGCTTTTGTTTTTAAAAGTCCTTCAATGGCATCCCGCTTGAGTATGTTCGTCGGATCATCGACAAGAACCCTGATTTTTCCATCAATCCTTTCCAAAGGCACCCATGTTTCCCTTTTTAGATACGGTTTGTTGAGATTTTTTAACAAATCGACCGGTATTGATATTTTATCATTATAAGTGATGAATTCGCAACCGTAGCATTCAGCCAGAGATATGCCTATATCTTCTTTAGGTATGTTGTATTTTTTTATAAGAATATTTTCCACTGATTCTTTGTCTTCGCGAGCTTCTTCCGTGGCTGCGTCTATTTGTGCCTGGGTGACGTATCCTTGTCTGATTAAGTAATCAAATTTGGAAAGACGTTTTTGTTTGTTAAATCTTTCGTGATTATAAAATGCGATTCCCAACACACTGCATATCTCATCGAGAAAAATTTGACGGTAATCCTCAATTTTCTCTTCGCCTTTTTGAGTCATAACTTCCAGAACACCCATTATGTTATGTTCATGCATAATGGGTATTGCCACAACCTGACCCGTTAACACTCCTAGTTGCCTGTCCGAACTGCGGTCAAACTTCAATTTGTCGTTAATTTTTCTTAATTCTCGTTCATCATAGACATCATTTATGATAACGGTTTTTTTATTGTTTGCCGCGTAACCGGCAATCGAGACGTTACTTACAGCCAAACGAATTTCCGTGAGGCCGTCGTTATCGGAATTGAAGGTGTAAAGCTCTTTCTTTTCTTTATCTATGGCGTAAATTTTCAACCTGTTTATGTTGAACAGTTTGCGGATATCTTCTTTTATATCAACAATTATTTCCTTAATATTTTCTGCGCTGTTTATGCGGTTGTTTACATTTTGGATAGATTTATGGAATTCAAGATTTTTTAAAAGTTCTTCCACCTGCGGTGCGTTGGAAAGCGTATCCTTTATGGACCACTCTGAATATGAGCTTGGTTTACGCATGTTTGTTCCCGTAATTTTAGCCATTTATGTTTATTCGTAAAACAAAATCAGGAAATCGCTTCGGCGAACGCTTCAATCGCCAGCGGGATTTCCATGTTTAACAAAAGCCCCATTTGCGTTTTGGTGCTGTCTAGAAGAATGCCCCAAATATATTCCCCTAAGGGCAAAACAACAAGGATTCGATCATCCTGCAAGTCAAAAGTAGCATATTTACCAATTTCCGGCAATCCACTTATTTTGACGGCATCGTTGGTGACCTTTATTATTTTCACAATAAGTGCCGCAAATTTGGGGTTGGCATTGAATCCGGCGATTGATTGGCCATCAGCTTCCAAGGCGATGGCTGTGCAGAGTAAACTATCACCTAAGTTATTTTTTAAAACTTCAATGGCTTTGTTTAATTTGGCTATATTCATATAAACTCATCCTCATTTATATTTATTTTTGTCTGGTTTAATTTTTTTTCCATGCGTTTAATTTTTGCAGCGTTTCCGACTTTAAATCCTTTTTTGTCTTGTTTTTTTGCTTATCCGCTTCTTTTGTTTCACCTTCAGCTTCCTTGCGGGCGAGCGCTTCCTGTTTAGCTTTCTCTTCCGCTTCTGCACGTGCCCGTTCTTTTTTGATTGCTTCTTCCCGTGCGAATGCTTCCTGTCTCGCTTTTTCCGCTCTTTGTTCAGCTTCTCTGGCTTTTCTTTCCGCTTCTTCGCGGGCAAGCGCCTCCTGTCTTGCTCTTTCTTCCGCTTCCTGCCGGGCAAGCTCTTCCTTTTTTGCCCTTTTTTCCGCATCAGCTTCTGCTTTTGCCTTTTTTATTGCTTCTTCGCGGGCGAGCGCTTCCTGTCTTTCTTTTTCCGCTCTTTGTTCAACTTCTCTGGCTTTTCTTTCCGCTTCTTCGCGGGCGAGCACTTCCTGTCTCGCTTTTTCCGCTCTTTCTTCCGCTTCTTTGGCTTTTCTTTCCGCTTCCTGCCGGGCAAGAGTTTCCTGTCTTGCTCTTTCTTCCGCTTCTTTGGCTTTTCTTTCCGCTTCTTCGCGGGCAAATCTTTCTGCTTCCGCTTTTGCTTTGGCTTCTAAGATTGCCTTTTTTTCCTGGATTTCGGCAGTTCTATTCACTTCGTTAACAACGGCTTTTTTGTCCGGTTGTTCTTTCTTATAACTAGTTGTTTCTTTGAATTTTTTAAGGCTATCGAGAGAAATACTGCTGCGAGAGCCGAAAGTCGCTACTGTTTTGGACGTTTCCTCTGTTCCTAAAATATTTTGTGCTTTTAGTTTTGCTTTTTCATCAATCGTGGCGCCCTGTAAAAAAGCAGTGGACGTATAGGCCGCATCACCTTTTTTCAACTGTTCAGGAATTTGTACTTTTATGTCTGAGGTTGAAATATTTATTCCCAGTGCGTCGAAAATGTTATCAGCGACAACATTAATATCCAAGGGCTTTTCCAAATAACGAAATATTCCCATGTTGCTGACAATTTCTTCTATCTTGGGAGTGCCGTATGCGGTCATAAGAATAACGGGTATTTTAGGATAATTCCTGTTCATATAAGCAAGGAGTTCAAAACCGTCCATTTTGGGCATGCTCAAATCGGTAATAACCAGGTCGATTGAAGACAGTTTTAAAATTTTTACCGCTTCCGCACCATTGGGGGCGGTTCTCAGATTAAAATATTTTTTGTACACGCTTAGCCCGTCGGCAAGACTTAGGACGAATGATTCTTCGTCATCGACAATAAGGATTTCAGCGATGTGGGATAGTTTTCCCCTGGAAAAATTATCCCGCGGTGAGGATGCTATTCTTTGCTTCAGTGCTTCAAAATTATTTGCGGTATTCATTATGATTATCTCCTGTATTTTATATTTTATATAAAAATAACCGTTGGCTATTACTTACAGCAATTGTTATGCCAAAGAACAACTTTTAAAAAACTTATAATATTAATTACTTATGATTAAAAGAGGGTGTATTTATATAACCGTAGCAAAATGATTGGTTTATTTTGAACCGGCAGAGAAATTATTTCCCCACGTGGGCCAGATTATAGTTTTTTACTTTTCTTTTTAAAGTGGATAGCGAAATACCAAGTGCCTTTGCCGTCTGCGTGTAATTGCCGGAGCATTTTATCAAGGCTTTTTCGATATGTTGTTTTTCCATATTTTCCAAAGTTAGTATATTGTTTTTTCCGTTATCCAAATTATTCGTAGGTGTAGATGATAGATTATGGCTGCTTTTAAGCAGCAGGGAAGGTTGGAGAGAATGTTCCTGTTGGACGATCAGGGCTCTCTCGATCACATTTTTCAACTCACGCACATTTCCAGGCCATTGATATTCTAACAACCTGATGAGCTCAGAATCGGCAAGCTTTGTTTTTGGGTTTTTTGCCATGGCTCGGATAAAGTAGTCGCATAATTTGGGGATATCCTGCTTTCGTTCTCGCAGCGGAGGCACGTGAATATGTATGACACTGAGCCTGTAGAAGAGGTCATCTCGGAAAGTTTTGTTTCTGATTGCTTCTTCCAAATCGATATTGGAAATAGCGATTATACGGACATTGATTGGTTTGAATGATTCGCCTCCCACGCGGCGTATTCTTTTTTCTTCTAGAACGCCAAGTAATTTTGATTGAAGGTGGATGGGCATGGAGCCGATTTCATCCAGGACGAGAGTACCGCCGTCGGCTAATTCAAAAATGCCTCGGCGTAACGATGTGGCTCCGGTAAATGCGCCTTTTTCCGATCCGAATAGTTCCGCTTCAATGAGACTTTCCGGAAAAGCGGCGCAATTTGTGGTGAAAAAAAGTTTTTTGGGAAGATTGCTTTTATAATGAATTGCCCGGGCAACGACATTTTTTCCCGTGCCGGTTTCACCGGTGATAAGCACCGGCGCGTCGCTGGTGGCGGCTAAGTCAGTCATCCTAAGAACTTCTTCAAAAATTCCCTGACCGGCAATGAACCCGATTTCTTCGCTTTTCTTGTTGTCATGGTAGATTTGTATTTGTTCTGTTTTTTCCAAATCCTGTGTACGAAAAGCTTGTTTTACGGCAAGTTCTAGCTCGGCCATTTCAAAAGGCTTGGAGAGGTAATCATGCGCCCCTACTTTAATCGCTTCCACCGCATTGTCAAAACTGGGGTAGGCTGTGACAAAAATGATTTTTGTCTGGTCATTTTGTTCCAATATGAAGGGGCAAATGGAAACGCCTTCGGTGTCGGGCAGCTTTTGATCCAGAATAACGATATCAATTTTTTCGTCCTGACAGATTTTTAACCCTTCTTTGCCCGTATTGGCGGTAAGAACATCTGTTAATTCGTCGTGCAGGATGTCATATACGGATTCGCAGAAAATATTGTTGTCATCGATGACGAGAATTTTTCTTTTACTGAAGTTATTCATTTTTACCCTTGGGGATGAAGATAATAACTTTTGTTCCGACATCCTTATAGCTTTTAACTTCCATATTCCCCTTCATAAGGGTTACCATTTTTAATGCTATCATTAATCCCAACCCTGTGCCGTGCGGTTTTGTTGTATAAAAAGGCTTGAAAAGATTATCTTGTTCTTCTTCAGACATACCTATACCGTTATCTTCAATAGTTATGGCGACAAAACCCTCTTTGACTTCGGCTCTGATCATGATTTGGGGGTTCTCACACTGATTTAAGGCGTCCGACGCGTTGGTAATTAAATTCAGAATAACCTGGTGCAGCAAGCGTGGATCAGCGCTGATTGTATTTACAGGAGGAATGACCAGATAATTAATCTTGATTCCTTTTTGACCTAAATCGCCGGATACCAGCGAGACAAAACGAGAAATAAAATCTTCGATATTGACATTTTGTATATCGGGATTTTCAAATAAACTGAAATTTTTAAGTGTTTGCAGAAGGAATTCAACGCGAGATATTTCTGACATGGCGCGATCAACAAATTTTTCCACGGCGTTTACAGAATAATGGGGAAGGTTCTTTTTCAGAACGCTTAGAGTCATTTTAATGGAATTTATGGGGTTGCCCAATTCATGCCTGATGCCGGAAAAGATATAACTTGTGTTTTCCATGGCGCTTACTGCTTCCGCGATTGATTCCAAACGGCTTCTTTCCGTAATGTCTCTGACAATCACCCAAATGAAGCCATCGGCAATCATGTACGGTGTGTAACCTAAGAGGCGATTTTTATGCCAGATGGTATTTGTTTTGCCGATAATGTCGTTGTTGTCGACTTTTCCGTAATTGGGGAGGAGCAATGCCATCAAAGCATAATATCCGAGCTGATCTTCGGCGTCCTGAAAAAGCTCGCTG
This sequence comes from Syntrophaceae bacterium UBA5764, assembly GCA_002418825.1. GTDB lineage: Bacteria > Desulfobacterota > Syntrophia > Syntrophales > Smithellaceae > UBA4810. Next base: position 1,002 of record DIEW01000055.1, on the reverse strand, counting down.
GCAAATTTGTTTTTAAAGATAACCTCTTGCTTTTTTAAGCCCAGAATAACAATGCCTAGGTCGATGGTTTCCATAATATAAGCGTAAAGACATCTGCTCGGTTCTTTGTTTTTTATCGCGGGACAAGTGTTTTCCAAAAAGAAATCATTCATTTCTGCTCCACAACTTTAAAAAGATAAACAAGTTTTGATATCTTTACAACATAAAATAAGATACCGCTTAGTTGCTCTGATTTATAATAAGCGGTATGGCTTTTTGAGGGAAAAAGCCTTTCGTTTGATTTGTAAAATGTTGACATTGCAATAAAATTGCATTATTTGATATAAATAATTGTTCGGAATGTCAAGGATATTTTCGTGGAGAAATCGGCAAGGCTAGCCATATTTTTTGTTCTTGTTGGTGTCGTGATTGTTGGCATTGCCTTGTCGCCAAGGTTTTTGTTGTATTCATCCAATGTGGATAAGACGGGAGCGATTGTACTTCTTCTGGGGGAGGATTTCAACGCGCGTAAAAAGGAAGTTGACATTTTGACGAACAAAGGGTCGGCAAGTTATTTAATTATTCCCGCTTATTATAAAATTTACCGAATTTCCGACAAGAGTATATCAAAAGAATATGTATCCAAATCAGAATTCAGTAAAAAAGTTGAACAGAGCAAATGGCAATCTCGGATTTATGAGAACACACACCTGGAAGTCATAGAATCAAAGATAATAATGTCAAAGTATAATTTAAAATCCGCGGTTTTTGTAAGTTCTCCTTATCATATGCGGCGAATTAAAATTATCGTTTCTAAAGTTTTTAATGAGAAAGGAGGCACGTTTTATTTTACGGCCACGCGATATGAAAAGGCTCCGGCTAACTTCTGGGAGTTATCTTTACGGAATTGGAAACATGTATTCACTGAATACTTAAAAATAATCTGGTTTTTTGTTTACGTGGATTTTCTGAATTAGCTTTGTTGTGAGTGCCGGACAAAAAGCCCCCTTAAAGCGGATGCTT
>DIEW01000037.1 GCA_002418825.1 Syntrophaceae bacterium UBA5764 | reverse complement strand
CCCGTTACGACCACTTCGGTATCTCTCCGTTATTTTTTGCAAAACGTCCGCAGCGATTGCTTTACCGACGCGGGCGCGGATGTTACCCTCTTTTGACGAAAAAATCTACTTAAAATTTCCCCACATTCCTCCTTCAGGACACCTTCGGTTACTTCCACCCGATGATTCATCCTTTGATCACCCAATATTCGGTACAGTGAGACGACGCCACCGTTTTTCGGGTCGCGCGCACCGAAAACAACCCGGCAAAACCTTGCTTGGATAATTGCTCCCGCGCACATAATACACGGCTCCAAGGTCACATAAAGCATCGCATCAACAAGGCGATAATTGCCGGTTTTCCGAGCCGCTTTTCTCAGTGCCAGCATTTCCGCATGCGCCGAAGGGTCATTGTTCGCAATCGGGGAATTATGAGCGCTCGCTAATATTCGTCCTTCAGCTACCACTATAGCTCCCACCGGGACTTCATTGCTGTCGTATGCTTTTCGCGCTTCTTCCAGCGCCTTTCTCATGAATTTTTCATCGGCTTGCATTCGATTTTCTTTCCTCACGTCATTATTATCGAGAAACCTAAATGTGTTTACTTAACAACAAACAACTTTTTACAAAACAGCGGGGTTTTTTAATCCTTGTTATCATATTGTTGATTTTGTGGCAAATACCGTATATGATTTAGATACTTGACGACAGTCAGCCTGAGTTTTAACCGTGAACGTGCTGATTTGGAAAGTTTAAAAATGGATTCAAAACATGCCATACTGTGGCCGGTTATTATATCCTTAGTCGTTCACTTGACATTAATCACGGCAACCGGCGCAATTGATTTGCGTCAAAACATCCCGGATATGGAAATACTGGCCGTTTCTCTCGAAGAATTATATCCTGACATTCCCTATCAGGAAGAAAATGAATGGGTTAACGAAAAAAACCCAACAGATAATGACGATGAAAACAAGGTTGCTATTGATGATGGCTGGCGTGAAGACACGGTGGATCTCGGCAGCTTGGATACTAAATATGCCGATTATCTTCAGTTAATAAAAAGGAGGATTCTGCGCGTTTGGGAATATCCGCAAAAAGCTTTTGAAAAAAATGAAGAAGGGAATGTTATCGTAAGATTGTCCATCGATGCCGATGGAAAACTTGCGCACACGGTTCTTCTCACTTCGTCCGGTTTTCCGGAGCTGGATAAAGGAGCGCTCAACGTAATCAAGGATGTCGCGCCGTTTGCCCCTCTGCCCGAATATTATAATTTATCCCGTCTGCATGTAGTGGCGTTGTTTCGCTACCGCATCAGAAACTGATTTTTTGCATGAACAACACCATTGATAAAATTTATCTGTTTGTTTTGGTTATTTTTTTTACTGCTGTTTACCCACCGTGCCTATCACTGGCGCGCGAAGTTACAGACGAAACCGGACGCAAGGTAAGCATTAATAACAACCCCTGTCGTATTGTTTCCCTCGCCCCTGGCATCACCGAAACTCTTTATGCGCTGGGCATGAAAGACAAAATAAAAGGGGTAACCACTTTTTGCGACTGGCCGTCTGGTGCAAGCCAGAAAGAAAAAATCGGGGGGGTTACCAATCCCTCCATAGAAAAAATTGTCTCTTTAAATCCGGATTTAATTTTAGCCACGGCAGACGGCAACAGAAAAGAAACGGTACGGCAGTTGGAAAGGTTGGGATTGCCTGTCTATGTAATAAATCCTTCCGATATCGAAGGTGTTTTAAAGAGCATCTCGCATATCGGCGAAATTACCAATCAAAAGCCGGAGACTGAAATGGCGGTGGCCGCACTGCAACAGCGGTTAAATAAAATCGCCATTCAGACAAAGGGTAAAAAGAAACCACGCGTTTTCTTCCAGATAGGTTTTGAACCGGTGATTACTGCCGGCAAGGGCACACTGATTAATGAAGCGATTGGCTGGGCGGGCGGGATTAATGTCGCGGAGCAAAGCACCGCCCGCTATCCCCGTTACAGTACGGAGGGAATCGCCGCTTCGGCGCCAGATATAATTCTTTTCGCTCCGATGAGCGGCAATACAGAATCCCCCGCAAAAAAAATATTTTGGGAAAAATTCGGAACAATACCGGCGGTAAAAAACGGAAAGATTTATTCTATAGACACGGATTTAATCAGCCGCGCCTCACCGCGCATCGTCGACGCCATAGAACAGATGGCACGGCTATTTCATCCGGAGATAAAATAAAGGCCGAGAGCTAAAAATAGAGATGCATCCTAGATATCCGTTTTTATCTCTTCTATATTCATCTCCGCTTCCTGGAGCATGTCCCGGATTTCCATTTGCCTGCTCGTGGAAAGCAATTCAATGTTTTTCTTGCGTTTTTTAAGATCCGCTATCTTTACTTCCAAAGCGCCGATCAGATTATCCCAGTCAATGCTCGGCTCTTCAGCAACTGGCTCTATTTTTTCTTCAATGACCGCGCCTGCCTTTAGAATTATTTCTTCCCGATATTCGGGAATGGTCACATCAAAACTCAGTTTTTCTCTGATTAAAGAAGCCAGCGTTTCCTGCGCAGAAAACTCGCCGTGGACTAAAAAAACCTTCATCTGTTTGGTGTGAAAATTATGAAGCCAATCCAAGAGCTGACTCTGCCCCGCATGCGCCGAAAAACCGCCGATGGTCCAGATTCTCGCTTTTACGGCGATATCATCGTTAAAAATCCGTATTTTCCTGGCTCCTTCCACAATCCGGCGTCCGGTCGTGCCCTCCGCTTGATAACCGACAAAAACCACACTCGCTCCGGGACGCCACAAATTATGCCGCAGGTGATGTTTAATCCTTCCGGCTGTGCACATGCCGCTGGCCGAGATGACAACAGCCGGCCCTTTCATTTCATTAATCCGCATGGATTGTTCGGTGCTTGAAGAATACTGCAACTGCAACAGGTTCAGCGGGTCTGAGTCATTTTTCAAAATATCTTGTGTATCACTATCCAGATATGAGCGATATTTACGGAATACTTCCGTGGTTTTAATCGCCAAAGGGCTGTCCAAAAATATGGGCAAGTCTTTGGGCAATCTCCCTTCACGGCTCAGAAGATACAGTGAATAGAGCATTTCTTGCGTCCTTTCCACAGCAAAGGCGGGAATAATAATCTTTTCCCCCCGAGAGTAACTGTAGTCAATCGCTTCGGCCAATTCATCCAAGCTGTCCTCTTCACCTTTATGATTGCGGTCTCCGTAGGTAGATTCCATGAAAAGATAATCTGCCTCACTTATAGCCACGGGATCTTCCACCAGCAGCTGATGTCTTCGTCCGATATCTCCGGAAAAAACCAGCTTTGTCGTCGCGCCATTTTCCGTAATAAATATTTCCACAATAGCCGCGCCCAGAATATGACCGGCGTCCTGAAAGTTGACTTTTATTCCCGCAGCAGGGCTGAACATTTCATTATATTTTTTTGTTTTGATAATCGGCGCAACCGCTTCAGCGTCTTTTGTCGTATAAAGCGGAGAGATATCTGCCGACTTTCCCCAGCGCTGCAATCTTTTTATCTTCCACCCCGCTTCCGTTTCCTGAATATGTGCGCTGTCCAAAAGCAGAATTTTTACCAGATCACCAGTAGGCTCCGTTACATAAATTGGCCCCCGGAAACCCTTCTGCACGACCAACGGCAATAGGCCGGAATGATCGATGTGTGCGTGCGTAATCAGAAAAAAATCGATATTTTCAGGTTCATATATATCAATATTCCAATTGCGTTTTTCTATTTGAGCACTGCCCTGATGCATACCGCAGTCAACGGCAAACTTTAATTTATCCGTTTCGATAACAAAACAAGAGCCGGTTACGGCTCTTGCTGCGCCGAGAAATTTAACTTTCATTCAATTAAAACCTTCCTGAATGTGTCGATGCTAAAATCCTTCTCTAGCCAGTTTTTTCAATCTTTTTGCTTCTTTCTTTTCCTTTAATGATTTGGACGGTTTCTTCTTTGAATCTTTTTTTATATCGCGTGATTTAGACATATTTAAACCTCCATTTTCTTAATCTGTTCGCTCATGTTCTTTTATAAAATAAATATGGCAAATTGGTCAAATAGTTTATTTCCCTAATACAATTAAGAAAACACAAACGAACATTTTTTGTGTTAATTTGATGCTTGGAACTAATAAATTTTAAATAAAACAGGTATAATATCAAGTTCATGAAGGGACTCAATGATTTCCATTATTCCAATTAGCCAAACAAACCAAAGAGCATCGAACACGTGTCTCCTGAATATTTTAGGTTTTACAACATATTTTTCAGGCTCTTTTAATTTCGATATGTTTGGAAAAAATAAAGGTACGTTCTTGCAATAAGCATAATGCTTTTCGTCGAACAGATTTCTTAACTCAACCTCTTCGCTTTTTATAACAAAAGGATAATAAATAGTAAAAGCAATAAAAATAATAATCGGTATCAGGATAGTTTCTGACGCAAGTCCGACACCAATAGCCCCCAGTAAACTAAAAAAATACAGAGGATTTCTAGTGATAGAATATGGCCCCTCCGTGACCAATATTTCAGTTTTGTATCCAGCGATGTAAAGAGAACACCAAAGACGGCCCATGGAAGCAACTCCCACTAACACTGCGCCCATCAAAAACAGGATCGAGCTTACAAAAGGCATCGCACTTCCCTCCCATGCGCTTTCGGAAAAAGACAATATTAAAACTAAAATAATTACAAATGCCTGTGTGGCTAACATTCTCAATTTTCCAACCATGACAAAGAAACCCCCTTTAAACACGGCGTATCTTGCTTAAACCGCGAGGCCTAACTCGCCTTATAGTTTACCTTGTATTGTATTTGTGACGGGAGTTTTCACCATTCTTTTTTCCACATATCGTCGTCATCATAAATTTTTTCTTCTTCAGTTGCTTCGGCGGCATCCAGTTCGTGGTCGCGTGTTTGTGCTTTCGCTTTTTGCGCGAAATATTCTCTATACCATTCATGCGCGGCAATCATCGACATAACCTCGCTGGTTCCCGTCCAGATAGAAGCCAGGCGCACGTCACGATAAATACGTTCCACAGGAAAAACATTGGTATAAGCGATACCGCCCATCACTTGCATACAGTTATGCACCACTTTCTGGCAGGATTCGGTAATGAATTTTTTGCTTTGTGAAACCATGCGCCGTACACGGTTCATGTCCGCACCCGCGTCCACCGCTCTGGCGGTCACATAAGCCATCGCGCGGGAAGCATCCAACAGCATTGCCGCTTCCGCTACCTGAAAGCTGACTCCTTCGAATTGATTGATTACTTGGCCAAATGCTTTACGCCGTGAGGTGTACTGTGTGGCAATATCCAACGCGGGACGTGCCGCGCCGATCGTCATGGCGGCCGTACCCAAACGCTCCGGAATCATCATTGTATTAAAAACAGCATAAGCGCCATGAAGTTTTCCCACAACATTTTTCCTCGGCACTTTTACATCGCGAAAGATAATCCGACCCGTTCCGCCGCCACGGCAGCCCATAAGACCGTAGAGATATTTCACTTCCACGCCCGGACCTCTATCCACGATAAAACAGGTGATGGATTCCTGCGGTTTGGCGTCCGGATTGGTGCGAGCGTAAACCAGAAAAAAATCCGCTCCTTCCGCGCCGACAATAAATCTTTTCTGGCCGTTGAGCAGAAAAAAATCGCCTTTATCTTCAGCTTTGGTCGTGGCACCGAAAAAATCCGATCCGCCACGCGGCTCGGTAAGGCATTCTGCTGCAAACAACTCTCCTTTGAGCAGCGGTTTTACATATTTTTCTTTTTGTTCGTCCGTGCCATGCAGAATTATCGCATCACAAACCAGTTCCGCCCCCACACCGAACACACAGGCGAATTCATAACCAAGTGTTCCCACTTCTTCCATAATCATGCAGGTCGTCACCCAGTCCATGTCCCTGCCGCCCCATTTCTTTGGATAGCGGCAACCCATCAGATTCCTGCGTCCAGCTTCCCGTAAAAATTCTTTGGGAAATTTGATTTTGTCTAAATCCATATCCAGAATCATCTGACGCGGCACCCACTTCACCAACTCGCGAACCTCATCCCGGATTTTCATTTGATTTTTGCTCATCATGTAATCGAACATATTTTTTCTCCTTCGCGTAATTGTATTTATTGTATCAAATTGCTCCAGCGAAACAATAGAAAATTAAAAAATTCATTGTTGACTATTAACATTGAATGTGAATATGGTATTTTGTAAATTAAAAACGGTTTAGAAGTAAGGCATACAAAAGTTCCTCATTTCTTCCCTTCCCTAGTTAATCAAGAGACGGATAGGAGCACTTTTGATGCTTTGTTAAGCCCCATTGGGCAATGAAGATTAAATAAAACGGAGGGGGAAATGAATAAAAATCTGTATGTCGGTAATCTGTCCTATAAAATCACCGATGAAGACCTGAAAATAAATTTTTCTGAAGCAGGCGAAGTTGTTTCGGCTTCCATCATCAAAGATAAATTTTCTGGTCAATCCAGAGGTTTTGGATTTGTCGAAATGAAAACGGAAGAAGGAGCAGCCGAAGCTATCAAAAAATTTAATGGCGGAACGCTTGATGGGAAAGCAATTACCGTCAATGAGGCACGGCCAAAAAGGGAATTCGGTTCGGGAAATTCCAGAGGCGGTGGAAACCGCGGCGGCGGATTCAACAGAGGCGGACGCGGCGGCGGAAACCGCGGCGGCAGATACTAAAATAATCCGGAATTACAAACTGATTCAAAAAAAGCAGAAGATTCATTAATAGTCTTCTGCTTTTTTTACATAAAATTTCTCTTATTTAACACGCCTGTCTCTTACCCGCACGTATTTTTTATAAACCAAAACAAAAAATAAACATGACAAATTCATGCTTTCTGTGTTATTTAAAAAAACACATATTCATTATCCGTAAGCACAATGACTCAACAATCTTCCTATCAGGTTTACAAGGAAAGAATGGATCGCACCGTTGACTTAGAAGAGCTTAACGACCCCGTGATGAAACACGCCACTGATGATTTTGTGTCTATTCACACTTACGATACGGTGGGAGAAGCGCTAGACTGCATTCGTAATTGCCGTACGGAATCGACCATTCTTTATTTTTATGTTCTTGATGCCGAAGAACGTTTGGTCGGCACTATCCAGACCAGAAAGCTTCTGACCTCTCCGTTGAATACAAAAATAGAACAAATCATGTCCAAAAATCTCATCGCGATACCGCACACAGCAAATTTAATGGAAGCGCTGGAGTTTTTTATTCTGCACCGCTATCTGGCTTTTCCTGTCGTTGATGAACAAAGAAAAATGCTGGGCATTATCGATGTAAACGTGTTCACACAGGAAATGCTTGATATTGAGGAGCAGGAGCAGGTGCACAGCGTGTTTGATACCTTAGGTGTTAAAATTTCCGAAGCGCGCAGTAAATCTCCCTGGAGCGTTTTCCGCTATCGTTTCCCCTGGCTTATGGCCACGATAACCAGCGGTACCGTCTGCGCGCTGTTAGTCGGTCTTTTCGAGGCCACACTGGCTCAAAGCCTGATTCTCGCATTTTTTTTAACGTTGGTCTTGGGACTGGGCGAAAGCGTCTCCATGCAAACGATGGCCATTACTGTTCACTTTATGCACCATGGTCTCTCCCAAGCCGGCTGGTATTTCTACTCGTTGAGACGTGAATTGACACGCGTTTTTTTAATGGCCCTTGCCTGCGCGTTAATTGTCGGCTGTATCGCAATCATTTGGAAAAACGACCTCGCGGCGGGGATTATTCTTTTCTCGGGTATTCTGGCTTCGCTGCTTCTGGCTTGCTTTTTGGGCGTGAGCATCCCGACGATTCTGCACAAACTCAAACTCGATGTGCACGTTGCCTCCGGTCCGCTTACGCTGGCCTTAGCCGACATATGCACGATTGTCTCCTACTTTTCGTTGGCGGCATTTATTCTGAGCAAATAATTTACAATTAATATACCCATGAACGATTTCTGGATTTCTGTACGATTCCAAATTATTCGATAAAAACAAAAAAGTTAAAAATTATAATAAAATCAATATAATTTGACTTTTATCCTTGGGTATTTGGCCTTTTTTCCATAATAGATCCAATGGTGAGAAAATTAACCTTTAATCCAGCGATATGCTGAAGCCCATAAATTGTGCGGCCAAAAAGAGAATGTATATACCGATCATGACCAGCGCTTCAAAACGCACAAAGCGCCGTCCGGTGGTGACAAACATCTGTAAAAGCACCCCCGCCACAATCAGCATCGGCAAATCACGTTGCAGAATTATCGGCTCAACAATTAAGGGTTTTACCAGACAAAGAGCGCCGACCACGGCCAAGCCGGTAAAAATATTAGAAGCGTAAATTTCACCCAGGGTGACGTTGGCCTGATTTTTGAGAACCGCGCCCAGGGCAATCGCCAGTTCCGGTAGCGATGTTCCAAAAGCATAAAAGGTAACGCCAATCAGCAAATCGCTCATGCCGAACATACGCGCCAGCTTCGTCCCGTTTTCTACTACCCAGTTTGAACCCAGCACAATCATGCCGAGCCCTGTCGCGAATATAATCACCTCCAGCCAAGGCATTTTCACGGGTGTAGTTGAGTTTTTCGTTTCTCGATTCCGCTGACGCCGTGCGTCATCAAGAGTTCCCAAAAAATATGGAAAATAAGCAACCAGTAAAATCAGCCCATCAATGCGGCTGATTACTCCATCCATAGCAAAGATCAAAAGCAACGCCGCCGCCATAATCATCCAGCTTGATTCCCGCGTGCGCAGTGTCGGTCCAACCTCAATTGGCCGCCACAGCGCGCAGACACCGGCAACAAAAGTCAGCGTAACAAAATTAGAGCCGACGATATTACCCACCGCGGCGGAAGGTTGTCCACGCAGCGAGGCAAACAACGACACACAGAATTCAGGAAGAGAAGTCATGACCGCCACAAGCAGAACCGTCACCACCAGCGGCGAAACACGCAGCCAGCTGGCCAGTATCGGCACACGGCGCAAAACTAACTCGGTGCCTACCCACAACAGAGCGATACCCAAAACAAAAAACAGTATGGAAAGGACCATTATGACGTGCCTTACACGGAAAACAATGCCGGTGAAAATTTATGCACTCGTTTAATATAAGTTGATAGCGGTCTGCATGTTTTTATTTGATGACTGGATATATTCGATAATTTTTTCGGCAATGGTTTTAACTGTATGCTCAAATTCTTCCACATCTTTATCCAGGAGTGTCATACGAAAACCCATCAGCGGCGTGAAAAACGAAGTCAGCGGCACCACGCAAATTCCCGTAGCCGCCAGCAAATAGTAAACAAACCGCTTGTCATGCTCAATAGTTTCATTGGCTATTTTTTCCACGAATTCCCTTATTTCACGTTTTTCAATGCGCAGTTTTTGATTGCTGTTCAAAGCGGATTCATTAATAACAATAGTCATATAAAAAGCACCGTTAGTTTTGTTGACCATCAGATAAGGAACATCTTTTAAGATGTCATAAGCAATATTGGAAAGCTTTTCATAATGTTTTCTGCGTTCTTCGAGGTATTTTGGATACTCAGGGTGCGACATGATTTTTGGAATAGCCAACTGCGGCAGCGTTGTCGAGCAAACTTCCGACATTTTCTGATGCAGTATTGTATTAATAAAACGGTCGAAAACAGGATCTTTACCTGCGTTATAAATTTCCATCCAGCCGCAACGTGCGCCCGGCCACGGAATTTCTTTGGAAATTCCTTTCATGCTGATTGCCGGAACATCTCCAACAATATCGGAAAGGGGAACGGTTTTTTTGTTGTTGTAGACAATATTGATATAAGTTTCATCAAAAACGACAAAGAGGTCGTTATCCTTGGCAATCTGAATCACCTGTTTGAGTGTTTCCGCCGGATAGACAAATCCCGTGGGATTGTCGGGGTTGATTACCAAAATACCGACAATTGCCTTGTGGCTCTTTACTTTTTGTTCCAACTCCCGCATATCCGGAAACCAGCCGTTGTACGGATTCAAGCGATAGGTATTGGGCGGAAACGATGCATGAAGAACCTCCGCCATAAAATGCGTGGAGTAGGTGGGCTCCGGCATAATCATACGAGCATCCACCTGAATGGAACTATATGCGCGAGCAATGGCATCACCCAGACCGTTGAAAAAAATTATATCTTCGGGAGTAATTTGTACTTTACCGCGCCCGTTGAGGCGATCTGCCAAAAATTGACGCGTTTCGTTGACACCTTTTGTCGGAGAATAGGCGAAAGAATAATCATTTTTAATGGTTCCTACCAGCAACTCTTTCATCCACTCGGGAATTTTTTCTCCCTTCTGCACCGGGTCACCGATATTTTCCCAGATAATTTCCATCCCCATTTCTTTGAGCTTGTTGGCAATAAGCACAATATTGCGGATCTCATAAGTCAGCCCGCTGCCGCCGCGGGAAATTTCAAAACGCATAAACCTCCTAACTCCTTATAAATTCTTCATTCCCCCATATTACATTTTTGTGCAAATATCTATATTTTTTTAGTTATTTCAACAGTGGAAATAAAGATTTCCAAAGACAAATTCATTTTTTCATGTTATTAATACTTTTTTAAATATTCTGTCCTATAAGGAAGGACTATGGAAAAAGAAAAGAGTTTTACCGAGTTACTTGATGAATCTGAATTTAAGCCTAGGCGTTATTCGGTTGGGGAAAAAATCGAGGCGACTATCGTTAATATCACGCCGGAATGGGTTTTTCTGGATTTAGGGGCAAAAAGCGAAGGCTATCTGGATAGAAAAGAGCTTCTGGATGAAAACGGCAACCTGACGGTTAAAGAAGGCGATGTCATCAGCGCTTATTTTCTTTCCTCGCGTCAGGGCGAAAAACTTTTTACAACCAAACTGCTCACGCGCAAAAGCGTAGATGATTATTTATACAACGCTTATAAAAATCGTATGCCGCTGGAAGCCATGGTGGAAAAAGAAATCAAAGGCGGGTTTGCGATAAAAATCAGCGCCAGCGTCGAAGGATTTTGTCCCTATTCGCAGATGGGTTTAAAAAAGATTGATGACCCCGCGGCCTATGTCGGCAAGAAATTCGAATTTCTGGTGACTGAATATGCTCAGAAAGGACGCAAAATTGTTCTTTCTCGCCGGCCTCTCTTGGAAAAAATTGAAAAGGAAAAAATCGAGGCGCTGAAAGCGTCTCTGCAAAAGGGGATGAAAGTCACCGGCACGGTAACCGGCGTGCAGAATTTCGGCGCTTTTGTGGATATCGGCGGTATTCAGGCTTTGTTACCTGTTTCCGAGATGGCCTGGGGTAAATCAGACGCCAAAACGCTTTATATGCCGGGTGATAAAATTGAAGCTGTCATTATTAACCTGGACTGGGAAAATGACCGCATCAGTTTGTCGGTAAAAGATACTCTGCCCGATCCGTGGAATGGCGCGATAAATAAATATCCGGAAGGCAGCGTGCACGCAGGAAAAGTTTCGCGCCTGGCGGAATTTGGCGCTTTTGTGACGCTGGAAGACGGCATCGACGGGTTACTCCATATTTCAAAAATAGCGCGCGGCAAAAAAATAAAGCATGCCCGCGATGTCCTGGCTGAAGGCGCGCAGGTGGAAGTGCGCGTGGAAAAAGTTGATTTAGAAAATAGAAAGATTTCACTCGATCTGGCGATAAATGCCGCGGAAGAGGCAGCCGCTGACGCAGAAAAAATGAAAAACTTCATCGGCAAAGCACCACAAAAAATGGGGACTTTAGGTGATATTTTTAAAAAAGCCGACGGGAAATAATATTTGTTTATTCGGTAAAACCAAAAAGCGCAATTGGATAAGGATCGTATTTATAACTTAAAAAATTTACTTTGTGTGTAATTTTTTATGGACGCTTCCTAAGCGCTACCAGATAGACTTTTGAACGAGAAATGATCAGCTAATATTTTTGTAAAACCTGTACATTATACATTTTTTTAACGAGTATTTCGTCAAGTGTCTATATCTGTTTTCTTTTGTGAGCTTTAAAATAATAGTGGAAAGCAAACGCGGAATTCTTAGTAAAAAACGATAATACTGAAGGGACCCGGCTTTGCCGGGCCCCGGAGCGAAGAGCAAACACAAAATAAGTTTATCCAATATCTACGATAACAACAGAAAAAAGCCTGTCATCAAAGCAGTTAATCTTCTGCGTGAAGAGAAAAAACGTCCGTATTTTTCATCATAACGGATCGTGATACATTAATGCAAGGCTTGCGCCACCATCGATCACGATACACGCCCCTGTGGTATAGCTGGCCGCGTCAGACGCCAAATAAACCGCCGCTCCGGCCATTTCATCCGGACTGGCAAAGCGATGCATCGGAATATTTTTGGTGACAAAATTTTCCATATTCTTATCTTCCCACATGGCATGAACCAAGGCTGTTTTGGTTGCACCCGGCGCAATAGCGTTCACCCGGATATTGCTCAGGGCCATCTCGGTTGCTGCTACTCTGGTAAAATGCGCCAGCCCCGCTTTGCTTACATCATAAGCAGCCGACAAATCACCCACCATAAAGGATTCGACCGAGGTTATATTGATGATGCTGCCGCCGCCCTGTTGTTTCATGATATTTGCAACCTCTTTTGTCAAAAAGACAACGCCTCTTAAGTTGAGATTCATGATAGAATCCCAAAGTTTTTCATCGTATTGCATAATGGGAACGTTCATCGGATTGGTTCCGGCGTTATTTACCAATATATCGATACGCCCAAATTCATCCATGACACGCTGCACCATGGTTTTAAGCTCATCGGGCTTACCCGCATGCGCGGCCACGGCCAACGCCCGTTTTCCATATGCTCGACACTCTTCAGCCACTTTTTCCAAAGCTTCTATTTTACGACTCGTCACCGCCACATCAGCACCGGCATGCGCAAACGCCAACGCAATCGATCTACCGATTCCACGGCTACCGCCGGTAACTAATGCAACTTTACCTTCCAAAGAAAAATTCGGAACACCCATTTGTTTTCTCCTTTCTATTTCTAAATAATTTATAATTAACTCGTTCTAAATTCTTTTATCTTTTCAAAATCAAATCATTTTATTCGCGCGTCGGCAAATGTCTGCCTGCTGCGAAAAAACACCCATCAGATTTAAAGATTATAATTCCAAAACAGCACCGCACCAATCATTGTCTGGATGAGGATCATGAGGCGCATATACCTTGACGACACGGATATCGGGATTAATCACTCCAGCAACGGCTTTCCACATAGCTGTGAAAGCGGGCTTACAATTAAGCTCATCCCACCCATTTTCCCTTCGCTTGAGCTGCATGGGACACTTTGTTACCTTGAAGATCAGGTGATTTTTATCCGGCCAAGAATATTCGGCCTCCGGTCCTTTCTCGGCCCCCAGGGAAAGCGTCATAACCTTGACAACATCATCAAGACCATTTCCAAGGTTAAAAAGTTTTTTGAATCTGTAAGCCTCCACTCCTGGCCATTTCGCCCATAAGAGCTCATCCATTACCGCCGCCACTTCTGAACCATACCGATTATTAACATTGGCCATCCAGTTATTCTGCACTGTCCAGAAATTCTGACTCAATACATCAATATACTCAATCAACTTCTTCTTTGTAAGCCGCATAAGCTCGGCATTACGGTCAGGTTTTTTTGTAATCATGTTTTCCTCCTTAATTTATATTAAACAGATTTACAGCAACACAGTCATCCATGTCGCGCAATTAATTACATTAAACATCTGCCCTGAAAATCATCATTTTTCATCTCTCAATCCAAGGCAATTTTTCTAATCACCATCTCTCACAAAACAGCGCAAAAACATCACTTCTGCTATATTAATGAATATAGCCTTTACGGCAAAATTAAATACTTACCCAAACCTAGTAACAAGCTCGTCGAGGGAATTTACCACCAACATAAAACAACCCAAATTAGCTCCCCTGGCAGGGATTACTGGCAGGTCTTATTTTAAAAAAGGTTTTCATTCTCCTAGAATGACCTCGTTATGTTACACGCTGATAAAGGCATTTAAAATTTCCGCTACTGTTTCGGCTTTTTCCTCGTGCAAAAAATGTTCCGCCTCCAATTCAACTACTCTAATATTATTAAAACACTCCTCGATATGGTTAAGGTATTCGCGAACAATCACAATATCCTTATTCCCATAAATATAAAGAGAGGGCATGGGAAACTCAGTGCCCACCAATTCAGTCCAGCGCTTTCCATCCTGCATCATGGTGCGATAATAACCGGCACCGGTCAAAGGAGTATCCTTGATGGCGTAGCACCGAATATACTCGTCAATAGCTTCGCGAGAAATTCTACCTTGCTTTCCGGCCTTTCCGAAAAAATAGCGAATCCACACGCTTTCATTTCCCGGTATCATGGCTTCAGCCAAGCCTCGCTGTTGTTGGAAGTATTGATACCAGTGGGGAACCGATCCTTGACTTTGCATCACTTTCAGTGCTTCCGCATTTCCCTTAAAATTATTTATGACAGGCGTATTCATCAATGCGAGTTTTCTGACCCTTGCAGGTATTGCCAAAGCCACTTCCTGGGCAACTACACCGCCCCAATCATGCCCGACCAGAAAAACGTTTTCAAATTCAAAGCTGTTAATAATTTCAATAATATCCTGCGCCAGTTCTATTTTTTGATAATACTTTTGCTCAATAGTTCGTTCACTGTCTCCCATTCCCCGAAGGTCCGGGGCTATAACGCGTAAATTTGGATTCAGAAATTGCGTAACCGCTTCCCAACAGTAAGAAGTTTCAGGCCAACCGTGAATCATAATCAAAGGAATTCCTTCCTCGTTATTCCGGTCGCGGATATTAAAAGTTCCTCTCGAAACGGTTCTTTTCCTTAATTCCATTATACAATTCACTTGTTCTTTATTGCGCACTGCCCCGAGTAGGCTGTTCATTTTTCAATGAACAGCAAATGACAATTCTTTATCAACACCATTGACGCATCGTCTTTCTGCGATGGGAGATAAAACAAGGCTATTTTTCATCCTCAACATATGCCTTCATAATCACCTGGCCCCATCCATACTTCGGACCACAGTCCATGCAGGAAAAATATTTCCAGATGGAATCGTTAGGGTCCAAGCCAGCTGCATAGCGATCCTGAAGGATGTTCGCAATGCCGCCAAACTCACCCATTGCCTGAGCGCACCAGGGACTTGATTTCGAAGGGTCAAGAATACCAAGCGCTCGGAAAACAAGTTTATCTCCCGGTTTAAGCCCTGCGCTGCAGCCATGCGATTCAACCACTTCGATGATCAGATTCTTTTTCAATATGGCCGGCGAAAACAACATGGGAGCGGCCTTCGCCCTGACGGGATCATTCATGAAGGTTTTCATCTCTTCATCCGTGTATTTGTTATGCTTTTGAAATCTCTTCCAGTCAAATTTCCATTCACTCATCTTATCCTTCTCCTCTCACAACTTTTTTTCTAAAATGCATGTGTCATTAAAAAACAGCAAGCATCTGGCATCTTTTCTTGGCTATGCCCTTGCATTTTATCCATAACCACTCTTCATACGATGAAACCGACACTCTTTCGCGGGTTACATCAAAATTATTTTTTCTTCATCTTGGTCCAGTATGACTGATCCTTAAGGGATTTAAATTCGGATGCATGCTGCATGCTGATTTTCATTAATATCCTTCCATAACCACCACGCCCGATATCAGTATCTGTACACCAAGCATACTCATTTGCCGAAAAATCGCGGGGATCCAGACCTTCAGCCAGCCGCTCGTACAAAATACTTCCATAGTATGCTATGGGAGTAATAGCAGCGGTGCACATAAAACGCACCGTACTCTCTTCAGGTACCAACGAAGTAGCGCTCTGGAGAACGTATCTATCCCCAACTCTATTTCGAGCCCCGCAGTGATGAGACTCAACTATATCGGCAACAATAAACCACTCATTTAGTTTATATTGCGCTTTCCACGATTTATGCTGCCGCGGAGTAGACAACATTATATCCTCGTTCGTGTAACCGATAAATTGTTTGATACCCTCGACCAATTTAGGATCAAGTTTGTTATCTTTCAAAAATTTTTGATACTGTTCTTCTGTAACCATTATATTCTCCTCATTTATTTTGTAGGTTCTTTCTTGCTTCAGTTAAAGCATCATATAAACAAATGAGCCTTTTGAATAAGGACATTCTGATTATCATCTGGCTTTTGGTAACTCCCCGCATGTTCATTCCCTCAACAACCTTATGGATAACCATTGTCCTCTCCGCCAGGCTCTTATCAAAACACGACTCAGACTTCCTTACTCACCCTTTAGCTAAGCATATTTTCGGGAACAATAAAACTTCTCGGCTCTGGATTTGCCGTTTGTTATTTATTTACCCATCCAGTTGGCTTTGCGCTTTTGGGCAAAAGCCTGAAATCCTTCCATCGTGTCCTGCGAATTTACCACCGGTGGTATCAAACGCCCGGAAAGCTCCATAATGCCTTTATAATCGAGCTCATAGCTCTGGTGTATCAGCTCTTTCATGACACTAATCGCTCTCGGAGATCCGGCGCAGATATCCCGCGCATAGGCTTCCGCTTCAGCCATCAACTTATCTTGTTCCACCAAAGCGTTGATGACACCCAGTGAATACAATCTCTCGGCACTTACAGGCCGCGCCGTGATCAGCATATCCGTAGCCACACCAATCGGAAGATACCTCGTAAGCAGACCGGTAAACTCCACCGGAAAATTGATTCGCACCTCACCCAATCCGATAGATGTTTCTCTGGTAGCCAGCCGAATATCCGCAGTCAAAGCTATCCACAGCCCTGCTCCATTTACATTACCATTAAGCACCGCGATAATGGGCTTTTGGACCTTGTGCTCGACCGGGTTAATATTTTTACTTCCAAACATGGAAGATGCATCCCAATTGTATTTCATCTTACCGCTCATCAGCATCCCCGCCATGCTCTTTATGTCAAAGCCCACACAGAAGTTTTTACTGGACGAGCTGATAATAGCCACTTTCAAATTGTCGTCTTTTCTAAAATCTTCCCACGCCTCATCCATGATGCCCACCATCTCAGAATCAACGGCATTCATGGCTTCTGGTCGATTCAATGTGATGTAGGCGATTTCTCCCTTTTTTGTATATTCTATTTTTGCCACAATAGTCTCCTTTTCTAAATATATCTTATTTTCCTTGGGATAGCTTACGCAAGCCGCATCCATTGCGATGTCAAGCAAGAATGCGGCTTGCGTTTGCGTCGCAGGTTATCAACATGCAGTTTATCTGGAATAAAAAAGGCTATTTCTTTCCCGCATTTTCTTTCCAGTACTTCACCATCCACGGTGAGAACTGCAGCTCGTTGACTCCCGCATATTTGACGCCTTTCCAACCATTCGGCCACCAAGTGCTCATTGTACCGTTCGGCATCCATTGCACACCGCAACCGGTCAGACCGTCTGGTCCATATATAGCATCATGATTTTTATCAAATCTTACACGCCCCTGCGTTCCTGCGAAATCTGTTTTTTCCAAAGCCGCAATAACCTTTTCGGTATCCAAAGAACCGGCGCGTTCAATTCCTTCTTTGATAATCAAGATTGAGTTATAAATACTGGCGGTCAATGTCGGACGTTCCTTGTATTTTTTTTCAAATTTTTCATAAAAAGGCAGTGTTCGCCAACTCATCGCTACATTAGAACCCTGAACCGACACGCCACCGTATGCACAGTAGCCGCCTGTCGCCTCAAAGAATTTTGCACCTTCAGCTTCCACGTTAACTCCCGTAAGAAAAGCAGGAATCTCAAGTTCTCCAACCTGTCGGTACATAGGAATAGCCACAGGACCGGAAGTCATGGCTAAGATAATATGAGCGCCGCTTTCCTTAATAGACATAAGTTGCGCTGATACATCGAGAGCACTAATGGACATCCTCCAAACACCGGCAACCTCAATCCCAGCCTGAGGAAGGACCTTCTGGAAGAGGGGAACCTGGGGATCCAGCCACTGAGCCTGCTCGAAAAGCAGTGCACATTTAACCTTTTCAACGCCAAAATCTTTCCGGACTTTATTGGCAATATCGGGCATCGATTCCATTATTAAAGCTACAATGTTTATTGCATTAATTGGAGATGGTCGGAAGAAGTACTTATATTTCTCATAATTCTTACCCACGCGGTTCGTGATCTCCGGATGAGAACCGGAACCGGCAATTAAAAAAATCTTCTTGTGATCACAGGCCACATCCTGCATAGCAAGAATAGCTCCCGAACTGCATCCCCCCACCAGAAAATCTACCTTGTCTCTGGTGATCGCCTTCTCTACAGCGGACGTGGCATTGGAAAGACTCATAATTTCATTGGTATCTACCTTTACAAATTCCACCGGCATCTTGACTCCACCAACTTTGATGCCTCCCGCTGCCTTAATTTCATCCAAGGCTATCTGCGCCCCCTTCCAGGCGTGATCGCCCTGAACAAAGTTCATGGGACCAAGAATGCCAAACTTGATTGTTCGTGCATCAGCGCACAACGGCGTGATTGAAAAAGCAACCACCCATAGCAACAACAACATACCCAACATCCATCTTCTTTTGCTCTCATGTCTTTTCATCACATACTCCTCCTTGCTCTTGTTAAACAAAATAATTACTCCTTGATTTGAACTACTTCTCCTCTTCAAAGAGAGTTCGGAATATTCCCAATCTCTCTTGTGTTAACATTTCAAAGCTCTCGGATATCGAAACATCTGTGCCCACGCCACATTTATGCTTCATTTTATTACTATAAATTTTCACCAGAGCACTCCCCTCACCAAATATATATTCATATATACACCTATGTCACCTGGTAAATGCTCGTTGCCATAGCTTCTTTTGCCTTCATTTCTTACTCTTCCAGTACTTTACCATCCACGGCGAAAGCTGAAACACCTGAACCCCCTCGTAATCATGTGGCCACCAAGTGCTCAACTTACCGCCCGGGAGCCACTGAACGGCACAACCAGTCAAGTAGCCTGGCCCAAACATGGGGTCATGATTCTTGTCAAAAACCATGCGTCCATGAGTGCTTTGAAAATCTATCTTTTCTAATGCCATAACCACCTTATCGGCATCTAAAGACGCCGCCTTCTCAACCGCTTCTTTAATCATTAAAATCGAATCGTAAGCACTGGCCGTTAAAGTTACACGCTCGCCATATCGTTTCTCAAATTCCCTATAAAATGGCCGGGTTCGAAAGCTCATTGCTACATCACAGCCCTGAGTAGAAACACCGCCGTATGCACAGTAGCCACCTGTTGCTTCATAAAATTTTGCACCTTCTGCCTCAACATTAATACCCACAATAGCAGCAGGAATCTCAAGTTCACCAACCTGGCGGTACAGAGGAATAGCCACAGGGCCAGAAGTCATAGACAAAATGATATGCGCACCTTTTTCCCGAATATCTGTAAGCTGTGCAGAAACATCAAGAGCACTAATAGACATCCTCCAAAGCCCGACAACTTCAACACCTACTTTAGGAATGAGTTCTCGCCACACTGCAATTTGTGGTTCCAACCACTGAGCCTGCTCAAAGAGCATGGCCAGTTTGACCTTTTCAACTCCCGTCTGCTTACGAATTATTTGGGCAAGTTCATTTATTGAGGGGATAAACATTACTTGAATTGTATTTTCCTTGCCAGCATTACGCCCAAGCGCTCTGAAAAAATATTTGTATCTCTCATAATTCGTGCCCACGCGGTTCGTGATCTCCGGATGGGAACCGGAACCGGCTGTCAAAAAAATCTTCTTGTGGTCACAGGCTACCTCCTGCATAGCAAGAATAG
>DIEW01000026.1:1489-12380 GCA_002418825.1 Syntrophaceae bacterium UBA5764 | reverse complement strand
GTCCTATTTTAGGGGAAGCTTACGTATTGATCCTATCATTGACTCCTGTCTTTTTTTCTCCTATATTAGAGATGTTGCGTAATGGTTTGATGATATTTTTCACCTTTAAACAAAACCTAGCCAAAATTCAAAGAAAGGCAAGGAAAAGACATGCTCAAAAAAATAATTATTATAGGGGCCTCTTTAATCGCCGCGTTTTTTTTATTTATCGCCATTGCCGGCATCATCATTATGCTGAAAGTGGACAAAGGTTTTATCGCCGCGCAAATGTCCAAAACATTGAACCGCCAAGTATCTATAGAAAATATAGATGTGAGCATTTTTTCTATTGTCTCGGGAATTGAAATAAAAGAGGTGGCCATCTCCAATTTCAAAACTCCCCAACAACTATCCAGCTTGCAGGGAAAACCGGTAGCGGCAAACGACGTTTTCGCCAGCATGGAAGCCCTGCGTTTTAAAATCAGGTTCCTGCCCTTACTCAAAAGACAATTTGATCTCAAGGAGCTTGTTTTATATCAGCCGGTAATAAACCTTTCGCGCAACAAATGGGGCGTGCTGAGCATAGACGATTTGCTGAAACCGAAAGATAAAAAACCACCCCAAGAACAAAAAGAACAAGTTAAAGAGCCCGCAAAGCCACTCAGTGCCGATAATCTGCCTATCGCCATTAAAGTGGGAGAAGTTGGCGTGAAAAACGGCACCATCAATTACTATGATGGCAAGCTCGGGCAGACTTTCCAGGTTTATAAACTCGATACCCTGGCTTACGACATAAATGTTGATCCGAAAGATTTGGCAAATAAAGATGAGATTAAATTAAAATTTGGGATGGGGCTCAAAACGGTCGGGCCGATGAAAACGGGCAGTGTGCAGAATTTCGATATCAAGATGGACGCTGTCGGGAAGCTCATACCTTTTGATTTAAAAACCCGCCTGCTGGAGCCGGAAGCGATTCTTCATCTTGCCATTCCGGACGGAGAAATTACCGGCCTGCAGATATTTAATTCTATCGCGACGATTCCCATTCTGGGTGATTATCTCGGGCAATATATTTCTTTTTTGAAAGGCAAACAGCAATGGAGTAATGCCCGGGAAAATGGCGTTGATTTGCTTTACAAAGCCGGCAATGCCAAGCTGACCAACGGGAAATTTATTCTTAAGGAAGCTAAATTTCTTTTTGACGGCGCGATGAATACCAACTCTAAAGCGTTGGACATGAATTTAAACATGATTATGCAAAAAGAAATTAACGACAAGGTGAAAGAAGGGCTGGCCAAAAAAATAGACGCGGCGATTAAGAATCCAGAAGTCAAAAAATATACTGATACCAATCAGCTCGCTGAAGCCGCAATGCAGCCCATGCTGAATAAGGATAATATGATCGACTTGAAATTTAAAGTCGGCGGAACGACTTCAAAAACAAATATCAGCCTGGTGCATCCGCAGCTTAACTCCCTGGGCAATATCGTGGCGAAATCCGCGGGCGGCATTTTAACGGGAGCGGGTGTCAAAGCCGGCAAGGAGCTCTTGGGAGAAGGAAGAGGAAAGGTGCTGGACGACGTTCACGATTTGTTTAAAAAGAAACAGTGAACATGACACGCCTGATTTTGAATAAACATTTTTTGTAATCGGGATTTTATTTTTTAGAATTTCCAGGAACAAGGATTACGCCTTCTTCCTGAAAAGTTTTTATATCTGATTTACTGTAACCAAGTTCTTTCAAAATGGCTTGAGTATCCTTACCCAAAGAAGGAGCGGGCATTCCTGGCTTTGCCGGCGTTCGTGAAAATTTAAGAGGCACGCCAAAACCTTTGATTTTTCCACAGGCGGGATGTTTTTGTTCGATAATCATATTGCGTGTCTGTAAATGATAATTGTTTTCTATCTCGGCAATTTCTACAACTGGTGCTAGGCAGATATCATGATCGGCGCCGGCGATAATCCATTCATCTCTGGTTTTTGTGAGAAACAGGGCGGAGATTTCCCCACGCAGCTTATCCGCCTCCTCCCCAACAACAAACTGTCTGTCCAACCATTCGGAATGCCGCATCACCTCACAAAAATTTTTCCAGAATTTTTCTTCCAAAATACCCAACGCAACGTACTTTCCGTCGGCACATTGGTAGACGTTATAGCAGGCCAGCCCCCCGGACAAAGCCGCCTGTCCCGCCTCCGGTAAAATTCCCACAGCCTGATAATGAGCCATTTGCAAAGTCATGAGCGGCAGAATAGCATCAAGCATGGAAATATCAACTTGCTGTCCTCGCCCGGTTTTTTCTCTTGCCCAAAGAGCGCTCAGGCAGGCGATGATGGTCATGTACGCGCCGCCGGCAACGTCCGCGATTTGCGCGCCGGGGATAACAGGACCAGTTTCCTTCGTGCCGGTTGATGAAAGTATGCCGGAATATCCGATATAATTTATATCATGCCCCGCCTGCATCGCGTAAGGACCGTTTTGGCCATATCCCGTGAGGGAAACATAAATAATGTCTTTTTTTATTTTTCGGGCATTTTTGTAGCCAATGCCCATTTTATCGATAATACCCGGCCTGAATTGTTCGATCACGACATCCGCTGTTTTTACCAGCAAGAAAAAAAGTTCCACACCCTTTTTTGCGCCGAGATTTATAGCGACGCTGCGTTTGGAACGGTTTACGGCCAGAAAACCCGCGGATTCCGTACGCAAATACGGAGGATAGTAACGCATATAATCCGGGTTATTAATATCTTCGATTTTTATTACTTCCGCGCCCATGTCTGCCAGCATCATCGTCCCTAACGGACCCGGATAAAGCCTCGTCAAATCCAAAATGCGAATTTTATCAAGTGGACCTCTCACTGAGCGTTTTGCTTTCTTCATTTTTTAGGCTTTTCTCCTTACAATACGTCATATTTCTTTAGAAAACCGTACTAATACTTATGATAATATGTAAGATAAATCAAGCAGATGAGGAATTTATATCAATTGAATTAATTTAATAATTATGATAATTAAAAAATCCTTGTTGTCTCTGTATATTATCAAAATGATAAATAATCATAGGCAACACGTACATGGGTAAGTATTTTTTTGCGCAAAACGGTTAAATGCGTCATTGAAGACTTTGTTCTGCCGCAAGGAATGTGATTGTATATTAATGAATAATAATTATCTCCGTGGTTTATGGCTGCTGTTAGTGGCGCTTGCCGTTTTATTGTTTACACCGTTTTGGCTTCAATCAGCTTGTGCTCTTTCTGTTTTAGATACATCTGACACCGTCCCCGCAGCGGCAATTAAACTTGTCAAGTTTTGTCAAGAACCGAAAAGCGAACTCGACGAGCATGCCGTGGCCACTCTCGTCGAATATGTACTAAAAAACAAACCGATGAAAGAAGCGGCCCTTCCCAAAACATGGGAGGCCACCGGAGCTTATTATGAATTTGATACAGCGGTAAACTTTACCACTTTTCTCAAATACTCCTACAATAAACAAATTCCATCAGCGCTTACCAGTCCGACTTCGCTGCGCTACTCTATATGGAACGGATCGTCAGCACAGACACAAAAAATACCCGCCGACTGGAGTACGATATTACCGGCAACTAAACCCGTCGTTATCCGTGGAATGCAGCACGATGCCATTACACCGGATCTTACTACCGGTGTTTACTACGAATATGATTTACAGAGAACTTTTATTTTGCTCAGTCATAAAGGCAAACAAGTTCTTATTACCATCTCCAAACAAGTTGACAAGTCCAATATCGGCAAAAAAGGGGTAATCATCGGTAAAGATGATGAATGGAATTATTATTATTCGAACGAACCGGGTTCGGCTAAAACAGGTTTGGGCTGGGTGAAATCTTATATCTATGATTTTTTCTCCGTGGGGGTTTACGTGGAAGTTGGAACTTCTCAACCCATGGTGCGCAGCGGTATGTTCCAGTGGATTAGGGCAGGATGGTCTGGAATAAATTTTGCGCAAACAGAGCACATCATTATCGGAATGAAAAGGTACGCGCGTAATTTCAGATTAATTATGGAATCACCAAAACTACCATCAGTTGAACAAATTGCCTCCGTTTATCAGCGGCTTGCTGCTTTGCCCAGTTACGACTTAAAGCAAAAATATGCTGCTCTGCAGCAGGCTCAAAAATCATTAGCTGTTCAGAGCGGTAAAATCAGAGAAGGTCAAACAAAAAAAACTGACGCTTACGATAAAATACCCAAAGAACAGATAATCGAAGAGCTAATGTTGGAATATTTCAAAATAGCAATTGGGAAAAATTCTCTTATCGAGAAAAAACAGTTTCTGGCATTAATCGATTCTTAATATTTTCACTTCACCTTAATTTGCCGCCGGCATTATTTTGTGATTTGTCACATTTTCGTTATGTCAACACCTCTGATTGACATGTCTGAGAGCTTGTCATATGTTCTTTTATCAAACGCCGAGAGGTGAAAATGACTGTTGCTCCGTTGGATGCATCCACAGTAATTCTTCTGAGAAGAACCACAAATAAAGCAACTCCGAAATTTGAAGTTCTGATGGTGCTCAGAAACTCAAAAAGCGTTTTCGTGCCAAGTGCTTACGTTTTCCCCGGTGGTAAAGTTGAGCGCGATGATTGTCTTCCGGACATAGAAAATTATTGCAATAAAGATGACTTGGTAAAGGCCAAGTCTGTCCTGGAAGAGATATCTTCGTCACAAGCGGCCTTAGGCATCTGGATTGCCGCCATACGGGAAACTTTTGAAGAGGCAGGACTGTTACTCGCCTATAAAAGCGATGGAACTATTCCTTCTTTCAGTCATGAAAAAACAGGACAGAAGCTACGCGAATACAGAACAGCTATCAACAACGGCAATTTCAAATTCGTAAATATGCTTAAAAAAGAAAATTTCATGCCCGCCTTCGACCGGCTGCACTATTTCTCTCATTGGATTACGCCGGAACTTTCCCCTCTGCGTTATGATACAAGATTTTTTGTTACCGAGATGCCGGAAAATCAAAATGCTTTGCACGATGGAGATGAAGTAATTAAGCACGTGTGGATAAATCCTGCGCAAGCGCTACAAAAACACAGCGAGCAGAAATTCTTTATGGTGGCACCTACCATCGTTACCTTAGAAGAGTTATGCCAGTTTGAAACAATCGAAGATGTTATTGGATCGACAAAAAACAAAAAAGTAAAGGCCACTCTTACCCTTATGACTTTTGAAAAAAATGAGATACAGGAACAAACGCCCGATGGCCGGATTTTTCGTGCTGTAATTACTTCCGATTAATTACAGCATGTTACGTATATTAAACACCATTCTATTGAAATACAATAAGGTTTTTTTACTTCTTATAATTGCATTGACAGACAAAAAGTAAATTTTTATACTTCAATAAGCATTATTGTCTATCAATGAATAAGCGAAGAATTATGTATGAACCTTTTTTTGAATCACTAGATTTTTCAAACCACGGGCAGAGAATTTGCCACAACATGTGGCGGGATAACATATTCCAACCTTAGAAAGGGGGTTTTTATGGCGCAGGATTCACGGGAAATGAAGAAGAAAAAAGTCATTGATGTATTGAACAAAGCCAGAGCAATGGAACTTTACGCCATTCATCAATACATGAACCAGCATTATAATCTGGACGATATGGATTATGGAGATCTGGCCGCCAAAGTAAAGCTTATTGCCATTGATGAAATGCGTCATGCGGAGATGTTTGCCGAGCGGATTAAGGAGCTGGGCGGCGAGCCGACGACAGAAGTTGACGGCAAAGTGATAAAAGCGCAGAAAGTCGACATTGTTTTTCCTTTTGACGCCAAACTGGAAGATGACACCATCGACGCTTATAATAAGTTCCTTCTGGTCTGCCGGGAAAACGGTGACAGCGTCAGCATGAAACTTTTCGAAACAATCACCGAAGAGGAGCAGACGCATTTTAATTATTTTGATAATGTGACTGACCACCTCAAAAAACTCGGCGCCGCTTATCTGGCGCAGATTGCCGGCACACCCGCGGATACGGGGCTTCCGTCCAAGGGTTTTGTTACCGGGGGTGGAGTTCAATAAAGTATTCTAAAATCGTCGTTTATCAAGAGAGAAACTGCCGCTTATTTTAGCGGCAGTTTCTCTCGGCAATATTTTTTTGTTCATTAATTTTTTACGAGAATTAAAAGCATTACCGCTGGCCTGCGCGCGCGAAAAAGCAGATAAGCAATAAATATAAGAGGCTTATAAATAATCCCCTTCTAAAATTTTTAATTGTTTCAGGTGAAACATACAGAGGAAACATATTATTTCCCAGCCTTTTTCTTTTTTAATTCGTTTTCTTTGAGTTTTATTTTTTGTTCGATATTATATATTTTCTTCACCAGCGTGGGCACGCCT
This sequence comes from Syntrophaceae bacterium UBA5764, assembly GCA_002418825.1. Taxonomy (GTDB): domain Bacteria; phylum Desulfobacterota; class Syntrophia; order Syntrophales; family Smithellaceae; genus UBA4810. The sequence continues at coordinate 6,007 of DIEW01000026.1, read as the reverse complement.
CGGGCATCTTTTTTTAGAGACGTTTTTTCTTTAGAGAAATGCCGGTAGGCAATAGTTCCCAGCTTGCCTATTTCTTTGGCCATTTTGTGCTGCATGGTAACGATTTCTACCTGCGTGATGCCCATTTCCCCAAATTCTTTCGCTTTTTCGTATGTTTTTTTTGAAAGATCCAGACCTTTATCAAAAATCTCCCGCATAGTTATCTTGATATCCATGGGTGCTTTTTCCTTTCCTTATTTGTTTCGCTTTTAACGCACTATATTAAAAATTAAAGATAATAAAAAGTAAATATTTTTGGAAGACATTAACTTTTGATTGTAATTACCGAACGGTTAAATTATGAACCCAAGATAAATATTGGTCATGTTATTTCATGAGGAGGGTAAAATGAGATTAAAAGACAAGGTAGCTGTGGTTACCGGTTCAGGGCGAGGAATCGGTGAGGGCATTGTTCTGCGGTTTGCCGCTGAAGGCGCCAAAATTGTCGTCAATGATGTTAACGAGGCGGACGCGAAAAATGTGGTAGAAAAAATTAAAGCACACGGAGGCAAAGCCATCGCCGTGATCGGTTCTGTGGCCTCACGCGCCGTCGTACAACAAGCGATAGATACTGCAGTGAAAGAATTCGGTGCTTTGGATATCATGATAAACAATGCCGGAATCACGCGGGACTCCATTCTTCATAAAATGACAGATGAACAATGGAATCAGGTTGTCGCCGTCAATCTCACCGGAGTTTTTTACGGAATACAATGTGCGGGAATCATCATGCGTCAAAAAGGTTACGGAAAAATCATTAACATCTCTTCCACCAGCGCGCTGGGAAATGCCGGTCAACTCAACTACTCCGCCACAAAAGCAGGGGTAATTGGCATAACCAAAACCGCCGCTAAGGAGCTGGGACCTAAAGGGGTCAATGTAAACGCCATCGCTCCAGGAATGATCTGGACAGACATGATGAAGAACATGCCTCCGGAAACTATCAAGCAGATGGACGCGATGCTGCCTTTTCTTGTTCCCATGAACCGCAAGGGCTCACCTGATGATGTTGCAAATCTGGCGCTGTTTCTCGCGTCTGACGAAAGTTCCTTCATTACCGGACAAGTTATTTTCTGCGACGGCGGTATGAAAATATAGGTACCCTATATATCAGGCAGCCATGGGTTGCCTTTGCGACCGTCTTATATATCTATGGATATTGGATTGACACACCGGCTCTTTCTTCATATACTCTCCAAAATGAAGAAAGGAGGCGCAATGATGCTGGTTGTTGTCGCGATAATGAAAGCAAAAGAGGGAATGGAGCAGGAATTTGAACAGGCGCTGAAAAGTATAATTCCTCAAGTGGAAACGGAAAAAGGAACACTCATGTATACGCTTCACCGGCACAAGAAAGAAGCGGGAAAATTCCTTTTCTATGAAAAATATGCCGACAAGGAATCTCTGAAGGAACACAGTTCAACTCCTCATTTTACCGCTCTTTTTGGTAAGATCGGTCCGATGCTTGACGGTTCTCCGGTAATAGAAATGTACGAAGAGGTCTCCGGTATAACGCCTAAAAAATAATTATCTTTTGTAACGAGCAATTATTTAAAGCGGCAGGAAAACCCTATGGAAGGCTGGAGCGAAGAAGAAGTCAAAAATAAGGATTTAATGGCCCCCTGCGGTCTTTATTGCGGTGTTTGCGGGGTTTATATCGCCACGCGTGATAATAATGAAAAATTCCGTAAGGCAATGGGTAATCTTTATGGAACAAAACCGGATGAGACTGTATGTTTGGGCTGCATGCAGGAAGCACCGGCAAAACAGCTCTACGGTTATTGTCGTCTCTGCGCAATAAGAAATTGCGTTAAAAATAAAGGATTTTATTCCTGCCACCAGTGCGCTGATTGGCCCTGTGCTATGATTGAGAACTTTAGTCTGGCTACAGGAAGAAGGGTAATGAAAAACACTATACCTGTTTGGCGGGAAAAAGTGGCTCGTTACGGTGACCAAAAAGGAAGTATTGAATGGGCGCGATCAGTCTGCGAGCGCTACCACTGTCCTTCATGCGGTAAACCGCTTTTCCGTGGCGCGCAAAGATGCCGAAATTGTAAAACAGATGTATCGGAAAATCTGGACGGTAAATTGTAGCTATTTAAAAATAAAAGATGTTTATCAGTTAACTCTCTTTTTTCCCTTTTGTATTGCCACATCGTCCTTTTTCCGTTGACAGATAAAATTAATATTCCTATACTTTGTACAAGCGTAAAAAGAAGAAGTATTGTTTTTAGTCGTTGTCTCATTTTTAATCGTTAGTTAAAAAGAAAGGAGGCAAACATGAGTAGCATTTATAAGGTAATCGAAATTATCGGCAGTAGCGATAAATCCTGGGAAGACGCGGCAAAAAAAGCGGTGGAAACAGCAGCAAAAACCTTGGAAGACCTAAGAGTTGCCGAAGTAAAAGAACTCGATATGAGAATTGAAGATGGTAAAGTTGTTGAATATCGAGCAAAATTGAGAGTCTCTTTCAAATACAAGGGATAAATCAAAAATTTTTAAAGATTAACAGCATCATCAGCTTACAGCAGGCTTATTTTCGTAAAATATAGGCCTGCTGTTTTACTTTCTCTTGCAAAGCAGTATCTTTCACAGATGGAAGTCGCCGGAGGCTTCCGGCTGATATACGATTTCCTCAACCTTGATTTTTTTTGCACCGGAAGGAACTTTCCATTCGATTATATCACCTTTTCTATATCCGAGAAGAGCCATACCCATAGGTGCTAAAACCGAAAGTTTGTTTTTAGTAATATTGGCATCGGAAGGGAAAACAACACAATAGGTTGTTTTTTCTCCCGACTGCATATCTTTAATGCATACCTTTGAATTCATTGTTATAACATCATGCGGCACATCCTGCGGCTCAACTAGCTTCGCCCTGTAAAGTTCCCGTTCCAGTAAATCAAGATTTGCTTTGGGCTTGGTATTGTTACTCCTCATGCCCTCTATCAGAGCCAGCAGACGATCCATGTCAAATTCTGTGATATAAATAACCCGCTGTGACATATTATATTTTCCTTAAACACTTTTATTGATTTTCCGTTAAGATGATTTCCGCCGGGACGTCAACAACTACTCAAATTTCCCGCTTTACCAGATAAATGGCAGGTATTTTTATTAGTTTTCGACATGAGTATAAAGCAAACATTTTCATCTGTCAATCAAATAACGCTCAGGATAATTTCCAGCAACTCAGAGCGCATTGCTGGATTGTAATTCTTCTTCCGTGATTATATCAGTTTTTATTATGCTCAGCAGCTCCTGGAAAACAGGTAAAACATCCTTCCGAAAACGCCCAGCAACACAGACTTTCATGATATCGTCTCCAATTTGCAAAACACCTTCGTTAATCCACGCTCTAATATCAGCAATGCCCTCTTTCTTTTTTAAAGCAACAATCGTTTTATTAAGTTTGGACCGATCATACACCGTTCTCATTGTAACCACTTTTCCCCCGTTCTTGGACGTCGCCCGTACGATACCGTTATGCACGAGAATCATACCCAATTCTTCCGGTGCGCATTGTTCTTTGATTTCTTTAATCCATTGCTCAATCACAAATATAGCTCCTTCGCAATTTTCTGCTCACATTATGATATGCATCAACTCTAAATAGTAACTTTTTCCTAAACATATTAATCATTAATCTTATCCATATTATTCTCTTTGCGTGAAAATATACCCCACAAAAAAGGGGGGTCCATCAAGAAAATAAGGTTAATCAACGTTGGACAGGCAAAAACCAACTACAAGCGCCAACAATGATATGTTTCAAAAACAAATAAAGGAAAAAATATAATTCCCGTCATCTAGCAAAACATGACGATAATAAGACGATATACTAATATTAATCTTATAACTTTATATTATGATACGCTAAATTACCGTTAGCCAATCTTTGGCTTTTGTTTCCGCATTGTGGCCGTCGAATACCCTTATATTTTCGCTGCCCCTGCCGGAGAGAACAAGAACTGCTTCATATAGTGTCTTCTTTATACTATCCAAGCCAATAACCGCTGTTTTTTGCGTATATGTCTTGGTAAATTTAAAAAACTCAACAAAATGTTTAACTGTTGTTTTATCGAAGCTCATTTTATATACATCGGCTAGAAATAAAACAGAACGAGGAGGGTTGGAGGATACCATTTTTTTTGCCTCTTCCATAAAAACAGGTATATCATTTTTTGCCATGTGAGAAAAATTCAGATAAAAAATCTTTTTGCCGTTATGATCGATAAATTCAGGCATTACTGAAGACATAATTTACCTCCATACCGTTATTTTTTCAACCTATGATAGTTGAGTTTAACAAAAGGATTTTTTCTTGTCAATGCAATCATTTATGGGGGCAGAATGAACAAAATCGTCCGCTTTATTTATCAATATCAACCAACAAAGAAAAATTACTCGGAAACATCAAACAAAAAGCCCGTTTTACAAAACGGGCTTTTTGTTTTTGGCTCCCCAGCGCGGACTCGA
>DIEW01000026.1:197-1484 GCA_002418825.1 Syntrophaceae bacterium UBA5764 | reverse complement strand
TACCGACTGAGCTACTGGGGAATATTTTTATTTAGCGGCAATTAGTACAAATCATCATTTCTTTCAATGGAGTCCCCGTTTTCTTGCTAATATATTTCAACTGATCGATCGGCGCGAAGTACTTACCACACTTTTCACATGCTTGCATTTTAAATGTGCGCCCCCATATTTTACGCTTATCACCGGCGGAAGTCATCTCGATATGCCCGGTAGGACACACGTAAACGCACGCGCCGCAGCCAATGCAAACATCGGATTTTTCCATGAAAGGCGTTCCAACCGTTTTGTGCGACCCCCGGTTGAAAAGTCCGATAGCGCTCACCCCTACAATTTCTTCGCAAACACGCACGCAGGAACGGCATAAAATACATTTGCCCTTGTCCGTGTCGACGGCAAACCTTGTTTGCGGTTCCACACCCATCTCTTTTGCCATTTTCCAGAGCACATCGGATTCGGGACAGCGGGCCAGTAACAGTTCCAGCACCAAGCGACGCACATTTTGCACCCGTTCAGTTTTTGTATCCACAACCAACCCTTCTTCAACTGGATAAAGACAGGATGTCACAATTCTAGTTCTGCTCCCCTTTTTTATTTCCACCACGCAAAGTCGGCATGCTCCGGAACGGCTTACTGACTCATGAACGCAAAGAGTAGGAATATCAATGCCGGCACTTCGCGCTGCTTCCAGTACCATCATATTTTTATCAGCTTTTACGTTTTTACCGTCAATGATCAAATTTACCATTATCCATTCCACCTTTTATTTTACGGTTATCGCGTCAAATTTACAACTTTCAATACAAGCACCGCACCGTGTGCACTTTTCGTTATCAATTTTATGCGGTTTTTTCTTTTCCCCGCTTGTTGCCTGCGTGGGGCAAACTTTGACACATAAACCGCAACCAGTACATTTTTCCGGATCTATACTATAAGTAATGAGCGCTTTGCAAACACCTGCCGGACAACGATGCTCCCTGATATGTGCGTCATACTCTTCACGGAAATATTTAATGGTGCTAAGCACCGGATTGGGGGCGCTACCGCCCAGTGCACAAAGCGACCCGTCCGCCACGCCAGTTGCTATTTTTTCCAAAAGCGCTACATCCCCTTCCTTACCTTTTCCGGTACAAATATCCTCGAGGATTTCTCGCATACGGCGAACACCCTCACGGCAGGGAACACACTTTCCACAGGATTCCTCTTGCAAAAACGTGGTAAAATATTTAGCGACATCTACCATGCAGGAGCTTTCATCCATAACGATCATACCGCCGGAACCCATCATGG
>DIEW01000026.1:0-185 GCA_002418825.1 Syntrophaceae bacterium UBA5764 | reverse complement strand
TCTGGAATGCAACCTCCCGATGGTCCGCCAGTCTGCACTGCTTTGAATTTACGGTCGTTAGGAATCCCGCCACCCATATCGTAGATAATCTCATAGAGCGTAGTGCCCATCGGAACTTCAATCAAACCCGTATTTCTGATTTTTCCGACCAGCGAGAATATTTTTGTCCCTTTGGAACCTTCGGT
>DIEW01000042.1:5526-66576 GCA_002418825.1 Syntrophaceae bacterium UBA5764 | reverse complement strand
CAAAAAGGTTGAAAGAAACGTGAAAAGGATAATGAAGATGATGTCAGATTCGGATTGACAAAGACATTGTTAAAACGTTACTTATTTTGAGAATTAAAACGGATGAGAAAAGCCTATTAATGTAAAATTTATAAAAAATTTACCATGAGTATAGAGCAAAATTTATCACAACTTTGTAATGTATCCTCCGATAAAAAGAATGAGCATCTTTTTATTTATTTGACGGGAAGTTTTAGCTTAAAAAACTTAAACGAATTTACCGATTTGATTCATGCCACGGTGAAAGATGAAAAGCCGCAGGAAACCAGTATCGATTTTTCCGGGATTGCTTATCTGGATAGTGCCGCCGCCCTAGCACTGATTCAAATACAAAAATTTTTCCAATCTAACAACATGGAATGTTCTTTTGTAAATTTAACTGGCGAAGCGCAGCGTATATTTAGTGTCATTCATGAGCAAGCTTTAATAAAGACTCCACTAAAAACAAAAACAAAGCAGGATTTTTTCCTCATCCAGACAGGGGATGCCTTTCTCCAGCTTGTGCGTGATTTCATCGAAATAATTGAATTTGTTGGTAATCTCCTTTTTGCCTTTTTTTATACTATTTTGCATCCGCGTACATTGCGCATCAATGATGTTCTTTTTTACATGAGACGTGCAGGAGTGGATGGACTGCCGATTGTTGGCTTGATCAGTGTGTTAATAGGGTTGATTATTGCGTTTATGTCGTTTTTGCAGTTGAAGCAGATAGGTGCCAACATCTATGTTCCCTCGCTGGTAAGTTTTGCCATGGTTAAGGAACTAGGACCAATTATGACAGCGATTTTGGTAGCTGGCCGTTCAGGGTCCGCTTTTGCCGCGGAAATTGGCACAATGATGGTGAATGAAGAAGTCGACGCTTTGCAAACCATGGGTTTTGATCCGATTCGTTTCCTTGCCGTTCCCAAAGTACTCGCAGCGATAATTGTTGTTCCTATACTGACCGTCTATTCGGATTTTTTCGGTGTTGTAGGCGGTTTGATCGTCGGCGTGACCGGACTTGATTTGACTGTAAATACATATATTTCGCAGTCCATAAAAACCATTAAAGTATTTGACATTGTTACCAGTCTGATTAAAGCGGCAGTTTTTGCCGCTCTTATTGCCAGCATTGGCTGTCAGAGAGGATTTAAAGTACGTTCCGGCGCCCAAGACGTAGGGAAATTTACCACCTCCGCTGTTGTCTCCGCGATTTTTCTGATTGTGGTAACGGACTCAATATTTGCTGTAACCTTGTATTATTTAAGATAGGGAGCCATAATTTGGAAATCAAAAGCGATGAACCGATTATCGTGGTGAAAAATTTAACCGCCCGCTTTGGAAGCAACGTCGTTTTTGAAAACGTAAGCTTCCATGTGAAGAAGGGGGAAATACTGGTTGTTGTAGGTGAAAGCGGTTGCGGCAAATCGACGCTGCTTAAAATGATGATCGGACTCCACAAGCCATCTGCAGGTTCTGTCACCTTTCAGGGAGTAAATATTGTCGCTGCCTCAGAAGACGAATTAAATAACTACCGTCAGAATATAGGAGTGCTTTTTCAGTCCAGTGCCCTTTTCAGCTCAATGATGCTGGGGGAAAATATAGCTTTACCGCTGCAGGAGTACACGAATCTTGATTCCGCGATGATAAATATGATTATTAAAATGAAGTTGGGCATGGTTAATTTGGCCGGATATGAAAATCATTACCCTTCTGAATTGTCTGGTGGTATGAAAAAAAGGGCAAGTATTGCCAGAGCGATGGCGCTTGATCCAATCGTGCTTTTTTTTGATGAGCTTTCCGCCGGCCTGGATCCGGTTACCGCTGTGGAGTTAGATGACCTGATAATTAAAACCAATGAAGCTCTTGGTACGACAATGGTGATTGTTACCCATGAATTAGAATCCATTTGCAAAATAGCCCACAGAGTAGTAATGTTAGATAAAACCGCTCGCGGCATTATCGCCGAAGGTAAACCGCAAGAATTAAAAGAAAAAGCCACAGATCCTCGGGTACGTAGTTTTTTTCTCAGGCAGCTGCCTGAGAATGTTTACCAGGATAACGCATATGGCAAGTAGAGCGTCAAAATTTTTAATCGGACTTTTCGTCATTATCGGATCTGTTATGGCGGCCATTACTATTATATGGGTTGGCGCGGCCGATTTTTTCACGAAGGGATCTGTCTATGTGACTTATTTTGATGAATCGGTCCAGGGATTGCAGGTTGATTCCGCCGTCAAATATAGAGGCGTGGATGTGGGTAAAGTTCAAAGCATTAAAGTTGCGCCAGACGGTCGTTTAATTGAAGTGGCGATGAAAGTTGACCTATCCACCGAGTTGCAAAGCCATGTCGAAGCGCAGTTGAGAACGGCAGGCATAACAGGGATTGTTTTTATTGAATTAGATCAGATTAGAGATAGTGAAAAATCCAGCGCGCTTGGAATCAATTTTGAGCCCGATCACCCGGTAATTCCGTCACGACGCTCTGAAATAAGCCGTTTTTTGGAAGACACAAATGAGATAATGGAGAGCATCAAAGCAATTGATTTCAAAGGATTATCCGATCAATTAAAGGAAACGACTTTAGCGGTCGAAAATTTTATCGGAGGCAGACAAACTACTGGAGTGATGAAAAATTTGGAATCAACTACGGCTAATATTGACAGGGCCATGGAAAGTTTCCGCTTGACCATGGAAAATTTGCAGTCGTTTTCTGAGAGAATCAATGAAAATCCTTCAGAATTATTTTTACGGCGGCCACCGCCACCAAAGAAGATTATGGAATGAAAAAAATATCTGAAAGTGGAAAAGTTTGTTATGGCCGGTAAAATCACGACCTCGTTTATTTGTTTTATTTTTCTGCTTTTTTTCTTTCATGGATGCGTTTCCGTGGGAAAACCGGAATATGAAATAAAATATTATCTCTTGGATTATCCGGCCCCCGTTTTGAAATCATTTCCGCAGATTGATTTCACGGTCAGACTCGACCGTTTTACTATTGCGGCAGCATACAATACGCAAAATATGATTTTTCGCGCTGATAATCATTCCATCGATTTTTTTAATTATAATCGGTGGGCGGTAAATCCAGCGGATATGGTTGCTGATATGCTGCTACGCGATATGCAGACGAGCGGACTTTTTCGCGCAGTTTTTTCCCGCTTTAATTCAGAAGACGCCAGTTTTGTCCTTCAAGGGAGCGTGGGGGAATTTTTCCTGCGTGTGGAACAGGATCGTAAAATTGCCGCTATCTGTATAGAAATAACACTCAAAGACCCCAGGAAGAGAGAAACAAATAGACGCGTGGTTTATCAAAGAAAATACTGCCATGAGGAAGTACTTACAGAACAGACGCCGTACGGTTATTGTCAGGCCATGAGTCAGGCCATGAAAACAATTTCCTCTAAGGCTATTATCGATATCTATCAGTCTGTTAAATAATCAGTAAATTAGTTTTCGGTAAAAAAATTAATGAAAGAGATTGACATTCAAACCAATAATAAATCGGAAATGATTGATATTACATCTATAGTGCAGAAAGCGGTAAGCAAGGAAAAAGTCGTTACCGGTATATGTGTGATTTTTGCGCCGCACACCACAGCGGCAATTACCATCAATGAAAATGCCGATCCAGATGTTCCCCGCGATATTATTGCACACATGGAGGGCAACTCCGCCGCTCATGTAAAATCAACGTTTGTCGGTTCATCACAGGTGGTTTTGATTGAAAACAGCCGCCTTGTTTTAGGCACGTGGCAGTCGATATTTTTCTGTGAATTTGATGGTCCCCGCACCAGAAAAATTTTAATAAAGGTTATATGTGAAAATGGAAACATTAACTGTTTTTGATGCATTTAAACACTTGAATCATTTGCTGATGGATCAGACCGTTTGAAGCCAAAATGTCGGGTGAATTCGCGCTCCATTTGCCGCCAGTTATTTCAGTAATCATGCCGCCCGCTTCTTCCACCATTAGAAAACCAGCCGCCGTGTCCCACGGCATGAGTTTTAATTCCCAGAAGCCATCCAATCGTCCGGCAGCGAGATAAGCAAGGTCAAGAGCCGCCGCTCCGGCGCGTCTTATTGCTTGTGCCTTTAAAGCCATGGCGTTAAAATAATCCAGGTTGTTTTCAGAACTGTTACGTATGTCATAAGGGAATCCGGTGGCCAGAAGACTGTGTTGAAGTTCAAAAACCGACGATACTCTCAATTTATGGCCATTTAAATAAACGCCATTATTGCGCAGGACGCTAAACATTTCATCGCGCAGAGGGTCGTAAATGACGCCTAAAGAAATAATGCCATCGATTTCCAACGCAATGGAAACACAAAAAAAGGGGAAACCGTGCGCGTAATTGGTTGTCCCATCGAGCGGGTCAATGATCCAGCGCACCTTTGCAGAACTGGCTATAAACGGTGATTCCTCCGAAAGTATTCCATGGTCGGGGAATTTTTTGCCGATTTCATTGATAATTAAATCTTCGGACATTTTATCCGCTTCAGTAACAATGTTGATTTCACCTTTATAGGTGATAACATGTTTTTGGTTAAATTTGTGTATGAGTAAATTGCCGGCTTTTTTTGTCAATTGTTCGGCAAATTTCTTTTCTTCGCACATTGGGAAACACCTTCTTATATTGGAAAAACATAATTAGTAAAAAATACGGTAAATATAAAGCAATAAAATTTATCTGTTTGATTGTCTTAATAAGGATTGCATGGCAGAAAAATAAGTGGTAATGAAAAATAAAAAACAGGCGCGATTTTTTGTATGGTTGTGGATATTAATTCTGATAATGATTTTAATGGTTTAAAGGCAAAAAGGGAGGCGATGGGCCTTTCTTTGAAGGATGTTTTTGAACGAACACGTATTAGTGTGCACTACCTTCAGGCTATAGAAAATGATGAATTCAGCTTGTTGCCGGAACCTCCGTATGCCAAGAATTTTATTAGAATCTACGCCCACGCTTTAGGCATGGAAGAGAAATCAATTTTAGGCCGATATGAAAACTACCTCCATTCTCTGAAAATTTTGGAAGATGTCCCGCATGAAGAAGATGTAGGACACAAATTCTCACCTGCGGTTATTAGTCGCTATGGCATTTTTTTGGGAATCGTTTTGATTTTGCTTATCATGTTTGTTGTCATGAAACTGGTACCTATGCAGTATCGACCCTCTTCAGAAGCGGGTATTGATAGAGCGGCAATGGAAACAAGCATTAATGTTGCCTCCGAAAAAAAGGATATTACCGTGGAACAGAAAGTAGATAAAGTTGCTTCTCCAGGTGCGGAGGAAGAACAAATAAAAGCCGCCGCCGAGCTGGCATACGAGCAGGCGCAGTCTACAACAGTACCAGCGGCCAAAATTATCTCCCCCAAAGCAACGGGGGGTTCCACCGGCAATGTTCCACAAACGGTTAATGAAGTAAAAACTAGCCGCCTGGTGATTAAAGCCATTGAAGAAACATGGATAAGAATGAGACTTGATCAGAACCCAACTTTTCAAATCTTGTTGAAACCGGGACAAGAGGTTGAATATAAAGCGGTTGTTTTCAACATGGATATTGGCAATGCGGGTGGTATAGTGATTCATTTTAAGGGAGAAAAGATAGAAAATTTGGGGAAACCCGGGGAGGTAATCAGCTTACGGTTACCGTAATATAAATCAAATAATTATGAGGTAATGTTATGTTAGGTCCGATAGGAATGCCTGAATTACTGATAATCTTGGTAATTATTCTGATTATTTTCGGCGTTGGAAAACTGCCGGAAATAGGTTCGGCAATTGGCAAGGGAATTAAAAATTTTAAAAAATCAATGAATGAAAAAGAGATAACCGACGAAACTGTAAACAAAGAAAAAGATAAAAAATAAATTTTTCTTGTAAGGGAGTGAGTCTAAAATTAGCCCCTATTAATTAGGGGTGTTCTTTTTCCCTCTTGTCATGAAGCGGATAATTTTTTTAAGAAAAATTACTCAAGGAGAGGAACAGAAAGCTTATGAGCTTTCTGTTCCTTTTTTTAAAAAGGAACATCATCCGTCGGTATGTCCGTACCTGCGGCTGAGTTATCTGCAGGTAAATCATCTGTAGATTTGCCTTGACCCTTGGAATCGAGCATTTGCATATTGGACGCGATTATTTCCGTGGTAAAGCGCTTGATACCGTCCTTATCTTCCCATGAACGCGTTTGAATCCGTCCTTCCACGAATACCAGCTTTCCCTTCACCAAGTAATTTCCACATATTTCCGCCAGTTTACCAAAGGTCACTATCCTGTGCCACTCTGTTTTCTGAACTTTTTCTCCATTTTTATCCCTCCATTGTTCATCAGTGGCTAAGTTGAAGTTTGTAACCATAGTGCCATCTGGTGTATACCTTACTTCGGGATCTTTGCCCAGGCGGCCAATCAATATTACTTTATTTACCATTTCCCCCTCCTCATCAAAATTAATATTATACTATCATACATAACATTTCTTTGGGTAGCAAACTAATTTTGCGATTTTTAAGCTGTTCTTGTCAATCTTCATATAATCAAGGCTTGACTATTTGATGAAAAAAATATAATCAAAAACGTTTTAAAAAAAGCGGGGAAATTATGGAAGATAATGAACTTTTAAAGGTTCGTTTAGAAAAAATTGCGGCCTTGAAGGCCGCCGGAATCGATTTGTATCCTAACGATATCAAACCTCAAAATACGACAGCAGAAATATTGGAAAAATACGGTATGGCCAAAAGCGAAACTTTGGCGGAACTGAACAGAAATTTTTCCGTCGCCGGTCGCTTGATGGCCGTACGTGATTTTGGCAAGGCCGCTTTTATTAAAGTTCAGGACCGCAAAAGCCAAATTCAATGCTATATAGCCAGAAATAATTTGAAGGACATGGCTTATTTTGTATTTAGGAAGCTAGATATAGGTGATATCATCTACGTTTCAGGGAAATTATTCCGTACGAAAACCAACGAATTAACCATTGAAGTTTTTGATTTGCGTTTAGCCGCCAAAGCAATCAGGCCGTTACCGGAGAAATGGCATGGCCTTACAGATATTGAAACCAGATACCGCCAGCGACACTTGGATTTGATTACTAATCCCAAAGTGAAAGAAATCTTTTATCGCCGCAGCCGTATTATTCAACATATCAGGGATTTTATGAATAGAAACGATTTTCTGGAAGTGGAAACTCCGATGATGCAGCCGCGTGCCGGGGGAGCGATGGCCCGCCCATTTAAAACTCATCACAACGCCTTGGATATGGATTTTTATCTGCGTATTGCCCCCGAACTGTATTTGAAGAGACTGGTTACAGGTGGAATGGAAAGAGTTTACGAAATAAATAAAAATTTTCGTAACGAGGGCATTTCCACTTTTCATAATCCGGAATTTACCATGCTGGAATTTTATTGGGCCTACGCAACATATGAGGATTTGATGTCTTTTACCGAGGAGCTTTTTACGAATATTGCCGCAGATATTTTCGGCGGGCTTAAATTTACTTATCTGGGAGAAGAGATTGATCTGACACCGCCGTGGCGGCGCATATCCGTCAAGGACGCCTTGGTGCAGTTTGGAGGCATGACAAAAGAGGCCCTGGAAAACCATTCCGAAGCTCTTGCTCATGCGCATAAGGCTGGTTGTGAAGTTAAAGACTCGGATTCTTTTGGCAAAATCCTGATGGCTATTTTTGATGAACTTGTGGAAAGGAAACTAATCCAACCCACCTTTGTCACTCAATATCCTGTAGAGGTATCCCCTCTTTCGCGTCGTTCATCCACTGATGGTAATTTCACTGATCGTTTTGAACTTTATATTTACGGTAAAGAAATTGCCAACGCCTTTTCGGAACTCAACGATCCCGCCGACCAGAGGGAAAGATTTGAACAACAGTTGAAAGAAAGAGAAACAGGCGACGAAGAAGCGCATGAAATGGATGAAGATTACATCAAGACATTGGAATGCGCCATGCCCCCCACCGCAGGGGAAGGTATCGGTATCGATCGCCTGGTTATGTTGTTTACCAATTCTGCTTCTATTCGAGACGTTATTTTATTTCCCCTGCTGAGAACAAAAGCGGAATAGAATGATTTTTATCCGGCAGAAAAGCACAGCGAGTCGTTTAACGACAATAGGATAAGTATTAATGGGTTACGAATTTTTCATAAGTAAACGCTATCTGAAGGCCAAACGTAAACAGGTATTTGTGTCTATAATTACGTTTATATCGATATTGGGTATTTTTTTGGGTGTGGCCGCATTGATCATCGTTCTGGCGGTGATGAACGGCTTTGAAAAAGATTTACGCACGAAAATTTTGGGAATTAAATCACACATTGAAGTTATGGCTGATGTAAATGGCTCAATGAGAAACTACCAGGAGGTTCGTAAAATTATTGCGGGCGTGGAAGGTGTTGTTGCTTCGACCCCCTTTATCTATTCTCAGGCGATGATTCGCAGCGGTAACAGTGTGAGCGGCGTGGTTATTCGCGGGCTGGATACAAAAAGCGCCTCTCAAGTCATTAAACTGGGGAAAATGAGGGAAGGCGAAATCGAATATCTTGATAAAATTCCTCCCGGGATTTTAGAAAAGATACCTCGAGAAAACGCCCACTTTGGCGGTATTGTGATTGGCAAGGAAATGGCCCGTAATTTTGGTATTTTCCTCTTGGATACAATTACCATTATTTCTCCTGTAGGTATTTCCACGCCGATGGGGATGATGCCGCGCATGAGCAAATTTATCGTCGTCGGTATTTTTGAGTCTGGTTTTTACGAGTATGATTCGACACTGGTTTTTTTATCGCTGAAAAATGCTCAGGATTTTTTGCAGATGGGTGATACCGTCACCGGGATAGATATTGTCGTTGATGACATTTATAAGGCTGATGTGATTGCACACAATATTCAAAGCAAGCTTGGTTTTCCCTTTTGGGCGAACAACTGGATGCAGACGAATCGAAATCTTTTTGCTGCACTCAAACTGGAACGTCGTGTCATGTTTATTATTCTAAGCCTGATCGTCTTGGTCGCGGCATTTAATATCATCAGCGCACTGATTATGATTGTCATGGAAAAAAACAAAGACATTGCGATTCTGAAGTCTATGGGGGCAACGTCTTTTAGTATTATGAAAATATTCATTTATCAAGGATTGGTAGCCGGTTTAATCGGAACGTTTTTGGGTTGCATTGCCGGTCTTGCCGTAGCTCTTAATTTGCAGAAAGTTTCTCTTTTTGTAGAAAAAGTTTTTAATTTTCAGATCTTGCCTGGTGATGTTTATTATTTGAGCGAACTTCCCTCGCAAGTTAATTATCTTGACGTGGTAATTATTGTTGTGGGCACGATGCTGATTTGTTTTTTTTCCACAATTTACCCCTCGTTGAGGGCGTCGCGTTTGGATCCTGCGGAAGCATTGAGGTATGAGTGACGGGTGGCGCAAAGGCGAAAATGATTGAACTGAAAAATTTATCAAAAACATTTCTTAAGGACGGCAACAGGATAGAAGTTTTACGCGGCCTTAATTTGAAAATTGCCAGGGGTGAATCTTTGGCGATTGTTGGTGTTTCCGGCGCCGGCAAAAGTACGCTTATTCATATTCTGGGTACGCTGGATCACCCGACAGATGGCGCTTTATATATTAACGACTTGAATATTTTTGAATGGGATGAAAAAACGATGGCGCGCTTCCGCAATGCGACTATTGGGTTTGTCTTTCAGTTTAATAATTTACTTCCGGAATTCGATGCGCTGGAAAACATTATGATGCCGGCCTTAATCAGTGGCATGTCTGCCAAGCAAGCTTCTTTCAGGGCAACCGAGCTATTGGAAGAGCTTGGCTTGGGGCACAGAATAAAGCATAAACCTGGAGAGCTTTCCGGCGGTGAGCAACAGCGGGTAGCAATTGCCCGCGCGCTGATAATGGAGCCGGAAATACTTCTGGCGGATGAGCCGACGGGAAATCTTGACACGGATACGGGAAAGAAGATAGAAGATGTTTTGATAAATTTAAACGTAACAAGAAAGATTACTCTGGTTGTTGTAACACATAACAAATTACTGGCAGAAAGGATGTCACGCATAATTGGATTGCGTGACGGGAAAATTTATAATTATGAATAAAATTATTCGCCTTGTTAATTTGGTTTGCTTGTTTATATTGGTTTTGTTTTCCATGCCGGCACCGGCGCAGGATCTTAAAAAAATTAGCGTGCTTCCTTTCGAAATTTACAGCAAAGGAGATAAGGTGGCCATACAGGAGTTACTTTATCAAAAAATATACTCGGAACTTAACAGGGAGAAACGGTTGCACATTATACCTGCAGACCGTTTTTTGCGCCGTGGTGAAAAAATTGATGAACGCAGAGCTGTTGAGGCGGGGAAATCACTAAAGGTTGATTTTGTTGTAATGGGCAGTTTAACCCAGCTTGGCGAATCATTCAACGCTGATGTCAAAATCATAGATGTAAAAAGTGCTGATGTTTTCCCCCCTATTTTTGTTCAGGTCAAGGGATGGGAAAATTTTGGAGAGATTGCTGTTCAATTAAAAACGGAAATGTTGGCCCGGTTGGGATTGGTGGAAAAAATAGTCAAAATTGAAATTGAAGGGAATAATAAAATCGAATCTTCTGCCATTACTCAACGGATTAAAAGCAAAGAGGGCAACCCCTTTAATGAAGAAGACATTACGTCGGACATCAAAACTATATTTAAAATGGGATTTTTTCTGGACGTCAGCGCCTCAGCTGCATCCACACCGGAAGGCAAAGTGGTAACCTTTACTGTTGTGGAGCGAGGTTTGATCACGGATATACAGATTAAGGGAAATAAAGCGTTGGACAAAGAAGATATTATGGAAGTTCTAACGATTAAGACCAGGGAAAATTTAAATCAGGAAAAAATTAAGTCGGATATAGAAAAAATTAAGAGTCTTTATGATACCAAAGGGTATTATAATGCCGAAATTACCGATACGATAGAGCGCGATGGAGAAAAGGATTTCCGTGTAATTTTCAATGTCACGGAAAATGATCGTGTTTACATCAAATCCATAACCTTCGAGGGTAACGAGGCCTTTGCTTCTAAAGAATTAAAAAATATGATGACCAGTTCGGAAAGGCGTTTTTGGAGTTTTATTACGGATGACGGCGTATTGAATCGTGATCAACTCAAACAGGATGTCGGTAAAATAAACTCTTATTATTTTAATAATGGTTTCATCAACGCCCAGGTGGCGGAGCCGCAGGTAACATATGATAAAAAGTGGTTATATATAACCATTCAAATTAAAGAAGGGAAAAGATTCAAGTTTGGTAAAATTGATATTTCCGGTGATTCCCTCCAAAGACCACGCGGTGATTTATTCGCTTCTTTGAAAGTAAAGGAAGGTAATGACTACAACCGTGAGGAAGTCGTCAAGGACATAGATTTTTTGATTCAAGCCTGTAATGACGAAGGTTACGCTTACGCGGATGTAACTCCCAGTATTGACATAAATGAAGAAGAACAATCGGTCAATGTGGATTACCAGATAATAAAAGGCGAACTGGTTTTTATTAATCGCATTGCCATAAGTGGTAATACCGTAACCCGCGACAAGGTTATCCGCCGCCAGTTGGCAATAGTAGAAGGAGACTTATATTCCAGTTCTAAAGTGAAGAACAGTTATGCGAATTTAAACCGGTTAAGATATTTTGAAGAGGTTGATTTTCAGACAGAAAAAAGTCCGGAAAAAGACAAAATGAATATTAATATCCGGGTAAAGGAAAAAAATACCGGTATGTTCATGATTGGAGCCGGCTACAGTGCTCAAGAGCGCGCAATAGTCATGGCACAAATTTCTCAGAATAATTTTCTGGGTTACGGGCAGATATTGAACCTTAAGGCATCTTTGGGCTCTACCAGTAATAACTACGAATTGTCTTTTATCGAGCCATGGCTTTTTGATATACCTCTATGGACTAAAGCCGATCTCTGGAAATACCGCCAGGAGTATGATTCTTACAACCTCGATACTTATGGCGGTGGTCTTACTTTTGGTTACCCTATTTGGGAAAAGGTTGTCGGTTATGCTGGTTACAACCTGACCTCTTATGACGTCAGAGATATTTTGATAACAGCGCCGCAGTCGATTAAGGACCAGGAGGGAGAGAGGATCAAAAGCGCTGTGGTTTTCAGTTTGGTAAGAGATTCGACGGATGACAATGTATTCCCGACAAGAGGGGTTAAAGCTAGCGCATCCGTTGAGTGCGCGGGTTTGGGCGGTAATGTAAAGTTGATAAAATATTCGGCCGGTGCCCACTTTTATTATCCGCTTTTCTGGGATTTGGTATTTGTGACTAAGGGTAGGATTGGTTATATACAAAATCTGGATGATGATGCGGGCAGAATTCCAATTTACGAGAGATATGTTTTAGGAGGGCTGAACACAATACGTGGTCTGCGTTATGTTGGCCCGACCAACGGTGGAACTTCCGATGTAGTTGGCGGGACGACTATGATGGTTTTTAATGTGGAACTTGTTTTCCCACTGATCAAGAACGCTGGAATGAAAGGTGTTGTATTTTATGATGCCGGCAACGCTTGGAATTATAGCGGAGCATATAGTTTTGATGATTTAAGGCAATCTGTGGGTGCGGGTGTCCGTTGGTATTCACCCATCGGACCTTTAAGGCTTGAATACGGTTATGTGGTCGACAAAACGGGTTTGCTTGATGATTCAAAAGGACGCTGGGAATTTACCATTGGCATGTTTATGTGATTTAAAGCGGATAAAAACTTACATTATCCGCTAATATTGATAGAGGAGATTAAAAATTATGAAGAAAAATATTTTTGTGATAGCCGCCGTTGTCATGTTGCTTTTTGTGTGGAGCGTGAGCTCATACGCTGAAGTAAAAATCGGTTTTATCAACATGAGAGAAATAATACAAACTTCCGATGCTGGTAAAAAAGCGGGTGAAGAAATGAAAAAAATAGCGGACCGAAGGCAGGCGGAAATTACTTCTATGGAAAGGGAATTAAAAAACCTGAAGGATGAATTGGACAGAAAAAGCTCCGTAATGACGGCGGCGGCGCGCAGGGAAAAAGAATCTAATTACCAGAAAAAACTGCGTGACTATCAGTTGGTGGTTAATGATGCCAATGAAGAGCTGCAGAAAAAGGATCAGGAAATAGTGCAGAGATTGATGCCGGAAATATTGAAAATAGTGCGTACTGTTGCGGAAAAAGAAAAATACACGTTGGTTCTCGATGTGGCGGCGATGGTAATACCTTATTTTGATAAAACTCATGATCTGAGCAAGAAAGTTGTTGAGGAATTTAATAAAGCAAAGTAACCCTAGGTGCCCGTTTTTATGAAGATGACACTTGCAGAAATAGCCCGCATTGTAGAAGGCGAAGTTATCGGCGCTGCTGACGTTGTTATCAGCGGCGTTGCCCCGATCGACGAGGCGAAAGTTGGTGATATAACCTTCGTTGCCAACAGAAAATACGCGAAGCAGATAAACACAACCCGGGCTTCGGCCATCATTATTGCACCACAGCAGAGGGAGATAGTCGGTAAAAACCTGGTTGTGGTTTCTGATCCCTATGTGGCTTTAGGGAAACTATTGAAACTTTTTTATCCGCTGGAACACGAACAAAGAGGTATAAGCCCGGAAGCTTATGTAGAAGAAGGTGCAATTGTTTCGCCAGAGGCCAATATTTTTCCGCGGGCTTTTATCAGTCATGGCGCGAAAATAGAAAAGGGCGTTGTCATTTACCCCGGCGTTTACGTAGGGCGGAATGTTTCAATAGGTGAAGATTCAGTAATTTATGCCAACGTTGCTATCTACCATTCCTGTATAATCGGCAAGCGGGTAATTTTACATTCCGGTGTTGTAATCGGTGGGGATGGTTTTGGTTTTGCAGAGACGGGAAAAGAGAACGTCAAAATTCCACAGATTGGCTTCGTGCAGATTGATGACGACGTGGAGATAGGTGCCAACAGTACGGTTGATCGAGCCACAATGGGGAAAACATGGATTGGGCGCAACGTTAAAATTGATAACTTGGTTCAGATTGCGCACAATGTTGTTATTGGCGAAAATTCTGTTCTTGCCGCGATGGTCGGTATTTCCGGCAGCACAAAGCTGGGCAGGGGCGTAATTGTTGGCGGTCAGACAGGCATGGTTGGCCATATCAGCGTCGGCGATAGAGTCATGATTGCGGCGGATTCCAAAATCCATAAAGATGTTGAAGCGGGGAAAATTGTTGGCGGCAAGCCTCAAATGCCCTATAAGGAGTGGCTTAAAGTCGAAGCTTGCCGCACAAAGCTTCCGGAAATGAAAACGACGATAGAACGACTGGTCAAAAAAATAGAAGATTTGGAAGTAAAGATAGATAAACACCTTAAGTAAAGGTTTGATCCATGAAAATTCATTCCACGGCGATTATTAATCCGGGTGCAAATTTAGGGGAGGGGGTGGAAGTAGGACCTTATTCGATTATTGGTTCGGAAGTAAAAATTGGTAAAAATACTGTTATCGGACCACATGTTGTGATTGAGGGGGCAACAGAAATCGGCGAAGGGTGTAACATTTATCAATTTTGTTCTATTGGAGCACCGCCGCAGGACTTGAAATTTGGTGGAGAAAAAACTTATGTGGTTATTGGTAATTTTAACATAATCCGGGAATTCGTTACCATTAATCGGGCAACCGGTTCCGGAGTGACGTTCATCGGCGATCATAATATGATTATGGCCTATGCTCACGTTGCCCATAATTGTAAAATCGGTCATTATGTGGTGATGGCCAATGCCGCTACCTTGGCTGGATACGTGAACGTTGAAGATTATGCAATGATTGGAGGCTTGTCTGGAATTCACCAGTTTACCAATATCGGAGCGCACTGTATTATTGGTGGGGCATCTGCGGTAGTCCAGGATGTGCCTCCTTACACGATGGCTGCGGGTAATCATGCCAAACTTTTCGGTCTTAATTTAATTGGATTGAAGAGACGCAACTTCCCGGAGGAAACGATTAAAGCACTTAAAAAAGCCTATCAGATTATTTTCCGTTCGCAGCTTCTTTTGGAAGAATCCTTGCAAAAAGCGCAGGATGAATTAGGAAATATCCCGGAAGTAGAACACTTTGTGAGGTTTATCAGGGAATCGAAAAGAGGTACCTGTCGTTAAAATGACTGTAAAAAAAAAGAACATTAAAATCGGTGTTGTTGGCATCGGTCATCTAGGAAATTATCATCTGCAGAAATACCAAAAACTGGATAATTGTGAACTTATCGGAGTATCGGATGCCATTTATGAACGGGCTAAAAGAGCGGCGGAGACTTATGGCTGCCAAGCTTTTACCGATTACCGCAACCTGTTGGATAAGGTTGATGCTGTCAGTATTGCCGTACCCACCGGCGAGCATTTTCAGGTAGCCGGTGATTTTCTGGCGGCCGGTATAGATGTCTTAATTGAGAAACCGATCTGCGCGACGGTCAAAGAGGCGGACGAGCTGATTGAACTTGCAGGTAAGAATAAGCTGATTCTGCAGGTGGGATTTGTGGAAAGATTCAATCCTGCCGTAATGGCACTGGATAAGGTTATTACCAGACCGCTTTTCATTGAAGTTCACCGTTTGCACCCCTTCTTTGAACGGGGTACGGATGTCGATGTTGTTCTGGATTTAATGATTCACGATTTGGATATCATTTTGAAATTCGTTGATTCCAAGATCAAGTCTTTAGAAGCGGTAGGTGTTCCCGTGCTTTCCGACAAGGTAGACATTTCAAATGTTCGTCTGTCTTTTGCCTGCGGTTGCATAGCCAATGTTACTGCCAGCCGCATAAGCGCCAAAACGATGCAGAAAATACGCTTTTTCAGTCCAGAGGGTTACCATGCGGTTGATTACCAGAAGCGGGAAATTATATCCCTCAATAAGCAAGCGAATGCAGAAGGTAAACAGCAAATAGTTCAAAATAATATTGAGGTGGGGAGCCATGATCCATTGGAAGAGGAAATAAGGTCTTTTGTTGAGGCAGTGGTTAACCGTACCGCACCGCTTGTATCAGGCGAAGACGCGCGGAAATCTTTGGCGCTTGCCGTGGAAATAATCAGAAAAATGAAAACATCCGAGGTGCTGCGTAAATGATTCCTATGGTGGACTTAAAAAGGCAGTATCACGCGTTGAAAAGTGAAGTTGATGCGGCACTCAGCGATGTTCTGGAAAGCACCCAGTTTATTTTGGGGAAGAATGTTAGCAAACTCGAAGAGGAAATATCCGCCTATCATGGTTTGGCTCATGCCATAGGCGTGGCTAACGGAACAGACGCGTTGCTTTTGGCTTTGCGAGCGTTAGAAATTAAAGCGGGTGATGAAGTAATAACCACGCCATTTACATTTATTGCCACAGCCGAGGTTATCGCTCTTTTAAACGCTGTTCCTGTTTTTGTGGATATCTGTCCCGATACATTTAACCTTGATTGTTCGCAAATAGAGAAGAAAATTACTTCCAAAACAAAAGCAATCATTCCCGTCCATTTATTCGGTCATCCCGCCGAGATGGACCTTGTTATGGAAATTGCCCGTAAATATAATCTTAAAGTAGTGGAAGACTGCGCGCAGGCTTTCGGTGCCAAATACCGCGGCCAAAAGGTGGGGACGATAGGTGATGCAGGTTGTTTCAGCTTTTTTCCCAGCAAAAACCTGGGTGGTTATGGCGACGGCGGTATGGTTATTACAAAGCATAAAGATATTGCAGAAAAGATAAGAATTTTGCGCAACCATGGCAGCTCGACGCGTTATCATCATCTGCTGGTCGGTTACAACAGCCGTCTTGATGAGATCCAGGCTGCGGTTCTCTGTGTCAAGCTAAAAAGAATCGACGAGTATAACGAAGCGCGCCGCCACAATGCCGCGATTTATTGCGCCGCTATCAAGAAAAAAGAAATTGTTTTGCCTTCTGTGTCTCCCGGATGCGAGCATGTCTATCACCAGTTTACAATACGGACAAAGAATAGGGATGCTTTGGCCTCCGCTCTTGGGCAAAAAGGCATTGCTTCCGCCATTTATTACCCGGTTCCGCTGCATCATCAGCAGGCTTTTTTTAACATGTATCATTTGGATGTTGTTTTGCCGCAGGCCGAAACTTGTACAAAGGAAGTGCTGTCGCTTCCCATGTTTCCCGAATTAGAGGAAGAGGAAATAAAATTTATTGCCAGTGTGATCAACAAAGGTTTTTAAGTGAAAAATTTGGTTTCCTGAAAGCGGATAGGAATGGGGGAAGAAAAAAACATAATAATCGTTGCCGGTGAAGCTTCAGGAGATATGCACGGCGCCAATTTGGTTAAGGAAATGTTGAAGCTTAAACCAGCCTTAAAATTTTACGGAATAGGCGGCGTCAAATTGAAAGAAACGGGAGTGGAAATTTTAGGAGATGCATCCAGGATGGCTGTTGTTGGTTTCAGTGAGGTTTTTTCCAAATTTGCGTTTCTTTTAAAGACAATGGATAAAATGAAAAAGGCGCTTGATTCCTATAGGCCTGCCCTTTTGATCTTAATTGACTATCCTGGTTTTAATCTTGCTTTGGCCAAAGCCGCCAAAAAAAAAGGTATAAAGGTTTTCTACTACATCAGTCCACAGGTTTGGGCTTGGCGCAAGGGAAGAATCAATCAGATCAAGAAAATTGTTGACAGAATGGCCGTTGTGCTTCCTTTTGAAGTCGACACTTACGCGTCAAAAGGTTTTCTTGTTGATTACGTGGGCCATCCGCTGGTGGATATGGTAAAAATCAGTGTTTCTAAAGAAGAGGCAAGAAAAAATCTGGGATTATCCGGGAATAAAACCACTATAGGTTTGCTTCCAGGAAGCCGACTTAAAGAAATATCTTCTTTGTTGCCGGAGATGATGCGGGCCGCGGAGATTTTGCAACGAAACATTAAGGATATACAGTTTGTTTTGCCAAAAGCAGATACACTGGATGAGAAGGTAGTGACAGAAATAATTTCAGGTTTTGATGTTAAAGTGAAAATAGTTACTGGGCACACTTATGAGGCTGTTTCCTGCTGCGATTTTGCTATCGTTACTTCCGGAACAGCTACGCTGGAAACCGGGCTTTTGGGTGTGCCGATGATTATTATATACAAGGTTTCGCTACTTTCGTATCTTATTGGTCGCCTGGTGGTTCGTGTCAACAACATCGGTTTGGTTAATATAATTGCTGGCAAAACTATCGTGCCGGAATTTATTCAAAAAGATGCGAACGGTAAGCGTATTGCCGCGGAAACGCTTGCTATTTTAAACAGCGAACGGTATGCAGAAATAAAAAAAGAGCTGACGGCAATTAGCGCCAAATTGGGAAGTCCCGGTGCCGCGGCAAGAGCGGCAAAGATTGCCTGTGAAATGATTTAGGAAGTAATATGGAAGCTTTCAAACGTTTATTGAAAATGGCCCAAGCGTATTATTTACGCTTTATTTTTGCCGCAATTTTGATGATTATCGCGGGAGCCCTTCAGTCAGCCTTGCCCCTTATTTCCAAGCCGGCAATTGACGAAATATTCGTCAGCAAAGATATGACTGCGTTGACGTGGATTCCCTTCGCTATTATCGGTATATTCCTGTTCAAGGGATTATGTACTTATGGGCAGGTTATTTTGATGAGTTCCATAGGTTTGCGCATTCTTACCGACCTGCGCAATAAACTGTATGGACATATACAAAAGCAATCTTTGGCTTTTTTCACCGATCATCCCACAGGCTTATTAATGTCGCGGATAACAAATGATGTTTTGTCAGTACAGGCAGCATCGTCAGAGGCGATTACTTCGCTGGTTAAAGATAGTTGTACCTTAATTTTTCTTGTGGGCGTTATTTTTTATACTGACTGGCAGCTTGCTCTTATCGCCATGCTTGTTTTTCCTTTGACCATTTATCCGATTTCTCGTTTCGGCAAAAAAATACGCAAGGTGACCACGTCGTCACAGATAACCATGGGTACGTTGAATTCTCTTTTGCAAGAAACGATTTCTGGTATCCGCATCGTCAAAGCTTTCTGTATGGAAAAGTATGAAAACGCAAGGTTTGCTGCGGAAAGCGAACGACTTTTTAAATTGAGCATGAAGACTGTTTCCATAAACGCCATGGCCAGTCCGCTGATGGAATTTTTGGGTGGACTGGGCATAGCCGCAATAATTTTTTATGGCGGCTATAATGTTATAAAGGGCAACTCCACGCCCGGCACTTTTTTCTCGTTTCTGGCTGCTTTATTGATGCTTTATGAACCGATGAAACGGTTGACTAACGTCAATAATTCCATCAATCAGGGCATTGCTGGTGCCGAGCGCGTTTTTAGTATTATTGACCACATGCCGGATATTGTGAATAAGCCCGGTGCCGTTGAGTTGCCACCTATTCGCCGCGGTATTGATATTAAAAATGTTACTTTCTGTTACGATACAACCCCGGTGTTGAAAAACATTAATATCCACATCAAAGCCGGTGAAGTTGTGGCTTTTGTCGGAATGAGCGGCGGCGGCAAGACATCATTGGTCAATTTGATTCCACGCTTTTATGATGTTACCTCCGGATGCATTCTTATTGATGGCTATGACATTCGTGATGTGACTTTGCAGTCATTGCGCAGGCAGATAGCCATAGTCACCCAGCAAACGATCCTGTTTAACGATTCTGTTAAAAATAATATTGCGTACGGTGATATTAAACGTACAGACGAGGAAATCATTGCCGCAGCCAAGGCAGCTAATGCCCACAGTTTTATCATGCGTCTCCCTCAGAGGTATGATTCAAATATTGGTGAGTTAGGCACCAAACTTTCCGGTGGTGAAAAGCAGCGCATATCTATTGCCCGCGCCTTGCTGAAAGACGCTCCCATTCTGATTTTGGATGAAGCAACCTCTTCGTTGGATACGGAAGCGGAAATAGAAGTACAGGAAGCTCTGGATAACCTCATGAAAGGACGCACGACGCTGGTTATTGCTCATCGCCTTTCCACCATTCGTAATGCGGACAGAATTATTACTTTAGTGAACGGAGAGATTGTCGAGGAAGGTACGCACGAAGCGCTTTTGGCGAAAAAAGGCGAATACTACCGTTTGTATAACTTGCAGTTTAAAGACGAAGGAAGCGGAAATGGTCGATTGGCAAAGGATTTGGAATGATGATAAAAAAATCAGCTGTTTCAGTCCGCTCCGAGCAACTCTATTTTTTCTTTCCTTGTTTTATCGGCTGATCGTAAATCTGCGCAATTGGCTTTATAATAAACAACTAATATCTTCGGTTAGGCTGCCCTGTCCGGTAATCAGTGTCGGCAATATCACAGTTGGCGGCACGGGCAAGACACCTTGCGTCATTATGCTGTCGCAAATGCTTCAGGCAGCAGGTTATCGGCCTGCGGTTATCAGCCGCGGATACGGGGGCAAAAGTGCACAAAAAATCAATATCGTTTCTGACGGAAGGAAAATATTGCTTGATTCCGAAACAGCCGGTGATGAACCTCTTTTAATCGCACAATTATTGCCGGGTGTCCCCGTGATTACCGGTGCAAAAAGAATCAGAACGGGAAACGTGGCAATCAAAAGATTCGGAGCCGATGTCATTGTTTGCGATGACGCTTTTCAACACCGTAAAATTTCAAGAGACATCGATTTAGTTTTGCTCGATAGTGCAAAACCACTGGGTAACGGACATCTTCTGCCGGCAGGAGAGTTGCGTGAACCGTTAAAAGAACTTAAGCGTACTGATTGCCTGATTATGACGCGTGCACATGGGGATGTGAAGATGAGCGAGAAAGTGAACCAAATAGCACAAAAAATGAATATCCCCATTTTTTGCAGTAACCATTATCCGCAGGATATTGCTCGGGGCGATGGAAATTCTACGGTTGGGCTGGAAGTTCTTACAGGTAAGTCGGTATGCGCTTTTTGTGGTATTGCGCGTCCAAACTCCTTTGAAGAAATGCTCCGAAAAGCAGGGGCGCAAATCCTGTCGTTTAACGCTTTCCCTGATCATTACCGCTACGGTCTTTATGATCTGGAGGAATTAAATAATCAATATAGGAAACTGCGTGCTGACTACTTGATGACAACCCATAAAGATGCTGTGAGACTGCATAATTATCCGGAGTTTCTGAAGGCCGTGTGGATATTGCGAATAAAGATGAAAATGAGACCTTCATCCATGGAAGAGTCGTTTGAAAAATTCATTTTGCGGCGTTTGAAAACAGGCGCTGGCCAGTAACGGAGAATTTTGTGAAAAAAGAAACAGCAATATTTTTATTTCGAATTATTCCATTAGCTGTTAGAAAAGCACTGGCCTCCGGCATTTCGCGGCTCGTATATTATTTATCATCAAAGCATAGATTGATTGCTATTCATAATCTCATGCGCTCTTTTCCGGAAAAATCATTAAGGGAAGTTTGCCGCATTGCCAAGGGGTCTTATGAAAGCTTTGCTATTATGATTGTTGAGTTTACTGAAATTCTTTTGATGAAGAGAGAAAATTTGCATCATTGGATAAGTATCATAGGACTGGAACATTATACCGCTGCCTGCCGCGAGGGCAAAGGTGTTTTGCTTTTCAGCGCGCATTTTGGCAATTGGGAAATTGGCAATGCTGCGCTGGCCCTGTTGACCAGACCATTGGTATTTATGGTGCGACTTCTCGACAATCCTTTTATGGAAGAAGTGACCACCTATTTGCGTGCCGCTTGCGGCAATATCTCTTTGCACAAAGAGAATGCGATGAGAAAAACGCTCCAATTATTAAGAAAAGGAGAGATCATAAATATTCTTGTCGATCAGAATGTTGCCTGGTATGAAGGCATATTTGTGGATTTTTTTGGACGGCCGGCTTGTACCACTTTTGGGGTGGCGCAATTGGCGTTGCACACTGGTGCAGCGGTAATGCCCGCTTTTACCAGACGTTTGCCCAGCGGCAAATATTTATTGGAGATTGGCCCGAAAACGGATATTATCGATACCGGTAACCGTGACGCGGACATATTTATCAATACACAAAAAATTACAAAAATCATTGAAGAATATGTGCGTAAATATCCGGAGCAATGGCTGTGGTTACATCAGCGCTGGAAAACAAAGCCATGGCAGGCAAAAAGGATTAAAAAAAATGTTGCTGAAAAAAAGAGCAAGGATGCCCAAAGAAGGCATAACTAAAATATTGATCCGGGGAACAAATTGGATCGGTGACGCCGTGCTTACCTTGCCCGCAATTGCTTCTGTGCGTGCCGCTTATCCCCAGGCGCGTATCTCTATTTTGGCCAAGCCTCTTGTGGCCGATATCTATAAACTATTTACCGCAGCTGATGAAATAATCATTTATAAAAATCAGTTTGATAATCCGTTGGGTGTTTTTCGCTTGGCAAGCATTCTGCGAAAAAAGAAATTTGATGTGGCCATTCTTTTGCAGAACGCGATTGAGGCAGCTATAATGGCTTGCGCCGCGCGGATTAAGCTGCGCGCTGGATACAATTCTGATGGCCGCGGCTTTCTTTTAACTCACAGCATTAAACGTACTAAGGAGATAAGAAAAGTTCATCAAATTGACTATTATTTGGAAATGGTTAAGGCTTTGGGCTGTGCACCCGTCGGGCGGGAAATGCATCTTCAGGCGAGAATTAATCGCGTGACTGCTCAAAATACTTTACATGAATTCATACCAGGTCCGGAAAAACCTATAGTTGGCATTGCCCCCGGAGCCACGTATGGCCCGGCCAAAAGATGGTTTCCCGAACGTTTTGCCGAAGTGGCGGATAAAATCAGCGCAAATTATGGTTGTCGTATTGTTTTATTGGGTGGCAAGGACGATTGGAAAGTGGCGCAACAAGTATGTGCAAAATCCAGTACTGATTTAATAAATCTTGCCGGCAAAACAACTCTGCGTGAAGCGATTTATCTTATTTCACAGTGTGTCTTGTTCATCAGCAATGATTCCGGCCTGATGCATATTGCCGGCGCGTTGAATGTTCCCACGGTCGCCATTTTCGGTTCGACTAATCCCCTGACCACATCACCTGTTGGAGAAAAAATAAAGATTGTTCGTGAAGAAGTGTCCTGCAGCCCTTGCTTAAAAGAAACGTGCCCCACAGATTTCCGTTGCATGGATTTGGTGAAAGTCGATGATGTTTTATCGGCCGCGCGTGACATCCTAAAGTGTAATTAGGACTAGCCATGAAAAAAAATATCGCTGTGTTTTTAGACAGGGACGGCACAATCAACGAAGAAGTGGGCTATCTTGATAGCCTCGTCAAGTTGAAGATTATTCCCGGCGCTTTTGAAGCTGTTCGGTTGATTAATGCCGCCGGCATGAAAGCAGTGGTCATCACCAATCAGTCCGGTGTAGCCCGGGGTTTATTTTCAGAAGAATTTGTAAAGATCGTCAATGAACAACTGCGTGTTATGTTGGGACAAGAAAATGCTTTTATCGACGGATTTTATTATTGCCCGCATCATCCCACGGAAGGGATAGGGCACTACCGGCAAGAATGTGACTGCCGAAAGCCGGCCGCCGGGATGTTGCTGCGCGCGGCCCGGGAAATGAATATTAATTTGGGGAAATCTTATATTATAGGTGACAGATACAAGGACATGGAAGCAGGAAAAAGCGTCGGAACAAAATGTATTTTAGTAAAAACCGGTTTCGGTAGGAGCTTATTACAAGATGACGGTCCGGACAAACTGACACCCGAAAACAAGCCTGATCATGTTGCCGCGGATATTCTTGAAGCCGTGCAGTGGATAATGAAAGAATGCAAATGAACATTTTAATCGTTAAACTCAGTGCCATTGGTGATGTCATTCATACGCTACCGTCACTGTCGGCTTTGCGGCGTTTGTATCCGCAGGCGCATATAACCTGGGTAGTGGAAGAAGCCGCGTCTGATTTAGTGTTAAATCATCCACAGCTTGATGAAGTGTTGATTTTCCGGCGCAAAACATGGATCAAGAATATCAAGGCCGGACAATTCCGGTCTGTCTGGCAAGAGGTTCGTTTGTTTATCAGAAAGTTGCGTCAACGGCCTTATGACCTTGTCATTGATTTTCACGGTCTATTTAAAAGCTCTGTCATCGTTTTTTTGAGTGGCGGCAAAAGAAAGCTGGGCTATGATTCTTTGCAGGAGTTGAGCGGCCTATTTCTTACCGAAAAAATTTCTGAAGACATGGGCAAGCACGCCCTAGAGCGCTATCTCGATTTTCCGCATTACCTGGGGGCAAAAAAAGAAAAAGTGGAATTTATTCTTCCGCAAAGTATTGACGCCGAAAAAAAAGTTAATTTGCTGCTGGAAAAATATGGATTGAACGATAAAGACTATATTGCCATTAATCCTGTAGCTTACTGGAAAACAAAGCTTTGGGATGACGGAAATTTTGCGTGTCTTGCCGGTTTAATCAGTGATAAACTGAAGAAAAAAGTGATATTTACGGGAAGCGAGAGCGCGCCCATTGAAAAAATAACATCAATGATGGGCGCAAATAGTATTAACCTGGCCGGACAAACAACATTGCTGGAGTTGGCTTGTATTTTTAAAAAGGCGCAGCTGGTAGTAACTACCGATTCCGGTCCGATGCATCTGGCCTGTGCTGTGGGAACGCCGGTTGTGGCTCTTTTCGGACCGACCGATCCGGCAAGGACTGGCCCTTACGGCGCGGGGCACACGATAATAAGGGCTGGTTTACCTTGTAGTCCTTGTTTTCTAAAAGATTGTTTGACGATACAGTGCATGAAAAACATTACCCCTGAACGGGTTTTTGCCGTTGTTGAAGGTAGAATCAAAAAGGGATGCAGAAATTATTAAAGAGGTAATGGCCAAAATCAAATAATATCTGGTTTTAGAATAGTCGGATAAAGAAAAAAATAGCTACTTGACTATTGATAACAGGGAAGTGTTTTTGCTTGCCAGCGCTGCTTTTTTGACTTATATTGAAATAGTGTTAACTAGGCCATTTGGTTCGCGATCTTCCTGATGATTAATGGCAGTTTGGTTGAGGCAACGGGTTGAAAGTATTTTTGTGGCTTTAGGCAGGGGTGCTCCTTTTGTCGGGTAGTTTTACATTAAACAATTATAATTTGTAGTGAAAATTGATGGCAGTTGTTATTGACGGAAATAAGATAGCAGGTGGAATTCGTGAAGCAATTCGAGCAGAAACTGCGGCGCTTAAGAGCAGCAAAGGGATTGTTCCGGGACTTGCCGTTGTGCTGGTGGGAAACGATCCGGCGACCGAAATTTATGTGAGAAAAAAAGAGCAAGCTTGTAAGGAAATAGGTTTTTTGTCGCGAAAATATAAATTGCCTGAAGACGCGGCGGAGGGGAAAATTCTTGAACTAATTAATGAACTAAATAGGGATAAATCGATTCACGGCATTCTTGTTCAGCTGCCGTTGCCCAAGCGAGTTTCCGTTGACAGCGTGATTGCCGCAATTGACCCGCACAAAGATGTAGACGGATTTCATCCTTACAATGTTGGAGCCCTGATGGCGGGTTCACCCTTCTTTGTTCCGTGTACACCCCGGGGCATTATGGAGTTGATTTCCCGCACCGGTATCGCGATTTCTGGTAAAGAAGCGGTAATTGTTGGCCGTAGCAATATTGTTGGCAAACCCATGGCGTTGTTGCTTTTGGCTCAACACGCCACAGTCACCGTGTGTCATTCTAAAACAAATAAATTGTCGGCCATTACTTCTCGTGCGGATATTTTGGTTGCTGCTGTGGGTAAAGCTCACATGATTACGGCGGATATGGTTAAAGAAGGCGCTGTTGTTATTGACGTGGGAATTAATCGTTTGGATGACGGCAAGCTTAGCGGCGATGTGGCTTTTGAAGAAGTAGCGGCTAAAGCGTCGTACATTACACCCGTGCCCGGTGGCGTAGGGCCCATGACCATCGCTATGTTGATGAAGAATACAATCGAGGCCGCGAAGAGGATAGAAAACATTGCTTGAAAGTTTTTGTCTTCGGCAGGGGAAACGGATATTGTAAAAACAATAAATCCTTATAATTTTTTAAGCAAAGGCGAATACAGTGTCGAGAGCAGGGAAAATAGTCACGATCATTTCCGGTAACCGGTTCGCGCAGAAATTTTATGAATATGTTAACAGAAAAACCGCTGAGGTTATGGGTATCGGTTCCGGCGGCGACGTGTGCAGTAGCGGGGAGATGGTGGTTGTTGGCAGAATGCTCAAGCTCTTGCCGGCGCCCTATTGCATTTTCGACGTCGGTGCGAACACCGGGCAGTTTCTGAATCTGGTGATGTCGAAAATGGCCGCGGGAGAATACAGTATCCATTGTTTTGAACCTTCGCCTCAAGCTTTTGCCGAGCTCAGCCGCGGCAAGAGAGCAAATAACGCCTCTGTCATATTAAACCCTGTAGGGCTGGGTAAAGAGGTTGGAGAGGTAACTCTCTATTATAACGAACCGGGATCGCAAATTGCCTCTTTGACCAAGAGGCGGCTGGACCATTTAGGTGTTGACTTCTCGCAGAGCCAGACTGTCCGTATTGATACCTTGGATCATTACTGTGAGGTTAATGGTGTTCGCCGGATTGATTTGATGAAGGTTGACGTGGAAGGTCATGAGCTGGATGTATTGCAGGCCGGAGGACATCGGATGTTTGAAGCGGGTGCTGTCAAGCTGGTGATTTTTGAATTCGGCGGCTGCAACATCGATACTCGGACCTTTTTTCAGGACTTT
Organism: Syntrophaceae bacterium UBA5764; assembly: GCA_002418825.1. GTDB lineage: Bacteria > Desulfobacterota > Syntrophia > Syntrophales > Smithellaceae > UBA4810. The sequence goes on along the minus strand of DIEW01000042.1, from coordinate 39,855 downwards.
TTCTATTTTTTTAAGAATGTCCGAATGGACTTGTTTCGCATTACACCGTCAGGGTACCTGTATCCCATTACTCAGTATAAGGAAATTTTTGAGCAGTTCCGGACCACTAACTTTTTGGCGGTTCATGGGTCGCTATCAAAATTGGAGATATTACAGTAAAGATAATTATGAAAGTTGCTTTGCTTGGGACATGCAGAGTGTCATTTATCAGAAAACACTACAGCTGCACCGATTTTGATGACGCTATTTCCTTTGTTCATTCAACGAAAGAGATTTTGCAGCTTCTACGTTTCATTACCAAACAAGTTAAGATTCCCGATCCTGTTAATCGTGTCTGCTTTCGTACTTCGATTATCAATCGCCGGCCTGTGGAATATTCCGACAAATTTTTGGAACAATTCGATGAAGCCGACCTGTTTGTAATCGAAATTTCTTCGATGACAAAATATCTTTATCAGGGATATTATCTGCATCATTTGGCTGTGGACAAACGATTTCATTTTTATCTGGAAAGTCCAACGCCGGTTTTGCGGGACACGAAAGTGGAATATCAGCAAGCCGAAGAAATATCCAATGATATTGATAAGATTGTTCGTTTCGTACAGCCGAGAAAAGTTCTCATCGTATCGCACATAAATGCCGCCATAAACGGTGACGCCTCAGAAAGATTAGGGCCTCTTCGCTGTTTTTTTTCTTTTAGATCATCCATCCCGCAACGGCAGATAACCGGGCCGAAACCGGTCGTTCTGGAAAGACGGAGCGAGCTGATTCAGCTTCTCCGGACTATCACACGAGAAAAAGAGATTCCCTTTTTTGACCCTTCCGTTATCCTTAAAAATTATCGTCAAAAAAGAATCATTCAGAAAGAAGAGCCAGGTTTGCCACCCAGCCACTATACTGAATTCGGCGGTAAGATAGTTGGCCGTCTTTATGCTGCCGAAATAAAAAAGATGATGGGAAACAGCTAATTGATGACAACGTTTTTAAGAGTATATACTATCAGTGTGGCGGTGACAAATTAACCGGAAAAAAACTGACGCCATTTCTCGGGATATATAACTTTATATGCTGTTTAATTCTCATGTTTTTATTTTGGTTTTTTTGCCGATTGCGCTGATGGGATTTTTTCTCATTGGCCGTTCCGGCCGATATCCTTGGGCAATAGCGTGGCTGGTGGTTGTTTCCCTCGTTTTTTATGGCTGGTGGAACCCTGTTTGCCTTATTATCATCATTGGTTCGATTTTATTTAATTACTATTGGGGTATAGTCGTAAGCCGGGGCTCCAAGGTACTTCTGGCTATAGGAGTTATGGTCAACCTGGGTCTTCTGGGCTATTTCAAGTACGCCAATTTTTTTGCCGATAACATTTTATTCCTGACCGGTTTTCAGTTTAATTTGGCCCCGATAGTTCTTCCCCTGGCCGTTTCGTTTTTTACCTTTCAGCAAATTTCATATCTGGTTGACGTTTATCATGGTAAAAGTCTGGAACAGAATTTTCTGAATTATTGTCTCTTTGTCACTTTCTTTCCCCGGCTTATTCAAGGTCCGATTGTTTACCACCGGGAAATGATGCCGCAGTTTGTGCAAAAAGAAATATTTCATTTCAACCCGCAGACGGTATCGGTGGGCATGACCACTTTCTTTTTTGGTCTTTTCAAAAAGGTAATTATTGCAGACAACTTAGCCCGTTATGCCACGCCTGTGTTTGACGCGGCGGCGCATCAGTACGTGCTCTCTTTTCTGGAGGCATGGGAAGGAGCGCTGGCTTATACCCTGCAAATTTATTTTGACTTTTCAGGTTATTCCGACATGGCTATTGGTTTGGCTTATCTTTTTGGTATCCGCATACCGCTGAATTTTCATTCGCCTTACAAGTCCTTAAACATCATTGATTTTTGGCGCCGTTGGCATATTTCGCTTTCCCGTTTTTTACGGGACTATCTTTATATTCCGCTAGGTGGCAACCGCAAAGGTGAGGCCAGGCGTTTTATAAACATCATGGTTACGATGCTGCTGGGGGGGTTGTGGCATGGCGCCTCATGGACGTTTGTTCTATGGGGCGGCTTACATGGTGTTTTCCTAGTCATTAACCATTTATGGCTCAAACTCAAAAAACGGTTCGGCTATCGCAGCCAGGGTGGATGGGCGACGCGGTTGCTTTCGGGAGCCATTACTTTCGTTGCCGTTACTGTGGCTTGGGTTTTTTTTAGGGCTGACAACACCACCACCGCGTTCAATATTATTAAGTCTATGGCCGGCCTGAACGGTTTCGCCTTGCCGGAAAAATATTTGATCAAATTTTCCCCCTTGGCAACTCAACTTGAACAGTGGGGGGTGAGCTTCCACCACATGCACTTTTTCCAGGGAAGCAATGAGGTGGTGTACATTGCTGTTGCCCTTTTGATTGTTTGGTTTGCTCCTAATGTTCAACAGATGATGGGCAGTTATGTGCCCTACTTGAACATTATGGCCAAGGAAAAAGAATTGCCCAAACCGTCGAGATGGTTTACCTGGAAACCGTCGTATTTTTGGGCGGCGGTTTGTGTTATATGCGCTCTTGTCTCCATTCTTTTTTTGAGCAGAGCAAGTGAATTTATTTATTTTCAGTTTTAAACTATGCCGCAATTTAATTATAATAAATACTTTAAAACTTCTGTCATAATTATTTCAGTATTCCTGCTTCTTGCCGCCTTTTTTAATTATATTGTGGACCCCTATAACTTGATGGGCAATAACAAAACAGGAATTTATTTTTGTGACGAGCGTCAGGCAAAAGACGCCATATTGAAGTATGTTCATCAAGCTGTTATTATTGGTTCGAGCAAAACAGGCTATATTGACCCTGATGCTCTTTCCTGTTACCGGTTCTACAATGCCTCCCTGCGCGCAACGGTCCCCGAAGAAATATTTTTTTATCTTAAAAAATACCTGCGCGACGAAAAACTGGTACTCATTGGATTTGATTTTTACATGTTCAATGAACGACAATTTCCTTTTGTAAATATAACTGACTGGGACGATGTAACCTACAGTGTGGCGGAATATTTGCTGGGCGCGAATATTTTGAAGCTTTCCTGGAAAACAGTGGAAAAGTGGTACAAAGGAGAAGTGTCACATTGCATGAAAGAAAACGGTCAGTTCATCTATCCCGGGGACGCACAAAAGTCTTTGTCGGACGATCCGCAGCAATACGAAAAACAATATAATGATATTCTCAAAGGATTGGTAAAGCACCATTATGATAAGATTTCCTTTTCCGATCGGCGAATGGACTATGTCCGGAAAATCAAAGAATTGCTTGAGGAGAAAAATATTCCCTATGCTGTTTTTATAAATCCGAAAAATTCCGATGTGCTTATTGCTCTTCGGCAACTTGAAGCTTACGAGTTATTCGTGAAATGGCAGAAGGAGATGAAAACTATTTTCCCGAATATATATGATTTTTCTAGCAGTAAATATTCGGCAAGAGAAGGCTTTTACCGTGGTGATCCTTACCACTACAATAACGCTACCGGAAAAGCGTTTTTAAATGAGATTATTAAGGATTACTGCTACGACGAATCAACGCGATAGAATGTTTTTCTTGAATTGGTAAAATAAATTTGACGCTGAAGCCTCTTTTCTGATGGTTACTTTTACATAAGAACGCGATGATTCGGCAGCATTTTTTCTGTCCGCTGCGATGTATTCAGCAATCAAAGCGAAGAGGTTATAGCGGTCCAATACTCTTGTTCGGGATTCCCAAATTAAATCTTTTGAGCTTTCGAACCTGTTTTGGGCGAGGCACTCCTCAATAACGGAGATGGCTCTTTCCGGGTAGTTTAGATCGATCGGGGTCAGAGAAGCCGGAGCAAAATATCGGTTAATATTCGGGCAGCCGTAGTAAAGGGGATGACATCCCGCCAGGAAAGCATCGGCGAGTTTTTCCGTCCAGTAATCATCAACCGCGCTGTTTTCCAAAGCCACATGATATTTATAATCGGCAAGGGCATCCCATTTGTCTTCGATTTCATTGAGCCCTCTTCCGAACAGGTCGATTTTGTGCCCGAAATGGTCTTTTAGACGCAGGGCGAACTCATATCTTTTACGGTGCCCCTCGCTCATCACTTTCGAGGAGGAAATAACGGACAACAGTTTTGTTTTGGGGATAGTTGCCATCTCTTTGAGTTTGTCATAATTTTTTGAAAATTCAATGTTTAAATGGTTTTTTTGTCTTCTGCCTATATGCCAGGGCATCCCCGACTGCTGGAAAATTGGCTTGGGGTGATCGATATCTTTGTGGCAAGTAATCACAGCGGCGAACTGATGTAAAAATTCTCTGCTGTAAGTTTTTAGCGTGGGTGGTTCTCCGGTAATAAAAACCACATTTTCTTTCGGGCAGATTGTTGTTTCCTTTTTCTTATCATAGAGGCCCTCGAGCACAAACCAGTAGTCGCAGCGTTTCACATTGATATTGCAAAAAAAACGACAATCATTCCAGAACCCTTTTTGACCTGGGGTTTGGCGTGTAATTGACAAAAAAGGTACAGATAGTTTTACATCAAGCATCACTAATGATTGTTTTCCTTAATCAAAATTAAACCCTCGCCGAGGCAGTCGAAAGCTGAGCAAGTCTCATGCCCACAACGCGGAAATCTGGGTTTGGTTAAAAATACCATAACTTTTATTTTTGTTCTATGCGTTGTCTCAGAGTAAGAGGCAACACAATTTCTTGGTGAACGCTTTCATTTATCATACCGAACAATTTTTTGTAATCGATCTGATATCCTTGTTGCCATTGCGCGAGCATTTCGGCGGCATCAATATTTCCGGAGAGGTTGTTCACCTCTGTTTGAACACGGTTGCAGGGGATATTCATAATTTTCGATTTTTTATATCCGATACCGTAACGGTTGAGAAACCATGGCCGAAATATCTGGAGCTGATTTTCAAATGAATTTGGCGCATCAAAGGAAATGAGCGCTGCCATCGCTGTCATTTCCCTCCTGGCGAAAAAATGCCCGTCAACGGACAAAGGGTAATTCCAGTCCATCTCTCCGGCACTCCATTGCCAGACAATTTTGTCCCCCTCGGCTGCTTCGTGATTCAAAAAAAGAGGCATTTTTTGAGGTTTCTGCAGAACGTAACATCTGGCAATATTTTCCCCCATGCGTAAGCTGGGCACAAATTCGTCAAGGTCGAGTTTTAAAATATCGTTAAGATCGACCGATTCCGTGAAGAGGATATCATCAACCAGGAAAAAAAGAATATCACCGGTCAGAGAGAAAATAATTTCCATCAGATCCTGCTTGAATGAACGATTATTTTTTTGTTGAATGAAGCGGACACCCTGATTTGTGAATATCTCTTTCACGTCGTCATATGCCTTTTGATGCAATGACGAGGAGGCCAGATAAAGCACGTAGATGGGCACACAGGGAATGACTTTTTGCCTGAATGTTGACAGCAGGCCGTGAAGTTGCAATGCCCTGTCTTTGGAGAAAACGATGCACTCGATGCCGCAAGGGTTGTCTATTTTGTTCCAGCGGGATTTACATTTCTCATAGGCATAAATTGCTTTGTTTTGTTGTTCTTGTTTTGTTGACGGCAAGGAGAAGATATCGGCAAGGCGGGAGAAGATATTGTGCCGAAGTCTTCCCAGAAAGCGGGGCCCGGCAGCGTAGAAATATTTTTCACGCCTGCATAAATGTTCCTGCCGGTCGTGTTCCGGGTAATGAAGCGGACTGGGCACATCTCCAACGCCGTCCAAGGCCGATTGGTATATTTTAAATCTTGATTTGTAAGCTTCCCGTCTTTTGTCCAAAGCGGATTCAGTAGAAGCGTTTTTGGAAGGAACGTATCTGTAAATAATCAGAGGAGACTCCATCAACCACATTTCTCCAAAAAGTCCGATTCTGAGCCAGAGGTCATGGTCTTCTCCATCCGGCCCCTTGTGTAGAGTTTCATTCTGATAGCCCGCGTACTTCAGAACGGAGCGCTTAATAACAGCCGAAGAGTTGATGAAATAATCATCCTGGACAATCTTCCTATAGGGTACTTTCCCGAACGGTGCTTTCTGGAAATAGATCGACAGAGAATCTTTCCGGTAATCCTGATTCTCTTCCATGATGAAAGCGTTGCTGCCGAGGAGAATGCACCGGGGATGATTTTCTATGAATTCGGCTTGCTGCTGCAATTTTTCTGGAAGCCATATATCGTCATCGTCAAGAAAAGCTATATAAGGAGCGCTACCCGCTTTAAGCGCTCTGTTACGCGGCGCTGCCGGTGTCCCGGCATGCTCTCCTGGAAGGTAATGGAATCGTTTGTCCTTTAAAAAAGGCTCAATAGCGGAACGGGTTTTACCCGTCGAGCCATCTTCAGCAATCCAGCAGTGCCAGTTAGAATAGGTCTGGTTTTTAACGCTTTCCAGAGCCTCGGTCAGCAGTTCATATCGGTGGAATGTGGGAATAATGACGTCAAAAATCATGGATGCAGCGCCTGCAGAAACAATAATTCTTTGTGAATGTTTATCATATTGATATTGTTTTAAAAAACCATAATTTAAACACGAGTATAAAAATTTCGGTCAGGCATGTCAAGGATATCTTGATTTAATCTCTGGCTTATTTATGACCGAATAATTCTTTTGTCTTTTAAGGTTTTGTAAAGTAAGTCCGCGACAACAATATGCCCGTGATCGTTCAAATGATCATCAAGGACGTAAAAATCTTCTGCTTTGAGGTAATCCATTACTTTTAACACGGCAAGCTCGCGGATGAATCGTGGATTATCGGCATCTGCTGATTTTTGTTTCAATGAATCAATAAAATAGTTTGTCCGGTTTTTACCTCCGAGATCGAGTACAATAATGGGGGCGGAAGAAAGAATCTTTTCGTTTTGTTTTAATACATGCAAAAACAAATCGACTTCATCCAGTGCCGTTTTATTTTCCTGTGCATTGTTTGCCGACCTCATCTCATTGATTCTTTTTTGAATTTTCATAATAATATATTTGCCAAAATAATATTTTTTGGGGCGGCTGTGTATATCGGTTAATTTGTGAAAGGTTTCCTCTCTCATTGTCTGCGGTTTGTTTCCGTTCAGATAAAATTTAAGGTTTTCGTCATAATCGTCTCCGCAGTACTGAATTATTAAGCATTTAAGGTTGGTGCGGTCGACTTTCCCCAGCATAATCATTTCGCGGACGGTTCCGTAGGAAGGAACAGACGTGTTGAGAACTTTTAACCCTGTCCTTTGTTCGAGCAATTTGCCGAATGTCTTTTCCTGATCCACGCCCCATCCTAGCGCGAATGAATCGCCGACAATAACTATTTCCGGTGCGGTTAAAGCTTCTTCCGTATCGCGTACACCCAGAGAATTGATAAAATAAATATTGCTAAACTCCCTTTCCGTAAAAATAAATTTTCCCGGCTTGAATGTATAACTGAGTTCCGGATGGTATTGTCCGGCACTTTCGTTGAAGTGCATAATTTTTCTTTCACCCTGAACGTATAAATATCCCATGCTGTTTTGCAGTCTGCGCCATAATTTTCTCAGGACATTGGGATGGCGTACAAAAAAAAGCATGGCCAGCTCTAAAATTATCAGTACAATGATTATGGAAAGCAGAATACACAAGAAAGTCATTTAAAACCTTTTCCCCTTCGTTGATTGATTATCAAGTAAAACATGCTGACGGACCGCTAATTTTTCTGCTTGTTTTGGAGAACTTCTCTGTAGATTTGCACATATTTTTCCACAACATGATCCCAGGTGTTTTGGGACGCTGTGGCCGAAGCCGCACGTGACATTCTCCGGTGTGTGTTTTTGTCCAGCAGGCGTTCAATTTTGTCAGCAATGATTTCGGTGTTCGAGGTATCGGCGATGACAAATCCGTTTTCGTTTTCTCTGACGAGATCTTTGGCTCCTACATTGCTGCTGATAATGACCGGCAAACCTGCGGCCATTGCCTCAAGCACAACCATGCCGAAAGTATCGAATGCGGAAAGCATTATATACATGTCGGAGGCTAAATAATGCCGGATTAGGTCTCTTTTGTCGAGTTTGCCGGTAAAAATAATATTTTCAGCAACGCCCGCTTGCTGCGCTAGGCGGGTATATTTGCTTGTATTGCCTTTGCCGGCAACTAATAAACGGAAGGAATACTTGCGGGACTTGAGTTTTCCTAAAGCATTGATGATGAAGTCAAGCCCTTTTATTTCAAAGTTCATGGAAGCGAAGGCCAACAGTGGTTCGTTCGGGCCTATCCCGTAGGCCTCTCTTATCTTGACGCGAACGGCTTCACGGTCGGAAATTGTGTAATCGCTGAGGTTCACGCCGGGATGAATAACGGAGACTTTTTCCTGTACCGCGGGATATTCATCGAGAAATATGCCTTTAGTTAATTCGGATACGGCGATAAACTTCCGGCAACCGCCATCCAGGACCATTTTTTTTTCCATCCAAGCCGTGGTTATGTCGTAAAGGCTCATTTTTTTTTGACGAACATTGCGGACCCAGTAGCGGTGGGGAATACCGTGAAGCGTGAAAATATCGGCGGAAAAAATGCGGTCGTGTGTGTGGATAAGGTCATAAACATCGGTGGCAAGGTAGTGGCGTGTGAAGTAGGCAAAGCTCGGCGTCGTTAAAAATTTGGGAAAAGAAAATATGGGGATTTTATGAAAAATTACCGCTGAAGACAAAGTCTGCCACCGGTTGGCGCACACAAGGAAATCGTGCCCCGTTTTAACGGCTAGTTTTTCCGTAAGTTCGGCCACAAATTGTTCGGCGCCACCGATCAGACCGTATTTTGGTATCACTACCGCAATTTTTGCCATATGAATATATATAGTCCGATGCTTCTTGGCGATAGCTCTAACACAGATGGGGAAAAAAATCATGTTTTAATAATTTTGCCGATATGTTATCAGAGGCAATATTTATGGAGGGTTAAGATTATTATTCGCTATTATCGCTTATGGAAACATTTTAAAAACTGGAAACTTTATCTGGCCTATAAGTGCGGGCTTACGACCGCAGCGCCATTGCTTTTTGAAACGCGCAGCGGCGTGTTGGTGGAGGTGCCCCAAAGGCTCCTGCAGACATTCAAGGAAATTTTCATGGATGAATGTTACTTGGCCGGTTTGAAAAAAAAGATACCTCCTGGTGCTACAATCATCGACATCGGCGCTAATGCCGGTTACTTCACGCTTTTTGCCGCATCAAAGTACCCCGGAGCTTCAATTATGGCCTACGAGCCAGTTCCCGTTAATTTTGCGGAGCTTATGCGTAATCGCAACTTGAACAAGTCACATCGCATCGAATGTTTTCCGTTGGCGGTTGCCGGTCACTGCGGTGAAATTAATTTGTCACTTGATGCGAGTGATTCATTTACTACCAATGCAACGATGCTGACTGCGACCAGCAAAACAGCCGATTCATTGACAGTTGGATGCGTGACTTTGCAAAAAATTTTTGATGACCACCGCGTTGCGAGATGTGATCTGCTCAAAATGGATTGCGAAGGGGCGGAATACAGCATTTTATATTCCTGTACGCCTGATGTTTTGGCGCGTGTTGATCAAATTGCCATGGAGGTCCACCAAGGTTCCGGAGAAAATGAAAATATTGAAGCGCTCGACGCTTTTCTAAAACGTCAGGGTTTTCAAACCGCCCGGCGGCCGGTCGGGATGTTCTGGGCTTGGCGCGTCTGAAAATCAGGAGATTGATTAACACGTGACTAAACGCGATAAAATCCGAGATTTCCTCAAAATAAACGATGCGCTTGACCCCGCGCGCAACCATCATATTGACGCTTTAAAAGGATTTGCGATTATTGCCGTCGTATTTTTACACGCTATTCAGGTAAATGATCCCCATCATGACAGTAATCGTGCTTATTTGGCGTTGATATCATGGGCCATGCCGTTGTTTATGCTTCTGAGCGGTTTTATTCTTTCCACACAGTTTGGTTATTCTGTTCCACGATACCTGAAAAAAAATTTCTTGCGTCTTTTGGTGCCTTTTTTTGTCTGGGCGCTGGTTAATTATGTGCTTTATAATTCGTCTCAGAGCGTGAATCTTTTTCCATATCTTTGGAGCATCGTCAAGTCGCCGGGAAAAGGATTGTGGTTTTTATGGGTGCTTTTTTTTAACAGCGCCTTTCTTTTCACTGTTATCAAGGTGGTTCGAATCAAAAACTGGGTGCGTTGGGAGAATTATTTCGTTATTGCGGCGATTGTTGTGGCCAGAACAGCATCGGCAGATATATTTGGTTTATCAGAATGCAGGTTATATTTCCCCTATTATGCGGCGGGGTTTTTCGCGTACAAGTACTATGACTTTCTGATAGCTAAGCGAAAAATTATCTATGCAATGGTTTTAGTCGTTTTCCCTCTTTTGTTGGTCGGATGGCGTAGGAACGCTTTTCCCACATTTTATCCGGTTCTTTTACAAATCTTTGGCGAAACGGGCATTGCGCGTCTTATTGTTTCCATTTACAAATACATGGTTGCTTTTTCGGGAATGTTTTTTTCCTCATTCCTTGTTGAGCTGGCGCGTAAAATACGGCTTTATAACTTTTTTTGCTGGATGGGGATTTTGTCCATGGACATCTATGTTTGCCATGGGAATTTCATCTATCTCCGGGGGCTTGGCGAGGGGGGGATCCGCTACTTTTCGGTCGGGGTTGCGGCTATTATGGGATCTTTGGCTTTGACGCTTTTTTTGCTGAAACGGTTTAGAATAACCAGAATGCTCTTTTTAGGAGAGAAACGTTAGTACGCTTAGAGTCTTGGTCTATGCAGGATCAATCAAGAGAACGTGGGCTGGATTTAATAAAAGCTGTCTGCATTGTGCTGGTGGTAATATGGCATCTTCAGCCTGTCCGTCCTGAAATGCTGGCTGATTCCTGCATTGGCGTGTTTTGGATAAAAGAGTTAATCCGTTTTTTCTATCAAGATATATCGCTTATAGCTGTCCCTTCCTTTATTCTCGTTTCTCTGTATCTTTTTATCAGTAAGCTATCCATAAATGACGGTTACTGGAAAAAGCGCTTTTTAAGATTGCTCCAGATTTATGTTTTCTGGGTCGGCATTCAGTTCATTCTCTATTTGTTATTAGGCGGTGTTCTGCCGCTTCCTTTAAAAACAATTTTCCGTTCCGGAGGACCAGACCTTCCGATGACCCCGGCTATTCCTTCGATTTTTTATTATATTTATATCTTGATTTTATGTACGGTGCTGACTTTTATTTTTCTAAAATTACCCGGAAAAATAAAGTTAACAGTATCTGCGATTGTTATCGGCGTGTCATGTGTTTATTTTTTTCTTTCGCCGCTTTACGGGATCGGTGTTGACACCAGATCCATGCGCGGTTACTATATTTATATACCCATTGCCTATTATCTGAACCAACACAAAGATAAATTTGTCCGTTACCGGTGGCTTTTTTTTATCGGTTTTGCGCTGAGCGTGCTCTACGAATGGCTGTTCAGCGGTACAACCTCAGCTTATGCCAGACTTCCTGTCCTGTTCGGTGTTCTAACCTTCGCTTCTTTTTTTATCTCAGGGTGGACCAAGGCAAGTCGGCTTGTCCTTTTTCTGTCCACGTATTCGCTGGGAATTTTTGCTTTGCATACTTACTGGATGGCCGCACTGCTCAGTTTGTTTTCCGTGTTTTGTCTGAGTGATGAGGCTCTTTTGGGCGGCGGTGTTCTCAAAGGTATTTCGCTGTTTATTCTTACATTTTCTTTAACCTGTATATCCGTTTATCTGCTGGGCAAGACGAAATTACGTACCTATGTTTCGTAATGCGAGCAGAATAAAAAAATAAAAGTGAGTTTTATACCGGATAGGATATTGTGTCTTGTATGTGTGAGAATCGGTTTCTTGAAGAAACCGAAAATATTTTCCATTATCTTTCAGAAAAAGGCGATGTTTTTAGGACTTAACAAATAGCTTCGCTAACTGCAGATAGATTCTTTTTAATTCCCTTTTTATCTTATGCGTTAAACCCGGCGGTGTTGCGGGTTTCGGTACATAAAAGCGTTGATTATTAACTGTAATTGCGATCCGCCGCAGGTATCCTTTAGGGTTAAAGGTTATAAAAAAGTGCTCTCTTGTTCTATCAATTTCAAAATCATTGTTTTCGTTGACAAATGATTCTATCGCTTCATAGGGTCCGGGTTTTGGTCCTGTGTTCAGGCCGTGATGGCAAATACTATCTTCGACAATGAAATAGTCGCCGAGTTTAATCAGTCCGGAATACAGACGTAAAATATTCAGCGTATTGTCATAAGTGTGAGAACTATCCTCGATTATTAAAATCCTGTCATCTTTTGAAATCATCTTTTCTACATGTTCAAAATTATGACATGCGTCTCCTTCTAGCAAAGAAATGCGAGGGTGTTGTTTCACAATATCCGGAACATTTTTGTGAGAAATATCCAGGCCGATAATTCTACCTTTGCCGAGAAGGTCACAAAGATGTGCCAGCATCAGCGTGCCGCCGCCGAAGGCTGTGCCAATTTCGATTATAACGTCAGGCCTGGTTTCATAGAGGATTTCTTGATAAGTCCAGGCATCCAGAGGATTTTTTTGGGCGCCGATACCGAAATACGTTGTTCGTTCCATCATGCCTTCATGAATGATTGGCAGAACTTTACGTAAATGCATATTCAGATTTTTTTCCATGTATTTGGTCTTGGCCATTTTTGCCTCCTCCTCCGATGCGGCTGCCTATCCGTCAAAATCAGCCGCCATTTCGCTTTTCAAAAAGAAGATAATAAATATGGCAGAGTTGATCGATACGTTTGGAAGCCAACTAAAAATCAAAGGCATAAATCGGACCTGGCATATTATTAATATCACGTGCGGAAATGACGAAGTATTCTAATTTTTACTCCTGTTCAGAGGACTTTTCTGCTGATTTTTTGCTACTATAATAAAGGTTAATTCTTCATGTCAATCATTTTCACGGTTATTTTTAATGCTTTATAATCCTGCTTTTCCTGATATCGGCTGGCCGAAAACAACTAATGATTTTTCAACGGATTTATAACCTGATGCATGATTCTTTTAGCTTCCCTTTTTAATTTGCCGGACAGATTTTTTGGAGATTCTGGCTCCGTCCATTTGCGTTGCCAATCATTCCCTTTTTGCTTCAGCGCCGTGAAATCGTATTTTGTTCCTTTGCCGGCGATACCGACAATGGTATGAGGGAAGTCATTTTCCCCGGCATGGTTTACATAGATGCTGGCAAATATTTTCAGCAGAGACCTGAACGCTTCGGGGGTAAATCGCCAGTAATCAAAGGGGAAATCATGAATGGGGTAATTCATAACTGAACTGATAATAACTATTCCCCCGGGTTTTAAGATACGATGAATTTCTTCCATGGCTTTGCGGGGGTATTCCACATGCTCTAATGTATCGAGGCAAAGCACCGTACCCGCGGTTGCGGGAGGAAGATCAATATTATGCAGATTCAGTATTCGATCAACTCCCGGCCCTCCACGCATGTCACAACCAATATATTCTTTACCGGGAAAGAGAGAACGTAAATTTGCCAACTCGATTTGTTCCGGCACGAGATAAGAGCCGAATTCGTAAATTGGCTCTTTTAATGGGACTGTCTCTATTACGTCGCTGACAAATTCTTTAACCGAGTCACGCATGTTAAAATAATAAAATCCTTAATAGATTGCAGCAGCGCATGAATTTATAGGGGTAATGTCAACCAATGTCAATTGTTTTTTATTATGGTTTTCGTTGGCCGGCAATCAATTAACTTGACACTGATTCGTGGTGTGGCTATAGTTTGCGCGAAAATATTATGATACCCGATATTTCTTATTTAATATTAAATTATAACCCGGATGGTGAAGCTCAGGCGGAAACTGTTTTGCAAGAGACGATCGATACTTTTTATGCGCGAAAGAGCAAAAAACTCAGAAGCGAAGTGTTTTTGTTTGACCAAGGTTCCGTTCCCGCTCACCAGAGGTGGCTTCTGGAAAAACAGGCACAATACAAATTTTCCTCAATTTTTCTGAACCGTAACATTGGCATTAGTGGCGCCATAAATTGGTTTGTTCGTGTCTGCAAATCCCCGATCGTTGGATTGATTACTTCCGATGTGTTGATTACTTCAGGTATGGATGAGGATCTGTTTCAGAAAGCGCAAATTGAAGAAATTTATCAAGTCACGCCTTTTACGGACAAAAGTGATTTGGACTACCAGACATGGAAGCCAAAAGAACCTTTTGGTTCGGATAATCTTGACTTGTCCGTTATTAAAAAGGAAAAAAAATCATTATGGAAGAGGCTGACGGGACGGGCGGTGAAGCCCTATCTAAGGGTGCTTGCCTCCGAGCTAAATGTAATGTTCTGGCGACGGGAAATATTCGATAAACTAGGTTATTTTGACGAACGCTGGAGAGCTTGTTACGAGAATAACGATTTTTCGTTGCGCTGCTTTTTAGCCGGCGGGTGTACCGCTGTTAGTATGGATTCATTTGTTTGGCATTATCATAAAATTACTCATAAGAATAAAGCCCGCGAAAGAAGTTATGAGGGGTACCTTAATGATTGCTGGTCGCAGGAAATACGAAGGTTCTGGGATGAAAAGTGGCCCGATCTGGAATCGTACATCAAAATATACGATCCTCTAAAGGAAAAAACCATAAATGATTATCCGAAACTGCTGGAAAAATTTTCCCATAATATTTACCTGCCGTATGTGCAGACAACAACGTATGATGGAGAACATCGAAAATGAATATGCTGGACAAGTTGAACCGTAGAGCGCTTTCAAAAATTGTCCATAAAATCCGCCGGCATGCGCAGAAGAAAAAAACCGATATCAGTGACCATCTCGAAACGCTTTTTGTCGAAAGTTTGAGTATGGAACCGAAACTTATTGTCGAGCTTGGCGTGGGAGACGGGGAATCGACCATGGTTTTTGAGTATGTTGCCAATTTGTGGAATGCGAAACTACTGAGCGTGGATATTGAGGACCGCGCCGAGGTATCCGACTTTAGGAGCAGGATATTTGTTCATTCAGATGATATTTCTTTTGCTGAGGCATTTCCGGGCTGGTGCCGACAACAGGGCTTCGAGCCGGTCATCGACATTTTGTTTGTTGATACGAGTCATCTCTACGAGCATACGGTTGCGGAAATCCGCGCCTGGTTTCCTTACCTTGCTCCCCGCTGCAAAGTATTTTTCCACGATACGAACATGCAGGAGGTATTTGTCCGCAGAGACGGCAGCGTCGGCAAGGGGTGGGATAACCAGAGGGGTGTCATTAGAGCAATTGAAGAATATATGGGGCTTAAGCTGGATGAAAAGAGAGACTTTTTTTTGATGCACAACGGTTGGTTAATTAGGCATTTTACTATATGCAACGGGTTTATTATTCTGGAAAGATTTTAGGCCGCGCCAGCCCGGGAATTCGTCTGTTTTTTCCTTGCCAGATTCCATAAAATGGCAATCATGGCCAGATTGACGTACATGGCGATTACTTGCGTGCCATAGAGAGCGTCGTTAAATATTGCCTGAACCATAAATGCGGTAAAAGAAGCAAAAAGGCATATTGCCCAGGAACGGAAGAATTCTTCTTCGCGCCTTCTGAACACATCCCAGAGCATCCAAAAAGATGTAAGTGTTATCCAGCAGAATAACGCCAGGCCCACGAGTCCTGTGCGAATAGCCACGTCCAGAAAAGTGTTGTGAGTGGAGTTGATGATGCGGCCGGGTTTTTGCCGATATTTTTTAGGTAATTTTTTATTGTATGTTTTCAAATCTATCAGATCGGGTTTTCTGTAAATTTCCCCGCCGTATCCGACGCCGAACACCGGATAATCCTTGATGACTTCCCAGGAGAGACGAAACATTTTAGGGCGTACATCCCGGGTCAGACCGCGTTCCTCCATTCGGTCTAGAGGGCCGGGAATTGAAAATAGAATCACAACAGCAACGATAAGAATGATGACGTTATTTTTACGGTGCAGGCACATGATGGCTATTGCTAAAAAAAGGCCAATCAGGGCGCCTCTGGACTGATTGAGCAGAGTTGCCGTACAGAGCAAGAAAAAACAGAAGGCGTAAAAAACCTTCATGGCTTTGTGGCTGGTTGCCCCCATGTGATGTAAACTGATTGTGGCGGCGAATATTGTGGTGAAACACATAAAGCCTGTATACATGGCTCTGAAGTTTTGTCCAAAGCGCGCATGGAAGGGATTCCCTTCTATGAAATAGAATATGATTATACCGCCAATAACAAAGACTGCAGCAGAGGCGACAACGATCCGGGAAAGATATTCCATCTTTTTTTGTGAATTGAAGTAATTGACCAGTAAATAGAAAATAATCAAATAATCGAGTAAGTGGGCGCGCAGGTCATGCAATGTGTTGTGAAAATCCAGCGTAAAAAACAAACCGAAAGCCGCCCAGGAAAAAAATAGGACAAACGGCAAGGTCAACGGTGAACGCAGGGCAAAATCAGTCTTTTTAAAAACAAGCAGCACCAATAAGCAGGAAAGGGATACGTAAAAACAAATTTCACTTAGGGAAGACAGCGGCAGAGGGGTTAGAAAAACGTAAAGACCCATTAAAAACGGAATGGATAGATTCAGAGCAGCAAAAAAAAATTCTTTATTCCCGGCATTGGCGGGGAAATATGACCCGTAATATTTTTTTATTAAATTTAATATGTTTGCTTTCACAAAAATGTCCCCGCCATGTTCCGAAAAGTCACGAATATTATTTGCGACATCACGAAAATTGTGCGATATAAAACATAAATATACCATTATTTCAAGACGTATTTAAAAATCTTTGCCGGGCGTCATAAGGTATGTGTTGTGATTTGGAGAGGTTATGAAAAAAAAATCTTTGTCCGTGGCAATCATAACAAAAAACGAAGAAATAAACTTGCGTTCTTGCCTGCAAAGTATCCACTTTGCCGCTCAAGTGGTGATTATCGATTCCGGCAGTACGGATAAAACATTGGACATCGCCAAGGAACATGGTTGTGAAATTTACCGCGAGGCTTGGCAAGGTTTTGGGGCGCAAAAACAGATTGCAATTGACAAGTGTTCCCAGCCTTGGATTCTAGTCCTGGATGCCGATGAACGAGTTCCTCCGGAAACGGCAGCCGTGATTAAAAAAATTGTATCATCAGAGGAAACGTCTGCAGCGGGTTTTTCTTTTCCGAGGAAAAATTTTTTTCAGGGCAGATGGATAAAACATGCCGGGTGGTGGCCGGACAGAGTGTTGCGTTTGTTTAAAAAAGGTGCGGGAGAGATGACCAAAGCCGCCGTACATGAAGCCGTTGAGGTTCAGGGTGCGATAGGAAAGCTCAATGTTCCCCTGGAGCATTATACGGAAAGCGATTTGGGCAGAATTTTGCAAAAGATTGATAAGTATTCGACGCTCGGCGCGCGTGAAGCGTTCGCGGCAGGGAAGCGCTCATCGCCACAGGAAGCTTATTTCCGCGCTGTATTTACCTTTATGCAGGATTATTTTTTACGCGGCGGTTTTTTAGATGGGCAACAGGGATTAACGCTGGCGGTGACTGATTCGATAAACAAGTATTTCAAGTACGCGAAACTCAGTGAGATGGCAAGAACAACTCCGAAAAGAAAAGCATAAGAATTATTAAAGCTAACGAACATGGACATCTCCGTTATTATCATTAATTGGAATGCCAAAAAGCTGCTCGAAAAATGTTTGGCTTCTGTTTATGCAACAATCAATTTTTGCAATTTTGAAGTTATTGTCGTGGATAACGCGTCTTCTGATGGCTCCGTAAAAATGCTGGAAAGGGATTTCCCTCAGGTGATAACCATCGCCAATAAAAAAAATCGCGGTTTCGGCGCGGCAAATAATCAAGGTTTTGCCATCATGAAGAGTGAATATGCTCTTCTGCTTAATACGGATGCCGTGCTGACGCCCGGCGCCGTGGAACAGCTTTGGAATTTTGCACGGAAACAACCAAAGGCAGGCATTGTTTGCGGTCAGTTGCTCAATATCGACGGGAGTAAGCAAAATTCTGTTGCCGCGTTCCCCACGCTGCTTACACTGGCAACCAATATGTCTCTTTTAGAGTACCTTTTTCCCGCTAAGTATCCAAGTAAAAGATATGAGCATAAAGAACCGCTGCAAGTGGATTCGGCAATTGGCGCCTGCATGTTGATTCGCAAACAGGCGCTTGATGAAGTGGCGTTTTTTGACGAAAGGTATTTCTTCTTTTTTGAAGAAACGGATTTGGCTTATGCCTTTCAGCGCAAAGGATGGCAAATATACCATGTGCCGACCGCATTTATTTATCATCTGCAGGGACAGAGCATTGGTCATGACGTTTGTTCACGTATTGAGTTTTATCGTTCCCGTTATCAATTTTTGCGCAAATGGCACAGCTTTCCTTATTACCAGGTGACGCGGGGCGTGATATTTTTACGCCTGCTGGTTAGTTTTCTTCTCAGTTCTGCGGCTCTAATCATTACGGTTGGTTTGGCCGAGAATATCAGAAGGAAAACAATGGTTTATTTGCGATTAATTTGCTGGCATATTGGGATGCCAGCAAAGAGGTGAGCCGTAAAAACAGTTGATTTGTTTTTGGACAAGCTTTAATGAGATTAATTACTTAAATTGCCGGCTGTCTTGTACGGCTGAAATGACAATGCTTTAGAAAGGATTTTAGAAGGCTTCAGCAATGGAAAATGTTTACGGCACATTGAAAGGGTTTGTTGACCCTATTTTTGTTGTTTTTATTTTGCTGTTAATTTCGTTATTTATTTTTTGGAAAACAAGTAAAAAGAAAACCGGTCCGCTTATTTTATTGCTGGCAATTGTTATATTTTATGGAGCGAGTATTTTCCCTGTCGCCAATTATCTTTGTCATTATTTGGAAAAAGATTATATTGGCAAAAATGCGCCTGCCGGTGAAAATATCGATGTTATCGTTGTTCTTGGCGGTGGTGCTTACGATATAAATTACATTAATAAAACTTTTCTATTACCTTTGACGATTGGCCGACTGGCGGTTGCTGTTGATTATTACCATAAGAAGCCGGCGAAATATTTTGTTTGTTCCGGTAAAGGTCCGGGGAAAATACCGGAAGCGGAAATGATGGCGCACTTGGCTGCTTCCTTGGGAGTGCCCAGGGAAAAAATTAAAGTTGATGCCCGATCGAATAACACCTGGCAAAATGCCGCTGAAGTGCACAAAATATTTCCTCGGGAGGATATTCATATTGTCCTGGTTACTTCCGCTTCTCATATGAAACGAAGTGAAAAAGAATTTAAAAAATATTTTAAAATTGTTTCGCTTGTGCCCACCGATTATCTGTATTGTTCGCCTTCAGGGAGTCCTGTGGTTAAATATATTCCTCAGTCGCAATCTGCGCATAAAACGGAATTCGTCTTGAAAGAAATTGTTGCTTTGATTTGGTACAGCATTAAAAATGCCGTTGTTACAAAGGATTAATGATTGTGAATTTTTGATTTTACAATCAAGCAATAAGCCCCTTGATAAGGGCAATTTTTTACATGTTTATCCCGCCTTATAAAATAAAGATATTTGCTTGAGTGAAAAAGCAATCAGTGATAAAAAAATAAGCTAAAATATTTAAAAAATTTGTCAAGGTTACAAGATGTCCCAAACCATTCTTGTTACCGGTGCCACTGGAGCGGTTGGTTTGAGAGTCGTCCAGGCATTGTGCCTGGCAGGGTACCGGATATGTGTCTTCTCTACTCATGCGCCTAAAGAAGGTCTGTTCCCTCAGGATGTGAAAACAGTATTGGGCGATATTACGGATAAGATAGCCGTCCGATCAGCGATGGAAGGGGTGGATAGAGTCATTCACCTTGCCGCTCTCCTTCATATCGTCAGTCCTTCTCCTGATCTGGAAGAGCAATACAAGCGAATTAACGTGGGAGGAACAAAAAACGTGGTTGAAGCCGCGGTAGAAACAGGTGTCGAACGCGTTGTTTTGTTCAGCACGATAGCAGTGTATGGTAATTCAGGAGGTCGTATACTGACGGAGATGTCGCCAACTTATCCTGTTACTTTTTATGCAAAAACAAAACGGACTTCGGAACAAATTGTTTTGAAAGCAAGAAACGCCGCCGGTAAGCCGCTGGGTACCGTCCTGCGTTTTGGCGCGATTTACGGCAGCAACATGAAAGGAAACTATAAACGCTTGACAAGAGCATTAGCGTCTCATCTTTTTATTCCTGTTGGGAGTGGCTTGAATCGCCGGACGCTGATTTATGAGAAAGATGCGGGTCGTGCCGTTGCGCAGGCCGTTTTTCATCCGGCTGCCGCGGGAAGGTTGTTTAATGTAACGGACGGCGAGTTTCATACAATGAAAGAAATTATTGAAGCTATTTGCTTTGGTTTTGGACGCAAACCAAATTGCCTATCATTGCCTATAGAACCGTTACGCACATTGGTTCGCTGGACAGAAAAAAGCATGCACGCCGTTGGTTTAAAACCGCCAGTGACCCGGGAAATGATCGATAAATATACGGAAGATATTGCGGTGGACGGAAGCCTTTTTCAAAGAGAAATCGGGTTTTCTCCTCAGTATGATTTAAAAACCGGCTGGGAAGAAACGATTAGTGAAATGTATTCATGAAAAGAATATTTGACTTGTTTTTTTCATTTTGTTTGACTTTGATTTTATTGTTTCCCTTTGCTGTCATTGCGTTTTTGATCAAGATAACTTCCAAAGGGCCGGTTTTGTATTGGTCTGATCGCATAGGGCTAGATAATAAAATTTTCAAAATGCCTAAATTCAGAACCATGCGGCTTGATACGCCTGAAGTTGCGACGCATTTGCTTGAAAATCCCAATGCGCACTTGACACCTATCGGTTCTATTTTAAGAAAAGCAAGCCTCGATGAGCTGCCGCAGTTCTGGAGCGTGTTCAAAGGCGACATGAGTCTGGTCGGTCCCCGGCCTGCTTTGTATAATCAGGATGACCTTATTACGCTCAGAACCGAGAAAAAAATTCATAAACTTACCCCCGGCATTACTGGCTGGGCGCAGATTAACGGCCGGGACGAAATTTCCATTCCCGAAAAAGTTGCACTCGACGAGTATTACATGCGGCATCGGTCTTTTATGCTGGATATGCGCATCCTTTGGCGGACGCTGTTAAAAGTAGTGAAAAAAGAAGATGTATCTCATTAATAAATATGTTATAAAATAAAATCAAAACATACGCAATTCGTAACTATCTGATAAATAAGGGGAAGGGGTAACAATGAGAGAGAATATTAAATCATAGATGCGCAAGGTATCTGTTATTATCGTTAATTACAATGCCGGGGACATGTTGCGGCAGACGGTTAAACCGTTGCTTGAGTTGTCCTCCATTGCAGAAATATTTGTGGTGGATAATGCGTCAGAAGATGGCAGCATTAAGGCCATAGAAAGCTTGAATCCCGCATCAACCGTTTTAAAATGTATCCGTAATAATAAAAATATCGGTTTTGCCAGGGCCTGCAACATTGCGTTTGCGGCCTCTTCCGGCAACTATTTGTTGTTTTTGAATCCTGATTGCATTGTTGAACATGGCGCGCTGGAAAAACTAATTGATTGCCTGGAAGATTTCCCGCAAGCCGCTATGGTTGGCCCGTTGCTGCTTAATCCGGACGGCACGGAGCAGGCGGGGGGGAGACGGGCGGTACCAACTCCTTGGCGTTCTTTTGTGCGTATGTCTGGTCTGTCCAGATTAAGCCGGCGCTATCCGCATTCTTTTTACGATTTCATGTTGTACAAGGAACCCCTGCCTGAAAAGCCGATTGAAGTCGAAGCGATTTCCGGCTCATTTATGCTGGTGAAGAAAGAAGCTATAGATGATGTCGGGGTGCTGGACGAGGGTTACTTTATGCATTGTGAGGATTTGGACTGGTGCATGCGCTTTCGTCAGCGCGGCTGGAAGATTATATTCGTTCCGGAAGCATCTGTAATTCATTATCAGGGTACATGCTCCCATGCACGGCCGGTCTTTGTGGAATGGAATAAACACAAGGGCATGGTCCGTTTTTACCGTAAATTCTTCCGCCATCGATATCCGGGCGTTTTATTTTGGATGGTTGTCTCCAGTGTCTGGATAAGATTTAGTATGATAGCTGCCTATCATGCCTTACGGAAAATAAAAGACAGGCTAATCTTATGACGGATGTTCGACAGCGTGTTGGTGTCATCGGCGCAACCAGCATAATTGGGGACTTCTTGCTAACCCTGCTGGTTGAAAATGGTTACGATGTTGTGGCTTTTACGCGACGGGCGCTGCCGAGGGCAGAACAGCATGCAACACAAGGTGTTACTTGGCGCCTTCTTCCGACGAAAAAGTTGTCGGATGCTGTGACAATAAAAATAAAAAAGTGGATTTGTCTTGCCCCCATTTGGTTCCTGCCGGAACACTTTTCCCTTCTTAAGAGCTGCGGCGCCAGTCATGTGGTGGCTGTTTCATCAACAAGCAGATTTACCAAAGGGGAATCTTCCGATCCGGCGGAAAGAAAACTTGTGGAAAACATAGCCGAAAATGAAAAGCGCTTGACGGCATGGGCAGAAAAGGAAAAATTAACTTTTACTATATTGAGGCCAACTTTAGTTTACGGGCGAGGGAGGGATAAGAATATCAGCGTTATTGCCCGTTTTATTAAACGTTTTTCTTTTTTCCCGTTGTTGGGGAAGGCACGGGGGTTTCGTCAACCGGTTCATGCACAGGATGTTGCTTTTGCCTGTTTGGCGGCACTCACTTCCAGTAAAGCCGCTAATCGTTCTTATAATATATCGGGTGGAGAGATAGTCAGCTACAGGGAAATGGTCGGCCGTATTTTTTTGTCTGTTGGCAGAAAGCCGCGCTTTTTGGAATTTCCCCTTTGGCTTTTTCGCCTGGCGATATTTTTTCTGCGCGTGTTGCCGCCTTTTCGCAAGTGGTCTCCTGCCATGGCCGAAAGAATGAATCAGAATCTTGTCTTTGATTATCAAGAGGCAGCCCGGGATCTTAATTTTGCGCCTCGTCAGTTTGTTTTGAGAAGGGAGGATATCTTCGCAGATGAAGATTCAAAAGCCTAGCTTTGTCGGGCGGCAACGATAATTGCCGCCGTGATTGTCTTCCATTAAGGTAAATATCGACGGGACAACAAAATTTTTTATCAACAAAATCAACTATCTATCAATATTCAATGGATTATTTATTCTTGCAAAGATAGGAAATATGTGATTATGTTACAAAATTTCAATCAAGGAGGATACATGAACTTTTTGCAAGGTCTTAAAATCAAGAAAATAATACGTCTTTTTATCATAGTTTTTATTCTATTTAATATCAGCCTTTGTCCGGTGTGGGCGGCAGGGAAAGCGGAAAAAGCTGCAGATATTGAAGGCAGAATCCGCATTTCTGGAGCGTGGGCTCTTTATCCGATGGTGGTCAAGTGGGCGGAGGAATTCAAAAAGGTTTATCCCAATGTCAGAATTGATATTTCCGCAGGTGGTGCGGGTAAGGGGATGACGGATGCCTTATCCGGTTTGGTGGATATAGGTATGGTATCCAGGGAGCTTCGGCCTGAAGAGTTAAAACAAAACGCTTTTTATATCCCTGTAGTGAAAGATGCGGTTTTCCCGACAATTAACGCGGCCAATCCGGTCATGAAGGAACTGGCGCAGAGGGGATTGAAGAAAAGAGACTTCGTTAAGCTGTGGTTAACCGGGCAGCAGGTGACCTGGGGTGAGTTGGCGCAAACAAATAACGGCCGCAACGTCCGCGTTTATACCCGCTCCGATTCCTGCGGTGCGGCGGAAACGTGGGCAAGGTACCTTGGGGCGCAGCAGGAGGATCTAAAAGGGGTTGCTGTTTACGGAGACCCCGGTGTTGCGGACGCCATCAGAAAAGATAAGGACGGTATCGGTTATAACAATCTTAATTTCGCTTATGATATGAAAACGGGCATGCCCGTGGCGGGAATTCAAGTTGTGCCGATCGATGTCAATGAAAACGGCCGGGTTGACCTCAAGGAAAAACTTGGCACCAAAGAAGAAGCAATCAAGGCAGTGCTTTCCGGTGTGTATCCGTCCCCGCCAGCCAGAGATCTTTACCTCGTTACCAAAGGAAATTTTAGCGGCCTGGCGAAAGAATTTGTCCAGTGGATATTGTCGGAAGGACAAAAGTATGTTGACGAGGTTGGTTACCTCAAAATAGATGATTCCCAGATTAGAGACGCTCAAAAAAAATTGGCCATTAAAAAATAGAACAAAGAGAAAGAGTTATTCCCGGATATGAGTAGTTGGCCAAATAAAAGAAGAATCAAAGATTTGATTACGGTGGTTTCCGCTCGCGGTTTCCTGATTTTTATCAACTTTCTGGCGCTGTTAATATTTTGCGGTCTGATTTTAAAGGCCAGACCGATTCTCGGTATGGTTTCACTGCAGGAATTGCTGTTTTCCTCATCCTGGCACCCGATGAAAAATGAATTCGGTCTGTTTCCTTTTATCATTGGCACGCTGGAGGTAACCTTGCTGGCCATGCTGATTGCTTTGCCCATTTGTATGCTTGTTGCTATTTACCTATCTGAATATGCCAGAAGGAGCTTTAGGGAAATTGCCCGTTTTGTCATAGATATTCTCGCGGGAATTCCATCCGTTGTTTATGGCCTGTGCGGCATTCTGGTGGTTGTTCCTTTTGTAGGATTTGTCGGAGAGCTTGTCGGTATTCAAACCACTGGTTACAGTCTTTTGTCCGGTGGAATTGTTCTGGCTGTTATGGTCATACCTTTTATTGTTTCGATTTCCGTAGAAGTATTGAGGATGGTTCCCGAACCTTTAAGGGAGAGCGCTCTGGCGCTGGGAGCCACCAAGTGGGAAGCGATTAAACATGTCGTTTTGAAAAAAGCCAGAGCAGGGCTGATTTCGGCGGTTGTTTTGGGTTTTGCCCGTGCCTTCGGCGAAACAATGGCTGTATTGATGGTTGTCGGTAACGTTGCCCAGATACCCTCCTCAATTTTTGATCCGGCTTATCCCCTGCCAGCACTGATTGCCAATAATTACGGCGAGGTGATGTCCATTCCTTTGTATGATGCGGCGCTGATGTCTGCGGCGCTGATTCTGATGCTTGTTGTGACCATATTCAGCCTCACCGCTCATTACACGCTTCTTAAGATGGGAGAATTGATGGATCGATGAAACGCAGAAAGCTGGAAGAAAATATTTTCAAAGGTATGATGTTTATTGCCCTTTTTCTGGTCTTTGCGGTATTGGCGGGAATTATTCTCGTGGTCACCGTAAAAGGTTTGTCGTCTCTCAATTTATCCATGATCATCGATACACCCAAAGGAGGTTATTATCTGGGCAAAGAAGGTGGCATCGCCAACGCTATTGTGGGTTCCCTCTACCTGATGGCGGGCGCTACGTTTTTAGCCTTTGTCATCAGCCTTCCCGTCGCCCTTGCCCTCCAAAAAGAATATCTGGGCAAACGTTTTGCTGATTTTACCCGCTTGATTCTTGATATTCTCTGGGGCACACCGTCGATTGTTTACGGCGCCTTTGGTTTTGTCGTTATGGTCTTTTTGGGGCTGCGGGCTTCTCTTCTCGGAGGAATAATCGTCTTGACTTTGCTCATGATCCCGATTATGACCCGCGCCATGGATGAAACAATCCGTTTGGTGCCTTTTGAGTTGAAAGAGATGGCTTATGCTTTGGGAACGACAAGGATGGAAACGACTTTCGCCGTTGTGCTCAAACAGGCGCTGCCCGGGATTTTTACCGCAATTATTCTTGCTTTTGGACGTGGCATCGGTGATGCCGCGTCCATTCTTTTTACTGCCGGCTATACGGATGAGATTCCTTCTTCCTTGCTGGATCCGGTCGCTTCTCTGCCGCTGGCCGTATTCTTTCAGGTGGGGACGCCGGTGCCGGAAGTGCAGGCCAGGGCTTTCGCGGCGGCATTAATTTTGCTTTTTATTGTAATGGTTATAAATGTGATTGCCCGGCTGTTAGGCTGGCGGTTTTCAAAAAATATAGTGAGATAAGGAGTTATGTCCAAGATAAAAGTAAAACAATTGTCCGTTTCGTATGGTAATCATGAAGTTCTTAAAAATATCAGTCTGGAAATTCCCGAACGTCAGATTATTGCCGTCATTGGCCCGTCCGGTTGCGGAAAAACAACGTTGCTCAAGAGCATGAATAGACTTCTGGAATTAAACGAAGACGTTGCCGTGTCCGGTGATATCTACATTGACGGAACCAGCATTTATCATGCCGAGACGGATGTGACCTGTCTGAGAAAAAAGGTCGGTTTCCTGCCCCAGCACCCTTATCCGCTGCCCATGTCCATTTATGAGAATGTCGCCTTTGGCCCGCGAATCCATGGGTTGGATATCGCTAAAACCGTTTCCGCCTTCTCCAAAGAGGGAGGGGGGCGAAAGGAAAAAAAACGTGAGATGGATTTGCTCGTAGAACATTACCTTAGCCTGGCCGGTCTTTGGGAAGAGGTGAAAGACAGGCTGCACGCTCCGGCGGCAAAATTATCGATAGGCCAACAGCAACGCTTGGCTCTGGCGCGAGTTCTTTCTGTTGAACCTGAAATTATTCTTGCCGATGAACCGACTTCAGCCCTTGATCCAATTTCCGCAAAACTTGTGGAAACGCAGTTTAAAATTCTGAAGCAGAACTATACGATTATTTTCGTTACTCATATTCTTCGCCAGGCCAGGAGACTGGCGGATTATATAATTTTTCTTTACATGGGTGATCTTGTCGAGCATGAGTTGGCCAGCCAATTTTTCACTGAGCCGCGCGATAAAAAAACAAAAGATTATATTACCGGAGAAATTAGTTAACATGAATTCATTTTCCCTATCTTATTTACGTCAGCTCGAAGCGGAGTCAATTGATATTCTGCGCGAAGTGGCGGCGGAGTTTAAAAATCCGGTGATGCTTTATTCCGTGGGGAAGGATTCCAGCGTGATGGTCAGGCTGGCTCAAAAAGCATTTTATCCCGGAAAATTCCCTTTTCCTCTGATGCATATTGATACCGGTTATAAATTTCCGGAAATGTATCAGTTCCGGGATGAATTTTGCCGGAAAATTGGCGCAACGCTCATTGTGGAAAGAAATGAGGAATGGATTGCCCGGGGGTGTCATCCGCTAAAAATGGGTGTGGATAAATGTTGCTCTTATTTAAAGACGGGCGCGCTTCTGGATGCCGTGCGCAAGCATGGGTTTGACGCCGCCATCGGCGGCGCCAGAAGGGAAGAAGAAAAATCCCGCGCCAAAGAAAGGGTGTTTTCCCTGCGTAATTTATTTGGCCAGTGGGACCCCAAAAATCAGCGCCCTGAGCTGTGGGATATATATAACACGCGTCTTAACGAAGGAGAAACCATGCGGGTTTTTCCACTCAGCAACTGGACAGAGAAAGATATCTGGCAATATATAAAACTCGAACAAATTCCCGTTGTGCCGATTTACTTTGCCTCCGATCGCGAGGTGATTATCCGTGACGGTATCCTCATCCCTTTATCGTCCTGCTCGGTGGGTGACGAGGAAACGCGAAAGAGATTTGCGGATCAAAAAACAAAAGTGATGACATGTCGTTTTCGTTCTCTTGGCTGTATCCCCTGCACAGGGGCAATCGCTTCCAAGGCAAAGACGCATGACGAAATCATCGCGGAAGTGCATGCTGCCAAAAAATCGGAGCGGGAAAACCGCGTTATCGATTTGACCAGCGACAGCTCCATGGAACAAAAAAAGAAAGAAGGATATTTCTGATGCAATCCGGCGAAAAATCTCTATTGCGTTTTGTTACGACAGGAAGTGTGGACGACGGCAAGTCCACGCTGATCGGCAGGTTGTTGTATGAAACGAAATCCATTTATGAAGATCAGTATGAAGCGATAAAAAAAACGTCCAAGAAAAGAGGCTTCAAGGAAGTTGATTTGGCCTACCTTCTGGATGGTTTGGCCGCGGAACGCGAACAGGGGATAACCATTGATGTGGCTTACCGTTATTTCGAGACGGAAAAAAGAAAGTATATAATTACCGATTCGCCAGGGCACGTGCAATATACCAGAAACATGGTGACGGGCGCTTCCAAGGCGGATTGCGCCGTTATTCTCATCGACGCACGCAACGGTGTTTTGACACAATCCAAAAGGCACGGTTTTTTGATTTCGTTATTGCAAATCCCGCATTTGATTGTCGCCGTAAATAAGATGGATTTGGTCGATTATTCTCAGGATGTTTTTTCGTGTATTGTCAGCGATTATGAAGAATTTTCACAGAAACTTGATATTCACGACATCGTTTACATACCCGTTTCTGCGTTGAAAGGGGATAATGTCGTTTCTAAAAGCAAAAAAATGTCTTGGTATGAAGGAACAACGCTTCTTCATAATCTCGAAAATCTGAACATCACCGCGGACAGAAACCTGGTGGATTTTCGTTTTCCCGTGCAGTATGTCGTCAGACCGAATGCTGACTTTCGCGGGTTTGCCGGAAAAATTGTTTCGGGCACGATCACGCCTTCCGAAGAGGTTGTCGTACTACCGTCCGGTCAAACAACTTCCGTTAAATCTATCGTTACTTATGACGGCGAGCTTAAGGAGGCTTTCGCGCCGCAGTCGGTGGTTCTTACCCTGAATGATGAAGTCGATGTCAGCCGTGGCGATATGATTGTTCGCCGGAAAAACCTGCCGCAGATTGAAACAAAACTTGAAGCGATAATTTGCTGGATGGATGATAATCCCATGAAAACGGGTACTTCGTTTATCATGAAACACACGACAAGGTCGGTGCGCGCGGTTATAAAAAGCATCGTGTACAGAATTGATGTGAATACGCTGCACCGCGACAATGTTGACATGTTTTCGTTAAACGATATCGGCCGTGTGGAAATAACGCTTGCCACGCCGGTGTTTTTTGATCCCTATAAAATAAACCATGCCACGGGCAGGTTTATTTTGATTGACCCGCTGACCGACAGGACCGTTGCTGCAGGTATGATTCGTGATGCCGCCAGGCATATGGAAGATTATCTTGCTCCCGTTGCGGATGCGATCGTGAAACAAAAGAAATCGCCGCACACAGTTTGGCGTGAGTCTCATATCGGACTCGCCCAGCGGGAACAGAAAAACGGGCATAAGGCTGTGGTACTTTGGTTCACGGGCCTTTCCGGAGCGGGGAAATCAACCATTGCTATGGCTCTCGAGCGTCGTTTATTTGAGCGCGGCTGTAAAACGGCGATGCTTGACGGCGATATCATCCGCCATGGCTTATGTTCGGACCTGGCTTTTTCGCCTGCAGACAGAAAAGAAAACATCCGCCGGGCGGGTGAAACGGCAAAGCTGTTTTTTGAGCACGGTAGCATTGTTTTATGCACGTTTATTTCACCGTTTAGAGCGGACCGTAATTTTGTAAAAAGTTTGTTGGCGCCGGGTAGATTCGTAGAAATATATGTTAAATGCTCCCTCGATGAATGCCAAAGGCGTGACCCGAATGGATTATATGAGAAAGCAAGGAGCGGCATAATTCCCGGGTTTACCGGAATTGATTCGCCCTACGAAGAACCTGAGCAACCGGAAATAGTAATTGATACACGGGAATCATCCGTGGATGAATGCGTTACTAAACTGGAGGCATTTTTGCTGAAACGCAAAGTGATTTCAGAGCCGAAGAAATAATCGGTTGGTTTTCAACGTGATAATATATTTTAATTTCCGAAACAGTGTTGTATGATATAAGTGTTAGAAACTGTTTTGCTCAGGAAAATTAAGGGCATTCGGCACAGGAGACGTGTAAACAAGCATGACACTAAATCCTCAGCTTAAAAACCCTCATTTTTATTTCATGGTTTTGTGCGACGTGCTGATTTTTGTCATTGCGTTGATCGGCGCCCATCTGCTGCGTTTTGAGCTTTCTCTTGTTGCCTTTAAATGGGTTGAAAAAGTCAAATTTTTACTGCTATGGGTTGTTCCTCTCAAAAGTTTAATCTTTTTTTATTTTGACCTCTACCGGGGCATGTGGCGCTACACGGGTTTGGCGGATATGTGGCAACTGGTAAGGGCCTGTTTTTTGTCGTCTTTGTTGATACTGGCCGTTATTCTTTATGTGAGCCGTTTTGAAGGATATTCCCGCTCTGTTTTTGTTATTGATGGAGTTTTGACGTTTATACTTACAGGCGGATTGCGATTCGGCATCCGCAATTATTACCTGCGCGGGAAAACTTTGCAAAACGGTATTTCTTATCATGACCGTAAAAACATTTTGGTTATCGGAGCTGGCGATGCCGGTGAAAAGCTTTTGCGGGAGCTTTTGAATAATTATCAATTACAATATAAAGTGGTGGGGCTTATTGATGATAATCCGCAAAAACACGGCTGGTCGATTCATGGTGTGCGCGTGTTGGGAAGCGTCGCGGATATTGCCCATATAACAAGAAAAAACAAGGTAACGGAATTATTTATAGCTATTCCTTCAGCAACAGGTTCACAGTTAAGAAATATCGTCGATGCCTGTATGGCGTGCAAAATGTCGTATAAAGTATTGCCTTCACTAAGCGAGCTTATTGATGGACGTGTTAGCGTAAAAGCTTTGCGGGACATTAGATACGAGGATATTTTGGGTCGTCCGGAGATAAATCTGGATGTTGGCGGTATTCATGATTTTCTTGCCAACAGGACTGTTTTGATTACGGGCTGCGGCGGTTCTATCGGTTCGGAATTGTGCCGGCAGGTTGTTAAATACGAGCCTCGTTTTCTTGTGATGCTTGATGCCAGTGAGGCGAATTTGTTTCACATTCAGATGGAGATACAGGATGAAAGGTCCTTCGGTAATTGCCGGGCGATTTTGGGGCTTGTTCAGGATGAGAAATTAATGGATGATATTTTCAGCAAGTATAAACCGGAAGTGGTTTTTCATGCCGCCGCCTACAAACATGTTCCGATGCTGGAAAAAAATCCGTGGGAGGCCGTTTTTAATAATGTCATCGGCAGTCGCGTTGTCATGGAGACGTCTGTTAAACACGGCGTGGAGAAATTTGTGCTGGTATCGACGGATAAGGCGGTGCGCCCGACAAATGTGATGGGCGCGAGTAAAAGAGTGACGGAATTAATCATGCAGTCATTGTGTGGCAACGGCACGTACCTGATGGCGGTGCGCTTCGGCAATGTCATTGGTTCTTCCGGATCGGTTGTTCCGTTGTTCCGCCGCCAGATTGAAAGAGGGGGGCCGGTGACAGTCACCCACCCCGAGATTAATCGCTATTTTATGACGATTCCCGAGGCGGCGCAGATGATTTTGCAGGCAGGATCCATGGGCAGGGGCGGAGAAGTTTTTGTTTTGCGCATGGGAACGCCGATTAAAATCGCTGATATGGCGCGCGACCTGATTCGTCTTTCCGGCCGGCAGCCGGACACCGACATAAAGATTATTTATACCGGTTTACGTGATGGTGAAAAGTTGTATGAAGAACTTATTTCCGAAGGAGAAAATATTTTACCCACCGGTCACGAAAAAGTCATGGTTCTTCGCTCCAATCATTTATTTAACGGTTCAGGAGATTTTCCGCGAGCCAAGGAAGAACTGAATAAAAAAATTGATGGCTTGGTTAAGGCGGCGGAGCAACACGATGCGAAAGAAATAAAAGTGAAACTTCAGCGGATTGTTGAAGAATACGTTCCGTATCAGAATAAATCAGTTTTATAAATGTTGATTGCCCCCGAACATAAACTGTATATTTCTCCCCAAAGTATTTTAATCATACAATTGGGAGATATTGGTGATGTTATCTGGTCCATTCCCACGTTTAGGGCGCTAAAAGCCTCTTTTCCGGAAGCCCTGCTTTCTGTTGTAACCAGGAAGCCATATGGTGATTTTCTTCTGGATGACCCATCTATAAGTAAGGTTTTTCAGATAAGCGATATCTGGCAGCAAGTGAAATTGATGCTGCATATAAGGCGGGAAAGATTTGATTTACTCTTCGATCTGCGCGCCGATGACCGGGGAACGGTGGTGACTTTTATTTCCGGAGCAAAGATGAAATGCGCCCTGCATTATCCGGGCAGGTTCTGGCGCGACAAAGCGTTTACTCACTTGCTGCAGGAGGCGCCGCCACGGGAAAGGTTCTACGGCGCCGCCGAACAATCTTTGCGCATTGTCCGTGGCTTTGGTATAAAAGAAATCACTTATATGCCTCAGATTATTGTCGTTGAAGAAACGCGTAAAAAGGCAGTGGAATTATTAGCCGCCCATGGAGTGGCGCCCGGTTCTTTTTGGGTGAGCATCAGCCCTTTTTCGCGTTGGCCTTACAAGGAATGGGGAATGGATAAATGGCGCGAAGTGGCGTTATTTGTCTGGCATCAATATCGAATGCCCGCGATTATTGTGGGTTCAAAAGAAGAACAAAGTCGTGCGGAAAAATTAATTGCGGGTGCTACTTCTCCGATGATTAATCTGACGGGAAGAACGAATTTACGGGAGCTGGCGGCGCTGCTCAAGATGAGCAAGCTGCACATGGGCGTGGACAGTGCCCCTCCCCATGTAGCGGCTGCCGTGGGTACGCGGAATCTGACTGTTTACGGGCCGACTGATTGGCGTGATTGGGTTTTGCCTGCCCCCCGAAATCACGTTGTTTCGACGGACATGTCTTGTTCCCCCTGCTACCAGAAAGGCTGT
The DNA here is from genome assembly GCA_002418825.1 of Syntrophaceae bacterium UBA5764. Lineage (GTDB taxonomy): Bacteria > Desulfobacterota > Syntrophia > Syntrophales > Smithellaceae > UBA4810. The sequence continues at coordinate 7,194 of DIEW01000042.1, read as the reverse complement.
GATGGACGCGGTATCAGCAGGTGCCTGGATAATTTATCCGCGGACAAAGTCATTGACGCCTTGCAAACAATGGAAGATAGTATTGTTGTTTGACAGTGCAAATTTTGTAAAATTTGCCGCAAACGCCCCTCCTTTCAATAATTTAAGTAAGTTACAAGGCCTGATTATATTGTTGAAAAAGAGGATGTTTTTTGCTAAAAAACGACCTAACTTGTGCGGAGGTTCTTGAGACATTAACTTAGCGGATTTACTAGAAGATTCTGTCGAAAAATACAGAGACCGGCCGGTCGTTATTTTTGAAAATCAACGAATCAGTTACGTTGAGCTTAATCATGCCGTCAACGCCGTGGCCGGTATTTTAAATCAGGCAGGCGTGGTCAAAGGCGATAAAGTGGCTTTGGTTTTGCCCAATATTCCCGAGTTTTTTTACTGTTATTTTGCAGCGGTAAAACTGGGAGCGGTGGCTGTGCCGCTCAACACTTCCTCCACGCCTTACGAGTTGAGTTATTTGCTGGAAAACAGCGAGGCGAAAGTTTTAATCACGACGGAAACGGTGCGAAAGCGTTATGAAGAAATCCGGAATAAACTTACCAACTGCAAAAGTTTAATTCTGGTAGATTCCCCCGATAAAAAGGCGCTCTTTAAAAGGGTTTTGGCCGGCGGGAAATTTCCCGAGATCAGCGAAGAAATAAACCCTGACGACCCAGCGATGATAATTTACACTTCCGGGCTTACCGGTAAATTGTTAGGTGCGGTTCTTACGCATCGTAATCTTTATTCTCAATCTACACTGATATCATCCGTGGTGAAAAGGACGCATGAAGATATTGGACTTTGTTTGATTCCGCTGTTTCACTCTTTCGGCGCAACGGTAAATATGATTAACGTCGTTCGCACCGGCTGCAGTGTGGTGATGATGGACAGATTCACGATAGACGGACTTTTCGGTGCTATCCAGAAAGAAAGGATAAGTTACATTTGCGCTGTGCCCAGGCTTTATCTGGGAATGTTTTTCCATGAAGGAGTGTCAAATTTTGATGTAAGTTCTTTAGATGTCTGCGTAACCGGTGGCGCCGCAATGCCGCCGGAATTTATTAAACCTTTTGAGGAGAAATTCGGCGCGAAAATTGTGGAAGGGTACGGGTTGACGGAAGCCTCTCCCTGCTGCTCTTTCAACATGCTGGACCGTCCGCAGAAGCCCGGCTCCATCGGCAAGGCCATTCCCGGCACCGAGATAAAGATTGTTGATGAAGAAGGAAAGGAGCTTCCCCGCGGCCGGATAGGGGAGCTGATTGTCAGAGGCGACAATGTGATGCCGGGTTATTATAAGAATGATACGGCCACCGCCACCGTTATCAAAAACGGCTGGCTGCACACCGGTGATCTGGGCCGGATGGATGAGGATGATTATGTTTTTCTTACCGGACTGAAAAAAAGAATGATTATCACCAGCGGCTTCAATGTGTATCCCAAGGAAATCGAGGATATTCTGAGCATGCATCCGGCGGTGCGCGAGGTTGAAGTAGTGGGCAAAAAAGATTTGATGCGCGGCGAAATTGTTTTGGCGCGGATTGTTTTGAAGGAAAATGCGGCGGTTGAAGAGAAAGAAATACTTAGATATTGCCGGATTTACCTCTCCTCCTACAAGGTGCCGCGCGAAGTGGAATT